>JASHRU010000386.1 GCA_030037225.1 Candidatus Acidiferrales bacterium | reverse complement strand
CGGATGTAGAGCGAGATTGCCAGCAGGAATATCGAAATAAGGAACGGGACGCGCCAGCCCCAATCGGCGAACTGCTCCTTCGTCAGGTAGCTCTGCGTGACCAGGATCACCAGCAGCGATACGAACAGTCCCAGCGTGGCTGTGATCTGAATGAAGCTGGTGTAGAACCCCCGCTTGTTGTCGGGCACGTGTTCCGCCACGTACACCGTCGCGCCCCCGTATTCGCCGCCCAGCGCCAGCCCCTGGAACACGCGGATGGCGATCAGCAGAACCGGCGCAACCCACCCCACCGTCGCAAACGTGGGCATGAACCCAATCAGCGCCGTCGCACCGCCCATCACCGAGAGCGTCACCAGGAACGCGTATTTCCGCCCGATCAGGTCTCCGATGCGGCCGAAAAACAGCGCGCCGAACGGGCGTACCACGAATCCCACAGCGAAGGTGGCCAAGTAGGCGATGTAAGCAAAAGTCTGATTGCCGGGTGGATAAAACTTGGAGGACAGAACCGCCGCCAAGCTGCCGAAAATGTAGAAGTCGTACCACTCGATCATCGTCCCGACCGTGGACGCGAGAATCACCCTCGGAATGCTGTATCCGCCTGCTCCCGCTGCTGGTAGCGTCGCAGCCTGTGCTGCCATGGGGCCTCCTGTCTTGAACCTAGCTGGTTTCGACGATTCTACGGCTGCCGGCCTTGACCGTCAGGAGAGCGCCAGTCCTTCCGGCAGTCCCCCAGTCCCCGCCGTCGGCCGGACCTGCGCATTCTGGCGATGCGTCGGCTCTCAAATGTGCATGCTTCTTACACGCGCCTGTAGACAAAGTCAAGCGGAGCAAACGGTTGCGTCGAGAGGTAAAGGACGATAATCGGCGTGCGGTCAAACCAATGCGCAAAACCGCTTCCGCCGGGGGATTGCCCCCGCCACGGACTGTGGACCGGGATGGCTCGTTGCCGCGGACCGCTAGAACGGCGGCGTCTGGAGCTGGAATAACCCGAGTGTCACGGCCTCGTCGTCCGTCTCGATGATGACCACTTGCGACGAGCTAACGACGAAATAAGAGAAGTTCAGCGTCTCTGTGCCGAAGAGGCCTTCGTACGCCGACGAAGTCAGTACGCCCGTGAATCGGCCTGAGCTGCTCGCCGAGTAGGCGCCCGTAAAGATCTGGTCTGGCTCAGGTGCTCCCGGATAGTTGATGTCCAGCGTGCCCAGCAGGTTCCCGGCGCCATCGGCCAGCCCCTGGCCGCTCGTATCCGACTCGATGACGTATTCTTCAGCTTCCGCGTCGTAAGCGAACTGCGTGTAATTGAGCCCGTAGTTGCCCTGGAACGACGTGAGCGCGAACGGGCCTCCCGACTGCGAGAATAGATTTCCCGTGGTCACTCCGTATTGATCCAGTTCGAGAGCCAAAGGCGGGTCGGAGCCACCGTTTAAATAAACCACGAAGTTGTCCGCCGTGCCGGGATTGCCGACGATTGTGTTCCCCATGATGCTGATGCCCACACGCCCTGTTCCTGACGAGTCGACCGAATAGGAGCCGGTCACGCTTCCGCTCGTGGGTACACCGGATTCGTTCACGTCCGACGAGCCGTTATTCAGTTTCGAGACTCCGTCGGAGGTAAACGTCGTGGCCAGTGCCGCAGCACCGTCGGGCACGGAGCCGAATGCCGTAAACACATAGGACGCGTTCGCCGGCAGCACGGTAGCGGACGTGAAGGTTCCTGTCATGGCCCCCTGGCCGATTGCCAGCCCCGCGCTCACGCCCACGTTCGTGTCCACTTCGATGAACTTCACGTGCGTCGCGTCGGTGATGTACCCATTCAAGATCATCGGGCCCGTAAGACCCACGCTGCCGAACGCGCTCGACATCAGCGTGATCTGGATTCGGCCCAATTGGTCCTCCACTGTATAGGCTCCCGAACTGGTCAAAGTCTGTTGCTTTGCCACCGTCCCGCCGGAATTGATATCGGCGGTGCTTCCGGTTCCAGACACGGTCCCTTGGCTGTTCACATTGAATACGCCGCCGAAGGCGAAGGGGAGTTCGCTGAAGGTTCCGCCACCGACCACGAATGTGAAGCCGTTGCTCGCCATCCCGTCGCTCAGCGTTGACGTCGAGAACGAGCTGACGGTCTGGAGATCCATGGAGCCGCTTCCGGTCGCGAATCCATCGATCTCCGTCATCAGCGCGTGATTCCCGGAAACGAACGCGACCGCAAACGTTTCCGTGCCGGTCAAACCGTTGCTGATCCCGATGTTCACATCGTTCGTCACCACCGTCAGCATGCCTCTCCCGTCGGCGGTGAACTGGTAGATACTTCCCGATATGCCGGCTGAACCGGGCTCGATGGTGTCCGCCGCGGTATTCCCCGTGGTGAACTTGTAATCGCTGAAGTCTTGCTCGCCGGCCGTGATGTCGCCGTTTCCATCCGTGGTAAACACACCGGCGAGGGTGTACGGATAGCCCGTGGACACTTCGGTTCCCGATACAGTGTAAGTATAAGAACAATTGGCGCAGAGAAAGGCGGAGGTCTGCGTGGTGCTGACGTTGATTACTGCAGTTACGTCATCCTCGGTATCCAGCGTCGAGGCCGCCGTTATGGTCACGTTCAGCCCTCCCGCCGGCACCGCCGTCGGCGATGTGTAGGTCGTTGTCCCTCCGCTACTGGTCTGCGCCGCGCTGAACGACCCGCATCCTGCCCCCGCGCTGTTCGTGCACGTCGCCGTCCAGGTGATCCCATCGCTCACCGCGTTCGTCACGGTGCTCGTAATTGTCGCGGACAGGCTCGCGCTTGTGCTGGTTGCCAGCGTTGGAGGCGGCGCGGGCGGGTTGAACGTCACGTTGATGGTCCCTCCGGCGGTTATCGTCACGTTCGCCGAAGCTTCTTTGGTGCTGTCCTGCACCGAAACCGCCATTATCGTCACTGCGCCATCGTCCGGAGGCACCGTCGCTGGCGGCGTGTAGGTGGTGGCTGTGCCGCTGCCGGTTTGCGTCGGGTTGAACGATCCGCAAGAGCCCGTCGGCGTGCACGACCAGTTCACACTCGAGCCGTTGCTCACTTCTGCAGCCACCTGGAAAGTCGTCCCCAGGGGATCCGAAAGGGGCGGCGCAACGCTAAATTCAACGGCGAGCGGGGTGGATGGTGTCGAAGACGAGCCCAAGCATGAAGAAAGCACCAGCGCGCATGCCACAACGCATAGCAGGGGAACGACAGGTCGTTTCGCGTTCATCACTGGCCTCCTGTCGCTTGCGTGCCCTGCGCCCCGCGTGTCCCGTTAGCAGCGGGCCGCACGGGGAAGCCGTTCTGGCTCCGGATCGTCAGCGTTTGTCCGCCGACCGTGATGGTCCGAGCCAGAAAAATCTCACCTGCCGCAAAACTCGTGCTCACTCCCCTCACCTGAATCGTGGTGCCGGTTACCAGCCCTTTTTCAGCCGCAACCCGGCCGTAGTAAGGTCCCAGGTGGACGGCCACCTGCCCCTGCGTGGTTGTCAGCATCAGGTAGAGGCCGAGCGGCAGTCCCGCCTTAGGCCTCGCCACCACCCCTGATATCGTGCCGTTCAGCACTACTTCCTTTGTCGAGTCGTACATGCCCGGCGCATTCTTGGCCGTCGGTGCCTGCGATTGTGCGAAGGATTGCGGTGCCAGGATCGAACACAACGTGAAGATGAAGATAAGGACGGAACAAACCGCTGTCATAAGGGCGCGGCGCTGTTTCATGCTTCCTCCCGCAGGACGTTCGACTTGCGGAACGCTCCCCGTTTCCCGCCTGCCGCGTTCGCGGCCGGCGGTCAACAGCGCTCCACCGGGAGTGCGCTCGGCGCACACACCCGGCTGCCCCCTCAGCTATTGGAACACGAAATGCCGAAAAGAGTTGTGTGGCAATTTGGAGGGCATACAGGGAAGCGGCGGCTCCCACGAGCGCGGCGCGCCCTACAGGCCGAGATAGGCGGCGCGAACCTGTTCGTTGGCCATCAATTCCTTCGAGGATCCGGAGAGAACCACCGCCCCATTTTCCACCACGTAGCCGGCATCGGAAATGCTCAGGCCGTCCACAACGTTCTGCTCCACGATGAGCACAGTCACTCCGGTTCGCGCCACTTCGCGGATCTTCTCGAAGACCTCGTCCACTACCTTCGGCGCCAGTCCCAGCGACGGTTCGTCCAGCAGCAAAAGCGATGGCTGCGCCATAAGCCCGCGGGCAATCGCCACCATTTGCTGTTCGCCCCCGGAGAGCGTGCCCGCGATCTGGCTCCGCCGCTCGGCGAGCTTCGGAAACAGCGCGAATTGCTCCGCAATCAATTTCTTCAGCCGCGGCCTCGTACGCGGCACATACGCGCCCAGCGCCAGGTTTTCCTCCACGCTCATGTGTGGAAAAAGCTGCCGTCCTTCCGGCACATGGCTGATTCCGCGTTCCACCATCTCGTGCGCCTTGACGCGCGAAATATCTTCGCCTCGGAACCGGATGGTGCCGGACTTCGGCCGCAGCAGGCCGGAGATCACTCGCAGCGTTGTCGTTTTTCCCGCCCCATTCGCGCCGATCAGCGAGATCACTGCTCCCTCCGGCACCTCCAGCGTCACGCCGAACAGAGCCTGAAAATCGCCGTAGCCTGCCTCCACCGATTCCAATGCCAGCAGCGTTTCGCTCATAGCCCCAGTTCCTTATACTTCGACCCCAAATACGCTTCGATCACCCGGGGCTCGTGCACCACTTCCTTCGCCGTTCCCTCCGCGATCACCGTGCCGTGATCCAGCACGACGACGCGGTCCGCGATGCTCATCACCACCTGCATCACGTGTTCCACCCCTCCGACCGCGGAGATTCCCCACTCCGGCAGCTTCTTCAGCGTCTCCGCGAGCGCCAGCGCCTCTGCTGTGGAAAGTCCCGACATCACCTCGTCCAGCAGAATCAGCCTCGGCCTCGTTGCCAGCGCTCGCGCGATCTCCAGGCGTTTCAGCATCGGCAGAGGCAAGCCGCTCGCGGGAGAATCCGCGATTTTTTCCATTTGCAGGTACCGCAGCACGCCGCGCGACTCCTCAGCAGCCTTCGTCCCGCTGCGGGTCCTCAGGAACGCGCCCAGCATCACGTTTTCCAGGACCGTCAAATTCCGCAGCGGCTTCACCACCTGAAACGTTCTGCCGATGCCGAGTTCCGCAGCCTGGTTGGGGCGGATGCGGCTGATGTCGCGTCCCTGGAACCGGATGGTTCCCGAATCCGGATGGAACACTCCGCTGATCAGGTTGAACAGTGTCGTCTTTCCCGCTCCATTCGGCCCCACGATAAATCCGATTTCCCCCTCGCGAATCGAGAACGTGACGTCGTTCGTCGCCAGCAGCCCCCCGAATCGTTTCGTCACGTGTTCGATTTCCAGAAGATTCATCGTCTTCGATTCCTGTCACTTCCGCCGCCGAACGATTGCCTCCACTCCTCCCATGATCCCCTCGGGCAAGAACAGCACCACCACAATCAGCAGCAAGCCGTAAATCAGCAGGTGTGCTTCCTGAAAAATCGTCTTGAAGATTTCGGACGCAGACTCCAGCACCGCCGCCCCCACCATCGGTCCTGCCAGCGTTCCCGCTCCTCCCAGCATCGCCACAATGGCGATTTCGTTTGAAATGTCGATCGAGAGCACCTGGTCTGGCACGATAAACAGGAACAGGCTTCCGTACAGCGCTCCCCCCAGCGCCGTGAACGCCGCGCTCACCAGCAGCGCATGGAGTTTTGTCCGCGCCGCGTTCACGCCCACGGAAAGCGCCGTCTCCTGGTCTTCCCGGATCGCCATCAGGTAATAGCCGAATCTCGAGCGCGAAATCAGAAACGTCGCCGCCGTCGTCGCCGCCGTCAGCAGCACTGCGCATAGATAGAACGACCGGTTCGCATGCGTGTGGAACAACGCCGGCACCGGCACGCCCACGTCTCCTCCCGTCACCCTCGGCAGGTTTTTCGCCGCCGCGTGCAACACTTCCGCAAACGCAATCGTGGCCAGCGCGAAATACGGCCCCCGCAACCGGAACGAAACTCCCCCGATCAGCAGCGCGAACAGCATCGCCAGTCCCACGAGCATCACCAGCGCCGCCCACAAGGGCATTCCCGCCCGCGTAAACAGGGCCAGCCCGTACGCTCCCGCTCCAAAATACGCGGCATGCCCCAGCGAGAGCTGTCCCGCATAGCCGCCGACGAGGTTCCACGCCAGTCCCAGCGCGGCGAAGAGATAAATCCGAAAGAGCACCTGCAACTGGTAGTCGCTGTGCACCACCAGCGGCACGAGGAGCGACAGCACGAACCCGGACCCCGCCAGCGCCAATTGCCAGCGCCTCATGCCTTCTGCCTTCCAAAAATCCCGCTCGGCCGCAGCGAGAGCACCAGCAGAAATATGGCAAAGTCCACCGCGAGCGCCCATTCATTGCCCCAATACAGGCTCGTAAGGCTTTCCACCACCCCGAGCAGCACCCCCGCCATCGCCGCTCCAACGATTGACTCCATTCCGCCCAGCACTACGATCACGAACGCCTTGAGTGTGAACTGGTCGCCCACCCCCGGATAGAGATAGAACACCGGCAGCAGAAGGCTGCCCGCTACCGCCGCGGCCGATACCCCCAGTCCGAACCAGAACGCCTGCACGCGATGAAGATGGATGCCCATCAGCGGCGCCGCGTATCGGTTCTGCGCGATGGCTCGTGCCGCCCGCCCGCTCATCGTGTGCATCACAAAAAAGTACAGGCCGCCGCCCGTCACCAGCGCGATTCCGAACGACACCACCCACGGCGCGTTCACCGTGATGTGGCTGCCCAGATGCAGGTTCTTCTCCAGCAAAGGAAAGTTGATCTGGTGGTAGTCGGCGCCGAAGACGAGCTGGATCGCGTCCGTGATCGCCAGCCCGATCCCCAGGGTCAGCAAGATTTGCATGAAGTCCGACTGACCGTGAATCGGCCGCAGCAGCGCCATGTAAATTAAATATCCAAGCCCGTACATCCCCAGCGCCACCAGCGGAAAACTGTAATAGGGAACCACATGCGCCTGCACGAACAGGACGTACGTCGCGTACATCCCCAGCATCATGAACGTGCCGTGCGCGAAGTTCACGATGCGCATCACTCCGAAGATCAGCGCCATGCCCATGCCCACCAGCGCATAGAGTGCGCCAGTAAGCACGCCGTTAACCACGGCCTGTAGAGTTGTGAAAAAATCCACGCTTTATCCCGCTCTAGGCAATTTCAGGGCGCTTTCAAAAATCACACAGCGCCGCTGTTCACTTTATTTCTGCCGCTTATTCCAGGGTGGAGTGGGCACAATCGGCTTAGCCTCGGCAGCGTCGGGCGGCCACACCACTTTGTACTGCCCGTCCTGAATCTGCGTCACCAGCGTCGCGTGATCGTTTTGGCCGTGCTCGTCGAACCGGATGGGGCCAAACGGAGTCTCCGGCAGCCACAGCGCCCGCAGCGCGTCCCGAATTGCCACCGGGTTGGCGCCGCCCGCCTTCTCAATTGCCGCAACCGCGATCGCCAGCGTCACGTACGCTTCCATGGCGTGATATGCCGGATGGGTGCCCGTCAACTTCAGGAAGGCCTCGTCGAACTCCTTCGATCCCTTCCATTTCGCCGTGGGCAACCACTGCGACACGCTGATCGTATACTCCGCATAGGCCCCCGCTCCCTTGTCCTTCGTTGGAAATTCTGCGGCTGAAAATCCCGTGCCCGCCGCCGTGTAATACCGCGGGTCCAGCCCCACCTCCGCGGACTGCCGCATCAGCGTCGATGCGTCCAGCAAATACGAGCCGAAATAGATGGCGTCCGGGTTTTTCGCCTTCACGCGTGCGAGCAGCGCCTTGTAATCCGGCGAGCTGGCCTGATATGCCTCTTCGTCCACCACCGTCAGCCCGGCCTGCTGAGCCGCCTCCCGCATCGCCGTATCGTTCGACTGCCCGAAGTTTGTGTTCTCGTAGATTATCGCGATCGTTTTGGGGTCGCCGTTGTGTTTCAGAAAGTCCAGAATCGCATGGGCATAGTTTCCCGACCCCTGGCACACCCGGAACACCCACGGCGAACCAGTTTGCATCAGGTTGTCGGCCACCGACGTGGGTATGAGCAGCGGAACTTCTCTCTGCGTCACCGCCGGAATCATCGCCCGCGTGTTCTCGCTCGTGTACGCGCCCAGGATCACCGGCACGTGGTCCTGGTCCACCAGTTTTGCCACCCCCTGCACCGCCTGGTCGGGACGTCCCTGGTCGTCGTAATAAACCAATTCGATCGGTTTCCCCAGTACGCCCCCCTTCGCGTTCAAGTCCGCCAGGGCGAGTGTGTAACCGTTCTTGTGTGCCTGCCCGAACGCCGCTTGGGGCCCCGTGAACGAGCTGACCACGCCGATCTTGAACGTATTTGATTGCCCTCCGCCTCCTTTGCACGACGCGAGGATAACGGCTGCGGGCAGCGCGAGCATAAGCAATCGCGCGGCGACTCGTTTCATGGCAGGCCTCCGTCCGGCGAGAGTGGTAGCACCTCAACGCCCAGGGAGCAACAAAATTGTGCCCCTGAAACCTTCCTCCCAACCCCAATGGAATCGGATTGGCCGTCGAGCGACACCGGCCGGCCCAAGCCGTACTGACGGCTCTGCGACTCTGTGAGTCTTACAAACGTCCAGCCTTAAAGACCGCTCCCAGCGGTCTGAACGTTCAGCCTGAATCTGCCTTGCGTGCGAGCTCGTGGGTTTCGTTCTTCCGTGCGCGGCATCCATGTGCACCGGTCCTGCGAGCGCATCCTCCTCAATGGCGGTTGCGTTCTCACACTCCGGCTGCAGCCAGACCAGCCTGTCGGAATGCCCGAGCCGCGCGCGCCTCGGCCGAGAAAATCTCCGCGGACGTGAGCAGTCCGCGCGCCACCAGCAGCTCCGCGTTCAGCAGCGCCGCGCCCGCCGCGCCCCGCACCATGTTGTGTCCCAGCAGCACGAACTTCCAACCCAGCACCCGGCATTCGCGTACCCGGCCTGCATGTACCGCCATCCCTCCGTGCGATTCCACGTCCAGCCGTGGCTGAGGCCGGTCCGCGCGATCATGCGTC
>JASHRU010000385.1 GCA_030037225.1 Candidatus Acidiferrales bacterium | reverse complement strand
CCGTGGGCTGAGTGTTGACGTCCACAGCAACCGTCTTGGTGACCATGCCGCCCGGCCCCTTAGCGATGATTTTGTAGGTGACGGTTTTCAGCGGGCTGACCGAGCGTTCCCCGTCGTGGGGCACGTCGCCGAGTCCGCTGATGGAGGTATCCACGGAGTTGGTTGATTTCCAGTTGAGAGCGGTGGACTGGCCGCAGCCGATGTTTGTAGGCAGTGCCGCGAGTTCAGCCGTCACGGGCGCTACGGGCACCGTAGCGCTGGCTACCCCGGCCTCGAACCTGGGCAGCGTGCCCAGGTCTTTACCCGCGTCCCAGTTCTTGATCTTTTCCCTGCCGCTTTGATCCAGGTAGACGACGACCTTCTGATCAGCCTTCACAGTCACAGGGCCCGCCCAAATTGTGTTCCCCTTGCGGGTGACGGTGACCTGGTAAGTGCCAGGGTGCACCAAGAGGCGCTGGTGCCAGATCCAATCCCAGTCGAATTCGTCGACGTGGCCGACGAAGTAATCAGGAGTCGTGCCGTTGAGAAGGACAGCGGCATGTCCCGGACCCTTGAATTCAATGTAGCCGAACGGTCCGGAAACCGGCGCGCCGGAGGCATTCAGAGTCACATCCAAATGCCGGGTATCGCCTGCGACGATGTGAACCTGCTCCACCTGCGGGGAATAGCCGTAATTGTAGACGCCGATTCTGTGGTCTCCGGAGGGTAGCATGATAGTTTGGCTGCCATCCCGGATGGCTTGTCCGTCCACGAATACGTAGGCCTGCTTGGGCTTGACGTGAATCTTCAACCAGCCGTCACCCACCGGGCCCTGCGCAAAGTCGGGCGTTGCGATGAGGAACGATGCAATGAATGCAAGCAGGAATGAAAGAATGAACGAAAGCGAGACCCAATTCTGGAAGTGTTGATACGTCTGGCGAGTCCAGTGTCGAATACCACCGCCCTCAAACATTTAGGTCCTCCTTATCGTGACATCGGGCACCACCCGAGACAGATAAAGAGTCCCTTTTATTGAGATGCGCATTCAGAGAAAAGGGGAAACCGAATCAAAATGCAAATTTCGCGGCCCGGTTCGCTTGCTCTGGCCTGAGAATTACTGACATAGTTGTGCAGGGGTCTCGAAAGACGTATGGCCTGTAGATTTGCTCCCGGCTCTGGAAAGAGGAGATTCCTAATCAATGGAGCGAAACTGCTTGCGCTTCTTTGCACGTTCGGGGTTGCGGCGACCGCGGTGTCTGCGGAGTCCACGCGGTTAGACGTAAAGACGATAATCCTCAAGTCCGTTGAAGCCAACGAACGCGACTGGGAGGCCGCTCCTCACTACGACTATTCGGAACGAATACGGATCGACAAGGAAACCCGCACAAACGAAGTGTTGATGATTGAAGGTTCGCCCTACGAGCGCCTGATCGGTGTGAATGGCACAACTGTGTCGGATGGCCGGCAGGCGGATGAGCTTCGGAAGCTGAAGGCAGAGATTGCCGTGCGGCAGGCGGAATCACCGCAGCAACGAGCGGAGCGGCTGGCCAGCTATGAACAGGAACGCAAGCGAGACCACCTGCTGCTCGACCAGCTCACCCTCGCTTTTAATTTCACGCTACTGGGTGAAACAAAACTGGGTAGTCACGAGGTGTACGAACTGAAGGCCACGCCGCGAGCCAACTATCAGCCGCCAAACCTGGACGCGGAAGTCTTGACCGGGATGGAAGGAAAACTCTGGATCGACACCAAGACGTTCCAGTGGGTGAAGGTGACCGCGCGCGTGGTCCGCCCCGTTTCGATTGGAGGCTTCCTAGCCCGCGTGGAACCGGGAACCCAGTTCGAGCTGGAAAAAATGTCTATGGAGGACGACATCTGGCTGCCTAGACATTTCTCCATGAGGTCGCGCACCAGAATTCTGTTTCTTGTCTCGCACCGCACAGCGGAGGACGATACGTATTTCGACTATCGTCTGGCAGCCCCGGTTCAAATTCCCTAGCGCCCGATCCCTTGCCTCCGGAAGGTTCCTTCTGCTCGCCTACTTCGAACTGTCTGTAAGCCCAGATTCACTGCGGTAGGCGAGATCTACGGCGCGATCGCGGCTCGCTTGACAGAACTCGCTGCTGTTTCAATAATGAGAGCTGTCTTACAGGTCGTCGGTTCCTGCAATCACGCGGGTCACACTGGCCCGCACGCACGCTCGCCCGGGTCGGCAAGAGATGGGCAACCGGCGGCCAACGCGATTTGGCCCGCGGAGTGTCAAGACGAGGGGGGCAGTTATGGCCCTCGGCCGCACGCGGATTTCCTCCCCGCTAGGATTGTGCGACGCAGTGTGTGCTGGCGCGACGGCGCGCGCGGCGATCGCGCCTTCCTGCGGTTCCCGTGCCATGTGAGAAGAGAGCGAGGCCCGCCATGTTCCGCCACACGATTCCCATCGGCCGGATTTTCGGCATCGTTGTTGACCTGGACTATTCCTGGTTCCTGATTCTCGGCCTGCTTGCCTGGATGCTTGCCGTCAGCTACTACCCCACCGAGTTTCGCGGCTGGAGCACCACGCAATACTGGCTAATGGGCGGCATCACAGCAGTTCTGCTCTTTGTTAGCGTGCTGTTACACGAGTTCGGACACTCGCTGGTGGCGATAAGCTATGGGATCCGCGTGCCTCGCATCACTCTTTTTCTCTTCGGCGGCGTCTCGCAGATCGCGGCAGAGCCAGAGAGCGCGGCAGCAGAATTCTGGATCGCCATCGCGGGCCCCGCAGTCAGTTTTCTTCTTGCTATTCTTTGCTGGGAGCTGCGCCCGCTGGTGGCCGGCAACGCACCCGCGCTCGCCCTGGCAAAGTACCTGGCTCTGCTGAATTTCGTGCTGGGACTGTTCAACCTGATTCCAGGTTTTCCGCTGGATGGAGGGCGTGTATTCCAGGCGATTGTGTGGGGTCTCACGCGCAGCTACCAGCGCGCGACCGTCGTGGCGGCCGCTACAGGCCGCTTCTTCGGCTTCGCCTTCATTTTCTTCGGAGTCTGGCAGGCCGTGGGGGGAGACTTTTTCAACGGGCTCTGGATTGCCTTCGTCGGCTGGTTTATCGAGAGCGCGGCGGGGAGCCAGCTCCAACAGCAACTGCTCAAGGGCATTTTGAGCGGCCACAAGGTCTCGGAGGTGATGGACCGCGAATTCGATCCCATCTCGAGCAGCAGCACCGTGCAGGACCTGGTGGAGGATCACGTACTGACGCACGGGAGGCGCTTCTTCGTCGTCCAGGGCGGGAACGGCGCCACGGGATTGCTGACGCTCGCCGATATCCAGCGCGTGCCGCGTTCCGCGTGGCCTACCGCGCACGTCGCCGATGTGATGGTTCCTCCCGATAAACTGATTTCGATTCCGGCCGATGCCGAGGTGTGGGCCGCGCTCGAGAAGATGGGGCGCGACGGGGTCCACCAGCTTCCGGTGATCAGCGACGGAAAGATCGCAGGGGTGCTCACGCGCGAAGGCCTGATGAACTTTCTGCGTGTCCTGCGAATGATCGGTTCCTAGCAAGCGAAAGCATTCTTACCGCTGGAGGAGAGGAATTATGAGAGAAGCGAATGTCAGCAAACATGGCTGGAAATGGTACTTCTCGGTACTGCTGGCTCTCGCGCTGGGGGCCTTCGTCGCCGCGCGAATCTTGGAAGGGCGTGGCCGCAGCGTCCTGGGGGCGGAAAAGGTTTCTCTAAAAACCGACTCGAACCCAGTCCCGGTGAGCTTGGCAGACTTTAAGAATGGCTTCACGTCGGTGCTACAGCCGGCGCTGCCGAAAGTGGTGAACATCTCCTCGACGAAACTGGTGAAGCGCCAGTCCCAGATGCCAGACCTGTTCAATGATCCGCTCTTCCGTCAGTTTTTCGGGGATCAGCTGGGGCCGCAATCCTCCGGCCCGCAGTCCTCCCAGCCACAGACGGAACGCGAATACAGCCTTGGCTCGGGCGTAATCCTCAGTCCCGACGGTTATCTGCTGACAAACAACCATGTGGTTGCGGGCGCTAGCGATGTGGAAGTCTTCACACAGGAACGGCAGAAATACAAGGCCAAGGTGGTGGGCACAGACCCGCGCACCGACGTAGCGGTTCTCAAAATCGAGGCCAGCGGGCTGCCGGTCTTCACGTTGACCGATTCCTCGAACCTAAAGGTGGGCGACATCGTGTTTGCCATCGGAAATCCATTTGGCGTGGGAGAAACGGCCACCATGGGAATCGTTAGCGCGACCGGCCGTGCGCTCGGAGGCACGATCGAGCACTATGAGGACTTCATCCAGACAGACGCAGCGATCAACCCCGGCAACTCGGGCGGCGCACTGGTTGACATTCATGGAGATCTGGTCGGCATCAACACAGCGATAATCACGGGCGGTGGCGGGGGAAATCAGGGCGTGGGATTTGCCATCCCCATCAACATGGCGCGCAACATTATGGAACAAATCCTGCAGCACGGCAGGGTGATCCGCGGCCATCTGGGCGCAACTGTACAAGGCGTGGATCCGGATATGGCCAAGGCCTTCGGCCTGAGTCATGGAGGCGGAGCGCTGGTGGCAGACGTGGAGGCGGGAAGCCCGGCGGCTAAGGCAGGCATCGAGCGCGGCGACATTATCCTGGAGGTGGACGGTCAAGCCATCAATAGCTCCGACGATCTGAGCGTGCGCGTCTCGGAAACGCCGCCGGGAACGACCGTTCATCTAAAAATCTTCCGGAGCGGCCAAACAAAGGATGTGGCGGTCACGCTCGGCGAGTTGTCAGAAAAGGCCGAGGCGACACCGAGCGCGCACGTCCCGGCAGTGCTGGATGGCGTTCAAGTGGAAAATCTCACCCTTGAGCTAGCTGGACAGCTTGGGATCCCGCCCAAGACAGCCGGCGTGGTGGTGACGTCTGTGGATTCGTCCAGTGCAGCCGCAGCCGCGGACCTCGAAAGAGGCGACGTGATCCAAGAAGTGAACCGCAAGCCCGTGCACAACGTAACTGAATTCGGGGGCGCGCTGGCCGGAACAAGCGGTAAGCCTGTACTGTTGCTGGTGAATCGCGGGGGCTCGACGCGCTATCTTGTCGTGCAGCCGCGTTGATCTGGCGGGCCGCAGGAGGCTCTTGGACCGTCTCCGAGGCACGTGCGGGAAAAATTCACGCGGCGCCGCCTAGCATTGAAGGGTGAGAGTACCAAAGAGTTGTGTCCGGATGAACCCTTGAAAATATGGCGCGCCCGGAGGGATTCGAACCCCCGACCCTCTGCTTAGAAGGCAGACGCTCT
>JASHRU010000034.1 GCA_030037225.1 Candidatus Acidiferrales bacterium | reverse complement strand
CCCGCGCTATACCGACGAAATCCTCGCCATATTGAAAAAATACAAACTGGAGGCTGTTTTTTTCGAGGTCGGCAGGAATCTCGGCTCATTTGAAACCGGCGGCGAGGTGAAATGGACCACGGCCTCCGCCGCCAGCTATCGCGTCCTCAGCGAAGGCTCGGTTCTGGCCAATCACTCCTATAGCCACCCGCTGCTCACCAAATTGGATCCGGCCAGCTACACGCGCGAGATTGACTCCACCGATACGCTCCTGCGCGACATCGTCAAATCCGACCCCGTGCTCTTCCGCCCTCCCTACGGCGGAATCAACGAAGCCATCTCGGAACTCGTCGCCTCGCGCAAAATGCGCGTCATGCTCTGGAACATCGATTCGATGGACTGGGCCGACCCGATCCCGAAATCAGTCGCCCAGCGCGTCCTCGACCGCATCGCCGTCGTGGGCCGCGGCATCATCCTTTTCCACGACATTCACCCCCGCTCTGTCGAGGTGCTTCCCGAGCTCATCGAGACGCTCGAGGCGCAGGGATTCCGCTTCACGTCCTGGAAAGGGAACGATTTTCCCCTGGAAACTGCCGAGCCGGTTCAGGCCGCTGCTCCCGCGCCCTCGCCCTACGAATCGCCCTATCGCGAGAGCTGGGCCGCCGTGATCGGCATCGACGACTATCAGACCTGGCCCAAACTCCGTTACGCCGTCAACGACGCCCAGGCCGTCCGCGATGTCCTCATCCAGAAATATCATTTCAAGCCGGAAAACGTTTTCGGCCTCTACGACAAGGACGCCACGCGCGAAAGCATTCTCTCCCTCCTTGGCGACAAACTCGCCAATCCCGACATGGTCAAGCACGAAGATCGCGTCTTTGTTTTCTTCGCCGGCCACGGCGCCACGCGCAAACTTCCCAGCGGCCGCGACCTGGGCTACATCATTCCCGTCGAAGCCGGCATTAACGACTACCAGGGCCAGGCCATTTCCATGAGCAACTTTCAGGACATCTCCGAAGCGATTCCCGCCAAGCATCTTCTGTTCGTCATGGACTCCTGCTATAGCGGCCTGGCTCTCACGCGCGGCGCCGGCGGCATGTCGGGCACGCTCAATTACTTGCAGGAAATCGCCCGCCGCGAGGCCCGCCAGATGTTCACCGCCGGCGGCGCCGATGAACAGGTGGCTGACAACGGCCCAAACGGCCACTCGATTTTCACCTGGACGCTCTTGCAGGGTCTCGACGGACGCGCCGATCTCAACGGCGACGGCGTCATCACCGGCACCGAGCTCGCCGCCTACGTCATCCCCGCCGTTTCCTCGCTCTCGCACCAGACTCCCGTGTTCGGCAACCTGGAAGGCAGCGGAGGCGGTGATTTCATCTTCGACCTCTCGCACGAGTCCGAGTTCCTCAGCGCCTCCTCGCAGCAGCTCGGTGAAGACGCCATCAAGGTGAATGCCGAGCTGGAAGGCATGCGTGCCCAGATTCTGGCCGCCAACAAACAGAACGAAGAGCTCAAAAAACAGCTCGCCGCGGCCCAGGCCCTGCTCGTGAAACAGAAGAAGCAGACCGGACGCGTGCCTCCCTCCGCCGATAGCGCTGCGGGACTCAATGACCAGGGCGTCCAGCTCTATAAGGAAAAGCGTTATGCGGAAGCCGCGGAAAAATTCGCCGCCGCCTCCAAGCTCGATCCCAAAAGCGCACTCTTCGCCAATAACGCCGGCTATGCGCTCTTCCGCCAGGGCAATTACGAATCCGCTCTCGATTGGCTAAACCAATCCATCGCGCTCGACCCCAATCGCGCCATCGCCTACATCAATCTAGGCGATGCCTACGAAGCGATGCACAAGAACGCCGAAGCGAAGCAGGCCTTCGAGAAATATCTGGAACTCTCCCCCAGCGGCAAATCCGCCGCCTACGCTCGCGAACGGTTGAAGGCTCTCGAGCAGTAGCCTCTGGTGGTGCGGGCATTCTTGCGCGCCCTGAGCGCAGCAGAAAGGTCCGCGCGCTTTGCCTAGGACTTACAGTTACAACCTCGATTCGGGCCGGCTGTCGCGGCTTTGCCTGTGCTACAGTGCCGCGCGCGGAGGAACGCAAATGCTTAGTTCTGGACGCTTGGCGCTATTTGGCTCTCTTCTGGTTTTCTCGCTCGCCGCTCCGGCCTGGGCCCGGCAATCCGCCTCGGCTCCCACTCCGGAAGAACACGACTACGTCATCCACGACTTCCATTTCAAATCCGGCGAGACGCTCGCCGAGCTGCGGCTGCATTACCTGACGTTCGGAAAGCCCGTGAAGGACGCCTCGGGGCGCGTGACCAACGCCGTTCTGATCCTGCACGGCACCGGCGGCTCCGGCCGGCAATTCCTCCAGCCCCAGTTTGCCGACATGCTTTACGGGCCGGGCCAACTGCTCGACATCGCCAGGTACTTCATCATTCTTCCCGACAATGTGGGCCACGGGAAATCCTCGAAACCGAGCGACGGAATGCACGCGCATTTTCCTTCCTACGAGTACGACGACATGGTGGCCGCCCAGCACGAACTCCTCGAAAAAGGGCTGGGCGTCAACCATCTTCGCCTGATCCTCGGCACATCGATGGGCTGTATGCACTCCTGGGTGTGGGCGGAAACTTATCCACAGTTCATGGACGCGCTCATGCCCCTGGCCTGCCAGCCGGTGCAAATCGCGGGCCGTAACCGCATCTGGAGAAAGATGGTAATCGACGGGATTCGTAAAGATCCCGACTGGAAAAACGGCGACTACACCGCTGAGCCGCGCGCGGGCATCCAGATCGCCGCCGATTTCTTGCTCATCGCCGGAAGCGTTCCGCTCCTCATGCAGTCGAGCTATCCCACGCGCGACGCGGCCGACAAATACCTGGACGAATACGTGGCTCGCGTCAGCGCCACGCTGGATGCGAACGACATGCTCTACGCCGTGAATTCCTCGCGCAATTATGATCCCTCGCCAAAGCTCGAATCCATTGCGGCGCCGGTCATGTTCGTCAATTCGGCCGACGACTTCATCAATCCGCCGGAACTGGGAATCGCCGAGCGCGAAATCAAGCGCGTGAAGAACGGCAAATTCGTGCTGATTCCCGGGTCCGCACAGACTCACGGCCACGGCACGCATACCTGGGCGGCCCTCTGGCAGCAGTACTTGAAAGAATTATTGGATGAATCCGTGCACTGAGTTGGAGTTTCGTAGTTGTAGAGGCATCCGCCGCGGCGGATCGTGTCCCAAGCGAGGCGGCCTAAACACCTTGCAGCGCCGGACTTTTCCTCCCCTCTTCCCCTTCCTCGTTCACGGCGTCACGTCCCCGTAAAACTTCCACGACGTCTTGAAATCCTTCGCCGGTGCTTGGCCCGTCAAAAGCGCGCGAACCATTTCTACCGGCATCATGTTTTCTCGCAGGATCCGGTCGTGCATCTCCCGGCTCGTCATCTTGCCAGAATCCACCAGTTCGTGATGCATCGCCCGGAACTGGAATCCGCCCAGCAGATACCCCGCCTGGTAGAGTGGAGAGTACTCGCCGGAAAACGAACGGCGCACCTCCGCCGCCGCGTTGTCGCGCTCGTGCCCCACGCGCTCCACCAGAAAGTCGATGCATTCCTGCGGCGTCATTTTTCCCAGATGGAAGCTGAGCGAGAAAATGATCCGCGCGCACCGGTGCATGCGCCAGAAAAGCGCGCCGACTTTTTCCTCCGGCGTCCTGTCGAACCCCATGTCCCAGAACATCAGCTCGCAGTACAGCGCCCATCCTTCCATCCAGAACGGCGTGCGGAACATCTGTCGGTAAGATTTGTAGCGCTGCATCATGAAGTATTGCAGGTGATGGCCGGGGATCAGCTCGTGGAACACCGTGGCGTGCGCGAACCCGTAGTTGTTGCCCCGCATGCTCATCAGTTTCTGATCTTCGGTCATGGTATCGGTGGGATACGACACCAGGATGTCTTCGCCGCCCAGGAAGAAGGGCGCGACGAGCTGGCGCTCGGGCGTCATCATCAGCATGCCCCAATCTTCAATCGCTAGCGGCGGGACGGTGACGAAATCGTTCCTCTGTACGTACGCGATCGCTTCCTCGGCGAGCTTGCGGATCATCTCGGGCTGCTTCCCCGGATCCACATTGCCCTCTTTCACCTTCTCGACGGCCTTGTGCCAGTCGTCGCCATAGCCCATTTCGCGCGAGACCTTGATCATTTCGCCGTCGCACCAGGCCAGTTCCTTCTTGGCCAGCGCGATCAGCTCTTCCGGCGTGTACGGAATCATCTCGTGGGCCAGCTCCAGCATCAGTGCGTCGCGGCCGATGGGATCGCCCACGATTGTTTCCTTGTCGTCGCTTTTTATGCCCACCACCTGCTCGCGCAAAAAGGTTCGGTAGTCGTCCAGCGCCTTGTCCGTTTCCTTGTAAGGCTCGGATACCCACCAGGTGAAGATCGGATCGTAGCCGTTATAGAACGTGTTCCAGCGCTTCAGCGCCTCGCGCAACGCCACAATCGCCGCGGCCGCGCGGTTTGCCGCGAACTTCTGCGCATGGATAGGCTGAATTTTTTCCGCGCCCGTCTTCGTCTGTTCCGGCTCCGGCTTCAACCCCAGCGCCACCGCCTTGCGCGTCTCTTCGATTTCCTTCTTGATTTGGGCCACCAGTTCGGCGGCGTGCCGCGAATCCAGCGTCTCCATGCGCCGCCGCCCGTCGTCGAAATCGAAAATAATTTTGGCAAACGGAAGCAGCGGTTCCATTTCCGCGTACTGCTTCGCCTTGGTGTCGAGGGAATGAAGCTGGTATTCCAGATCGTTGCGGAACAGCACGTAATCCACTTTTCCTTCCAGGCTGAGGCTGGCGAAATCCCATTCACCCAGCGAATCGAGCCATTCCCGGTACAACTCGCGGAGCCTCGCGTCGCGCGAAGGCGCAAGCGCGAGCGTGTAACGCCGTTCAATGCTGTGCAGATCGCTCTCGAACCGTTCGATGGCGGGCTCCAGCTCGCTGGGATAGCTGTTCAAAGCCGATTTTGCCGGCACATCGCCGGGCGTCTTCGCGGCTTCTTGGAACGCGCTTCCGCCCGGATACACGGGCACAACCAGAATTCCCGCGCTCAGAACGGCCGCGGTGATTTTGCGGTATAAGAATGGCATACGCACCTCGCTCGAGTCCGATTGCGCCGCCACGCTGCCACAATTTGCGGGCACGCGCAACCTTTGGCCCGGGTTTCTGGGAGGATCGCTCTCGTGAAAAAAGATCGGAACATGACGCGACGTGAATTGTTGGCGGCGGCTGCGGCTGCCGGTGCGGCGGCTATCCTTCCCGCGGAGCTGCGCGCCTTCTCGCCGTCGGCCCGCGCTGGAGAGTTCTTTGCACACTCGGAAGAAGCCCCGCGGAATCTCCAGCCGTTCCCGATGGCTCAAGTTCGCTTGCGCCCGGGCATTTTCCAGAAGCAGATGGAAGCGAATCGGCGCTATTTGGACTCGCTCCCCAACGACCGGCTCCTGCACATGTTCCGGGTGACTGCCGGAATCCCATCGCAGGCCGAGCCGCTGGGAGGGTGGGAGGAGCCCAAGTGCGAACTGCGCGGGCACTTCGCCGGAGGGCACGTCCTTTCTGGCTGTGCCCTCCAATTCGCGGGAGCCGGCGATGAGGACATGAAGCGCAAGGGCGATGCGCTCGTCGCGGAACTGGCCGTCTGCCAGAAAGCCCTGGGTGCGGACGGATACTTGGGCGCATACCCCACCGAGTTTTACGCCCGCCTGCGCGACGGAAAGAAGGTCTGGGCTCCCTTTTACACCTACCACAAGATTCTGGCGGGCCACCTCGACATGTACACACTCTGCGGCAACGAGCAGGCGCTTGAGACCGCGGAGCGAATGGCCGGCTGGGCCGAAGCCTATCTGAAACCCA
>JASHRU010000384.1 GCA_030037225.1 Candidatus Acidiferrales bacterium | reverse complement strand
CGCGGAGAGCCTGCTAGGCGAGAGCCTTGCGGGAGAGAAGAAATATGCGGAAGCCGAACCGCTGCTGGTGGAAGGCTACCAGGGAATGCTGGCGCGGAAGGAGCGAATCGGTGTCCCGGATCGCTACCATCTGGAACTGGCCCATCAGTGGGTTGTGAAGCTTTACCGGGCTTGGGGCAAACCGGACAAAGCCGCGGAGTGGAGCAAGAAGTAGGGTGACACCAAAAATTTGATTTTTAATAGGCTTGAAATGTCGGAGCCCCTCGACTGCGCTCGGGACAGGCTAAAGCTCCGACCCCCTAAGGAAATCTACATCTGCTGCTGACAGAGTGCGGCGGCGCCGGCGATGCCGGCATCGGCGACATACCGGCCGAGGAGCAACGGAATTTCCTGGCAGCGCTGGTTATACGACCAGCGGGGCATTTGCGCGCGGATGTGGCCGAAGAAGGCGCTCATCATGGCCGCGACACCGCCGCCGAACACAATCACATCCGGCTCGAGCAGGTTGATGATGTCGCCCAGCCAGACAGCGAGAAGATCGGCTGTTTCGAGAAGGACTTCGCTGGCCAGGGCGTCGCCCTTGCGAAACGCTTCGCCGACGATTTCCGCGGTGACGCGGGCGGGATCGCCGCCAGCCAGTTCGGCGATTTTGGATTTCGAGGGGCGCGGCTCGGCGAGCTTTTTCCGTGCGCGCTCGGCAATGGCAGGTCCCGCGGCCACGGCCTCGATGCAGCCGCGTTTGCCGCAGCCGCACTGAGCCCCTTGATAATCCACGGTCATGTGGCCGCCCTCGCCGGCGCATCCGGTGCGGCCGTAATAAATCTGCCGGTCGAAAATAATTCCCGTGCCGATTCCGGTTCCCAGCGTGGCGTAAAAAACGTAACGGAATCCTTTGGCCTCGCCCCAGATGGCTTCGGCGAGGCCCGCGGCATTCGCATCGTTATCGACGTGCACGGGCATTTTGAAGATGCGGTGCAGCTCGGCGGCGAGCGGAAAATTCCTCCAACAGGGCAGGTTGGGCGGATTGATGACCACACCGCTCCGCGGGTCGAGCGGGCCGGGCGAGCAGACGCCGATTCCGGCGAGGCGCGCAGGCGCGGTTTCTTCCTGCCGCTCGGCAAAGACGGCGCGGATGGCGGCCTCGACGGCGCAAAGGCCCGCGGCCGCATCCTGATTCGCGACCATCGGCACGCGCGTTTGATAGAGGATTTCGCCGGAGGAGTCCACCAGCCCCGCGGCCACTTTTGTGCCGCCGATATCCACGCCGAGAGTGCAGGATGCGGCCAAACTGACTCCATTTGCGCCAGAGCGGAGCACAGGCTCCCTCCCACGTGGGGACAGGTGAAACCCTGTGCCACCTGCGCCGGGATTCGGCAGTATACTCGCAGGCTCTTCGACCGGCCACTGCCGCGCACGGGAGGCGCACAACGTGAGTTCCGTACCCTTCGGGCTGCTTCTGCTCGTACTGGCCGGCGCGATGAATGGCAGCTTTACGCTGCCGATGAAGTTCACGCGCTCGTGGGCGTGGGAAAACACGTGGCTGGCGTGGACACTGTTCGCGTTGTGCCTCTTCCCGCCCCTGCTGACGCTTTCCACGGTGCCGCAACTCGGGGATGTGTATGCACAGGCGGGCACGGCGGCCGTGCTGATTCCGGCGGCGTGCGGAGCGGGCTGGGGAATCTCGCAGGTGTTCTTTGGACTGGCGGTGGAAGCGGTGGGAATCGCGCTTGCCTTTTCCGTGATTCTCGGGACTGCCGCGGCGGTGGGCAGCCTGATCCCGCTGGTCCATCTGCATCACGAGAAAATTTTCACGACCGGGGGGCTGCTGGTGCTTCTCGGAGTCGCCTTCGTGCTCGTGGGCGTCGGCATCTGCGCCGTCGCGGGACGCAAACGCGAAGCGGCGCTGGGCCTGCGCGGGCCCGGGTCGCCGGCAGGCAGCGCAGCGGAAGGAAAACCATCGGTCTTGAAAGGACTGCTGTTTTGCCTGGTCAGCGGGCTGGGCTCGGCGCTGGTGAATTTCGGGCTGGCGTATGGCGGGCCGGTGATCGCGGCGGCGCGGAATTCCGGCGCGACGGCGCTGTGGGCGCCGAACGCCGTGTGGCTGCCGCTGATGTGCGCCGGCGGCGTGCCGAACCTGATTTATTGCATCTACCTGATGCGGAAAAACGGGACGGGCGGAAAATTCGGCGCTTCGGGCACGGCGCACTACTGGGTGCTGGCCGCGGTGATGGCGTTTTTCTGGTTCGGGAGCACGGTGATGTACGGCGTTTCGACGGTGAAGCTGGGCGAGCTGGGCACGGTGCTGGCCTGGCCGCTGTTCATGTCGCTGATCGTGATTACGGCGAGCGTGTGGGGCGTGGTGACCGGCGAATGGAAGAACACGGGCCGGCAACCGCTCACCGTGATGCTCGCGGGGGTAGGCGTGCTGGTGATCGCGATTTTTGTTCTCTCCGCGGCTGGGCGGATTCTCTAGGAGGGCCGATGCCAGGAAGACGAACGATTTGCCTTGCACTGTTCGCCGCGCTCGCGGCTTTGCCGGCTGCTCCGCGCGCGGGCGCACAGGAGAAGGCGCCGGAGACGGCGGTCGAAAAGGCCGCGGCGCGGCTCCAGTCGCTGGTGCAGATTGACGTGGCGCCCGTCCGCTATTCGAGCGCCGATGACGCTCGCGCCGCTTCGTCGGATCTCGACGATTCCGCATGGCCCGCCTGGCAGCCGCACATGGAGTTTCCCGGCAAGTCGGTGTGGGTGCGCATGCGCTGGGAGGTGCCCGCGCAGGTGAACGGATACGACATTCGCGGCGCGCGGCTGCGGCTTTCGCTCGACGCCTACAACGCCGACACGGTGCGCGCGTTTGTGGACGGGATGGCGCTCGCGGAAGAGGAAGAGGGCGACCCGTGGCTGCTCTCCGAACACGCCCAGCCGGGGCAGCGGTTCCTGATTGCTGTTCACGCCGACTGGAACCTCTGGAATTGGACCTTTCGCGGAGTGAAGGTCCTGGTGGATTTGCCGCCAGGGCGTCCTGACCCCGGCATGCTCGGGAAGGAGTTTCTGGTTTGCGAGGCCATGATTCGCGGCCTCGCGCCGAACGACGCGCAACGCGCCGGCCAGCTCGATGCCGCAGTGGCCGCTGTGGACTGGACGGCGCTATCGCGGGGGGATCAGGGAGCGTTCGACCGCTCGCTGGAGTCCGCGCGCGCCGCGCTCGAGCCGCTGCGCGCCTGGATGCAGAACTACACCATCCACGCGGCGGGAAATTCGCACATTGACATGGGCTGGCTGTGGCCTTCGAGCGAGACCACCATGGTCGTTGAGCACACGTGGTCGAGCGCGCTCCATTTGATGCGCGAATTTCCGGGCCTCACCTACACGCATTCCACCGCCTCCGCCTACGAATGGATGGAGGAGAAATATCCGGAGCTGTTCGAGGAGATTCGCCGGCGCGTGAAGGAAGGCCGCTGGGAAATCATCGGCGGCATGTGGGTGGAGCCGGATTTGAACATGCCGGACGGCGAATCGCTGGTCCGCCAGTTGCTGCTCGGAAAGCGCTACTTCCACGAGAAATTCGGCGTGGACGTGCGCACCGGATGGAATCCCGATTCGTTCGGCTACAACTGGCAGTTGCCGCAGATTTACAAGAAATCCGGCGTGGATTTCTTTGTGACCCAGAAGATGGCCTGGAACGACACCACGAAATTCCCCTACAAACTGTTCTGGTGGCAGTCGCCCGACGGCAGCCGCGTGCTCACCTATTTCCCTCACGACTACGCGAATCCCATCCATCCGGTCGAAATCGCCAAGGACCTGGCCGCCTACGTCCCCGCGATGCACCAGTATCCGGACATGCTCTACCTGTTCGGGGTGGGCGATCACGGCGGCGGGCCCACGCGGGACATGCTGGAGACGGCCGAACGCTGGCAGCACGACGCGGTCTATCCCAAGCTCGAGTTCGGCGCCGCGCAGCCCTGGTTCGACGCGCTCGCCAAGCAGGCGCCGTCGCTCGATCTTCCCGTCTGGAACAGCGAGCTCTATTTCCAGTTTCACCGCGGCGTGTTCACCACGCAGGCGGAAACAAAAAAAGGCAACCGGCGCAGCGAAGAGCTGATGCTCACGGCCGAGAAGTTCTCGTCCCTGGCTGCGCTCCAGGGCCTTCCCTATCCCGCCGATGATTTCCGCGTGGCGTGGAAAAAAATCCTGTTCAACCAGTTCCACGACATCGCCGCGGGCTCCGGCATTCCGGTCCTCTATAAGGACGCGGCACGGGATTACGCCGAAGTCCGGCGCATCGGCGGCGAACATCTCGAATCGGCCCTGGCCGCGATCGTCGCGCAGGTGAATACGCAAGGCAGCGGCGCGGCGATTGTGGTGTTCAATCCGCTTTCGTGGGCGCGTTCCGGCGTCGTCGAAGCCGAGGTGCAGTTGCCCGCGGCCGCGGCGCGCATGCGGGTGGTGGATACGGCGGGAAAACCGGTGATCGCGCAGAAACTTTCGAAAAACGCCGCCGGACCGATGCGCATCCGCTTCCTGGCCGAAGATGTGCCCGCGGTGGGTTACAAGATCTTTCGCGTCCTGCCTGCGGTAACCACGCCCGCGGCGGCCAGCGGCCTGAAGGCCGGGCCCGATTTCGTGGAGAACGAATTTTTCCGCGTTCGGGTGGATGCGAAGACCGGTTGCATCACCAGCCTCTTCGACAAACAGAGTGAGTGGGAATCCGTTCCGGCAGGAGCGTGCGCGAACGAACTGCAGACCTTTGTGGACGAACCGAAAGCCTGGGACGCGTGGAATATCGACGCCGATTTCGAGGACCACCAGTGGCATCTGGATCAGGCGGATTCCGTCGAGCTCGTCGAGCATGGGCCGCTTCGAGCCGTCCTGCGCGTGAAAAAACATTTCCAGAATTCATCGTTCGTTCAGGACATCACCGTCTATCCGCACATCCGCCGGGTGGACGTGCGCATGGCCGCCGACTGGCACGAAAAGCACATTCTGCTGAAGGCTGCGTTTCCCGTGGCCGTTGAATCGGAAAAGGCGAGCTACGAGATTCCATTCGGGAGCATTGAACGGCCCACGACGCGGCGCACTCCGGAGGAAAAAGCGCAGTTTGAAGTGCCGGCGCTACGCTGGGCCGATCTTTCCGACGCGAAGCACGGCCTCTCGCTGCTCAACGATTCGAAGTACGGCTACGACGCGCACGGCAGCGTGCTGCGCATCAGCCTGCTGCGCTCGCCGGAATGGCCCGATCCGCACGCCGACGAGGGAACACACGAATTCACCTACTCTCTCGTTCCGCATGCGGGCGGCTGGCGCGACGGAGGTACGGAGCGCGAGGCCTACGAGCTGAACAGCCGGCTGCGTGCCGTCGCCGCGCAGGGTCATGCGGGAACGCTTCCCGCAGTGCATTCGTTCGTCGCGCTCGAGCCCGCGAATCTGCTGCTGACGGCCATGAAGCAGGCGGAGGACGGGACGGATTTGATTCTGCGGTTCTACGAGTTTGCCGGGCAAAAAACAGCGGCGCGCATTACCCTGCCACCGGGCGTCGAGGAAGTATGGGACGCCAATCTGATGGAGCAGCCCGGCGAAAAACTATCATCGGAAGGAAAAACCGTCGAGGTGTCTGTAAAGCCCTACGAGATCAAGACGCTGCGGCTGCATTTTCGCGAGCCCGCAGCGCAGGAGTCGCCCTGATCTCGCGCCCCCGCGGGAACGTGTGCTCTCGTGAAATTTCGGATCTCGATTTTCGCACTGGTTGTTTTTTTCATCGCAGGATCGACTGCCGCTCAGGCGCCCTCTGAGGTTCGCCCCGCCGCGCTGCTTTTCTGGGAGGAGGGTTTTCCGGCTGCAGACACGGCAGCGCCCGCGCGCGCGGATCTCACTGCGCTTCTGCCCGGAGCGCGCGTGGTTTCCAGCGACGCGCTTGCGACCGCGCTGGATGACGCCGGCATACGGCTGCTCGTCCTGCCCTACGGCTCTGCGTTTCCAGAACGCGCCTGGCCCGCCATCCTGAAATTCCTGGAGCGCGGCGGGAACTTGCTGGTGCTGGGCGGAAAACCGTTTACGCGGCCCGCGCTCAAAACTGGCGGCAAATGGGATCTGCGGCCGGCGCGAATTTCGTTTGCCGAGAAACTATTCATCAACGATTACCAGGAAACGCCGGGCTCGCACGGGCTCGATTTTCAGCCCAATCCCGATGCCGAACCGCTCGCGCCGCCCGCCTTCTCGTGGAACCGCGCGTTCAGCATGACGATTCGCCTGACGGACGAGGACCTCTATCCGCGCGAAGGCTCGGCCGGAAGCATCGACGCGCGGCTCGTGCCCCTCGCCTGGGGCAGCTCGGCAGGACACAGGCTGAGCGCGCCGCTGATCCGCATCGACCACTTGAAAAACCGCTTCGCGGGAGGCCGCTGGGTTTTTCTGGCCTGCGAACTTTCCACGGAGTTCTTCGCGAGCGAATCGGGGAGAGCGCTGGTTCCCGCTCTCGCCGGTCACGCGCTCGAAGGCGCGGAGGATTTCGTGGTGCGGCCCTCCTGGCCGCTCGTTCTGCCCGGCGAGCCGCCCACGTTTTCGGTCGACTGGATGCGTTTTGCGGGCCAGCCGCAGCCGGCGCGCCTCGCTGTGGAACTCTCGCTCGCCGGCAACGTCATAGCGCAGAAGGAGGTCGCGCTCGACGCCCGCGTGTTTCCGTTCTCGGCGCAGTTCTTGCTGCCCGCGGATAGCCGCACCGGGCTGCACGTGCTCACGGCGCGATTGTTCATCGGCAACGAACTACGCGCCGTCTACCGCACCGGCTATTGGCTGCGGGATGAGGAGGCGCTGCGCTCGGGTCCTGCGGTCAGCCTCACGGGCGATTACTTCGTTCGCGACGGGCGGACCGAACTCGTCGCCGGAACTACCTACATGGCCAGCGACGTGCAGCGCGAATTTTTTATCGATCCGAATCCCTACGTGTGGGACCGCGACATGGCCGAGATTCGCGCCGCCGGATTCAACATGCTCCGCACCGGCTGGTGGACCGGCTGGGACCAGGTGATGAAAGAGAGCGGCGTGGTTCGCGAGGACGCGCTGCGCACGCTGGAAGCCTTTCTGCTTACCGCGCGCGCGCACGAGCTGCCCGTGCAATTCACCATTTTTGCTTTCGCGCCGGACGTGCTCGGCGGCGGAAATCCGTATCTGGATCCGGAGGCGCTGCGCCGGCAGCGCGAATTGGTCCTCGCGCTTATCGGGCGTTTTCACGATGTTCGCTTCCTGATCTGGGACCTCATCAACGAGCCCAGTTTTTCGAATCCTCGTCGCCTGTGGGCCACGCGGCCCAATGGCGACGAAATCGAGCGGCAGGCGTGGAGTGAATGGCTTGCGCACCGTTACAAGTCGCGCGATGAGATGGAAGAAGCGTGGCAAATCGCTCCGCTGCCACCGGATCAGCCGCCTCCGCTGCCCGACGACGGCGAGTTTTCCTACAGCGCGCCGCAACGCACCATGCAGGGCAGCAACGCTCTTAAAGTGCCCGACTATTTCCTGTTTGCGCAGGAGAAGTTCGCGGGCTGGGCGCAGGACTTGCGCGAAGCCATCCGCGCAGCCGGCAGCCGCCAGCTCATCACCGTCGGCCAGGACGAAGGCGGCGGACGCGACCGACCGTCGCCGGCGTTTTTCGGGCCAGCGGTCGATTTCACCACCACGCATCCCTGGTGGCAAAACGACGCGCTGCTGTGGGACTCGCTGGTTGCCAAACAGCCCGGCAAACCCATGCTCGTGCAGGAGGTGGGCGTCGCGCGGGATTTGCAAATTGACGCGAGCGAGCGCTACACCCCCGCGGAAAAAGCCGGGCTGCTCGAACGCAAACTAGCCATTGCCGCCGCGACCGGCGCGGGCGCCATCCAGTGGCTGTGGAACACGAACGCGTACATGCGCAATGACAACGAAGCGGCGATCGGCGCGGTGCGAGCGGACGGAACAGAAAAGCCGCAGGCTGGCGTGCTCCGAAAATTCGCCGCGTTCGCGGCCGCGACGCGCGGGCTGCTCTCCGATACGGAGCCGCCGCAGGTGGCCATCGTCACCTCGCAGGCGCTGCAGTACTCCGCCCTGAACTGGCTGGCGCTGGATGCGCAGATGAAAGCGGTGCGCGCGCTCGAATACGGCTGCCGCGTGCGGGGCGTTGTGGTGGCGGAAAACCAGCTGGCGCACCTGGGACGGCCGCGGCTCGTGATCTTGCCCTCTCCGCAGGCGCTCAGCGACGATGCGTGGTCGCAACTGGTGGAATACGCGCGCGCGGGCGGAGCGCTGCTCGTTACCGGCTCTGTCGAGCGGGATTCGCACTGGCGAGCGACGGAGCGACTCCACCCCCTGGGACTGGACGCTGCGCCCCTGCCGCTCACGTTTCACGAGGCGGAGCTGGAATTGGGCGGCAAACGGATTTCGCTTTCCTTTGCGTTCGACCGGCAGCAATTCGCCGAGGCGCTGGCCACGGCAGACGGCCGCAGCGTACACGAACTCACCACAGGCGACGGACAAATTTACGTAACGAATTACCCGGTGGAACTTGCGGAGGGCTTCGAGCCGGCGGTCGCGGTGTACCAGTGGGTGCTGGCGAAGCTCGGCATAGCGCCACCGTTTGCGGGAACCCTCCCATCCGAGGGCGTGCTGGTGCGCCGCGCGGTCTTCCGCGATGCGCTGCTGTATCTGTTCGTTTCGGAGAGTGCACAGGACGAGCAGATTGGGATGAGCGACACGGAAACCGGCACGAAATTTGAATTCCGGCTCAGATCGCGGCGAGCGAGGCTCGCCATGCTCGACCGGCGGTCCGGCAAATTGCTCGCGGAATTTGGAAACGAATGAGAAATCAATTTGCGCCGTCGCCAAAGGCAAGGCTCAGGCCTGGATGTACCAGGGCACGTTGATCAGCACGATCCGCGGACTGCCCTTGAGCAGCAGAAATGCCTTCAAGAGCTCCGCGCGCTGGTTGTGCAGGGGATAGTGATACCAATGTTTCTCCACCAACTCGGGCACGATGACGGCAATCTGCCGGCCGGGATTCCGTTTCTCCATATCCAGCACGTATTCGAGGATGGGCCGTATGAGCAGCCGGTAAGGCGATGGCAGCGTGACGAGAGAGGGCGGTGTACCACCCATCTCCGACACGGGCTGGTCCACCAGACGGGCCCACTGCTCCTCGAGCGAGCCCGTTTCCTCTTCCGTGTTCACGTGCACCGCATGAATCTCGGGAGAGAGTGAGAGGGCGAACTGCAAGGCGCGTTGCGAGGTCTTCGACCACCCCTGAATGGGCAGGACGACGATGGGCGGTCCCATATTTTCGACGGTCAGCGGCTCGGTGGTTGCTGTTTCCTTGGCAACACGATCGTAATGACCGCGGACGCGCAGCATGAGGAGCATCATCGCGGCAATCAGTAGGGCGCTGACCCATGCCCCAGCCGTGAATTTCGCCACGAGCACGACGACCAGCGTAAGCGAGGTGACCACCGCGCCAAGGCCGTTGACCAACATGCTGCGAATGGCTCCCGGTCCGCCCGTGCGCTTCCAGTGAGCCACCATGCCGGCTTGCGAAAGGGAAAATGCCAGGAACGCGCCGATGGCGAACAGCGGAATCAGGTTATCGGTGACGCCGTTGAACAGCGCGAGCAGGATCGCCGCGAGAGCCGCGAGCACAAATATGCCCTGCGAATACACCAGGCGGCGGCCGCGCAGGCCGAAGGAATGCGGCAAGTACCCATCGTGGGCGACCGCCTTGCATAGCCGCGGGAAATCCGCGAAAGCGGTATTCGCCGAGAGCGCGAGAATGACGAGTACGGACCCGATCGTCACGTAGTAGAACCAATTGCGCCCCGTTACGGCGAGCACAAGCATGGAAAGAATGCTCTGATAGCCGGGCGCGCCCGGATCGGTGGCGGCAATGTCATAGGCCTTTACCAGGTAGGCGATCCCGGCCAGCAAGACGATCAGCAGGAAGATGATTACGGTAAGTGTGCGCTGCGCGTTGCGCACGGTGGGGTCGCGGAATGCCCGAACGCCATTGCTGACCGCCTCCACTCCGGTCATCGCGGTACAGCCGTTGGAGAAGACCTGCATCAGCATCCACATGCCGGCCACCGCGACGACGGGACTGGGCGGCGCAGGTGGAGCCACGACGGCGATGGGATGACCGCCCGCGCTCACCGTCCGGACGAGTCCGATCAGAATGGTGATGAGCAGTGTGCCGAGAAACATGTGCGTGGGGACCATAAAGACCAATCCCGCCTCTTTCAGGCCGCGCAAATTTACGATGGTGAGGATGACCAGAATAATGAGGCAGAGAGCCAGGGTGTGCGGTTGCAACCCGGGAACCGCAGAAACGAGCGCGCCGACGCCCGCCGCAATTCCCACGGCAACCACCAAAACGTAGTCGAGCATCAGTGCGGCGGCGGCCAGCAGGCCGACACGTTCTCCCAGATTCTCCGACGCCACCGTGTAGGACCCTCCTCCGCCGGGATAGGCGGCGATCGTCTGGCGGTAGGAAAAATAGACGACGGTGAGCAGCAGAATAATGCTGACGCTGACCGGAACGATGTAGGCCACGCCTGCCGCGCCGAGAGGAATCAACAGCGTGAGCGCCGCCTCCGGGCCGTACGCCGCGGAGCTGAGGGCATCGAGGCCGAAAATCGGAATTCCCCCCGAAACCCCAATCTGTTCGGCGCGCTCGTCCGAAGTGGCCAGCGGCTTGCCGAGCAAAACGTCGAGTACCGACATGCTGTCCTCCCCGCACCTTCTTAGCGGCATAGAGTAATTCGCGAGGCGGACAAATGAAACAGCGGAGAACCGAAGCGCGCACGGGCGCCCGGACGGATTACGACTACGTTGTGGCGGGATTACAAATCGAAGATAGCGGCGGCTCGCAGGCGCCCACGGCAACTGCCACATCTTCACTCGAGGGATTTGTGAAAGCGGAGGATGCTGATGCTCAGCAGCACGAACGCGAACGCGGCCATCGCGGCGATTTGCGGCCAGAGGACGTCGAAGCCGACGCCCTTCAAATAGACGCTGCGGAGCACGATCATGAAGTACCGGAGCGGGTCGAGGTAGGTGAGCTTCTGGAAAAACGGCGGCATGCTGCTGATGGGGGTGCCGAATCCGGAGAGCGTGGTGGCTGGCATGATGAAAAAGAACGCGGAAACCATGGCCTGTTGCTGATTCGCGGAAATCGTGGAGATGAACAGTCCGACGCCGAGCGAGGAGAGCAGAAAAATCATCGTGCTCCCGACGAGCACGGCCACGCTTCCGCGGAACGGGACGCCGAACCAGAAGGTGCCCACGAGCGAGATGAGCCCCGCATCGAACAGGCCAATCAGGAAGAAAGGCAGCGTCTTGCCAAGGATAAATTCCCAGCGGCGAATGGGCGTAACCATGATCTGCTCGAGCGTGCCGATTTCGCGCTCGCGCACCACAGCGAAGGCCGTGAGATTCATGACCATGACGAGCATCAGGTTGCCGATAACGCCGGGCACGAAGTACCAGCGGCTGTCGAACCCTTCGTTGAACCACGGCCGTTCGATCAGTTCCACGTGCGGGATCACGCCCAGAAGCTTCGGATTGGTGCGGCGGATGCGGTCCTGCTGGTAGGTCTGGGCGAATGCCTGGCCGATCTGGGTGACGTAGCCGAGGCCGACGAGCGCAGTGTTGGAGTTCGTGCTGTCCACAATCACCTGGACCTGGGCGCCCCTGGGTCCGCGCAGATCCTGGGCGAACCCGGAATCGATCTCGACGCCGAGCAGGAAATCGCCACGATCGATGCCCTGGCGCAGCTCTTCCTTGCGCTGCGCGCGGAGGCGGAGGTCGAAATACCTGCTGGCGGAAAGGCGGGAGATAAATTCGCGGCTCTCCTGGGTGTTGTCGTGATCCAGGACGGCGAACTGAACGTGCTTGACCTCGAGCGTGGCGGCGTAGCCGAAGACCATCATCTGGATGACCGGGGGAGCAAAGAGCACAAAGCGTGTGCGCGGATCCCGCAGCGTCTGGAGAAATTCCTTCACCAGCATGTGGCGGATGCGTCGAAAGGCGCGGAGAAAATTCATTCGAGCCTCTTATGGAACGCGCGCGTGGCCAGGGTGACGAGCACGAGCGCATAGATAGCCAGCGCCACGAACTGATCGGCGAACAGCGTGACGGGAGTTCCCTTGAGAAAAATATTGCGAAGAATGGTGATGTAGTAGCGCGCGGGAAGCAGGCGCGTAATGAACTGAACGACCAGCGGCATCTGGTCGATGGGAAACAGAAAGCCGGAAAGCAGGAACGTGGGCAGGAAAGTGGCTACGAGCGCGAACTGACTTGCGGCGAGTTGTGACTTGGCGGTAACGGACATCCAGTAGCCCAGCGAAAGAACGACGAGCAAGAAAAGCGCGGAACTGCCGAACAGGAGCGGCCAGCTTCCTCGAAAGGGCACGCCGAACCACACGACGCCGAGCACGGCGCAGAGCGCCGTATCGGCCATGCCGATGAGGAAATACGGAATCAGCTTGCCGATCTGGATTTCCAGCGGCTGGACGGGAGTGGAAATGAGTTGCTCCATGGTGCCGCGTTCCCACTCGCGGGCGATGGTGAGCGAGGTGAGAAACGCGCCCACGACCGCCATCACGAGGGCCACAACGCCGGGAACAATATCGGCCATGCTTTCGAGGTCTTCGTTGAACCAGGTGCGGGCGCGAATATCAATCGGAGAAACGGGCGCGGCAGCGCCGCGGTGCCGGGCCCACTCCACCTGCACGCGGCTGGAGTAGGCGGCGACGATTCCCTGAGCGTAGCCGAGGCCGATGTTGGCGGAATTACTGTCGCTGGCATCGAGAATGGCTTGCACGGAAGTGCCTCCACCTTCGCGAAGGTCCTCCGAGAATCTGACGGGAATGACGATGGCGATGGCACAGGCGCCGGTGTCGATTTGCCGGACAACGTCGGGATAATCGCGGGCGAGATGGACGATCTCGAAGTATTCGGTGGCCTGGAAGGCTTTGAGCAGGTCCTGACTGTCCTGCGAGCCATCGCGGTCGTACACGCAAAGCGGAATGTGCCTGACGTCGAGGTTGACGGCGTAGCCGTAAATGAAGAGCAGGATCAGAGGAATGGCGAAAATGATCAGCAGGCTGCGCAGGTCGCGGGAAATCTGGATAAATTCCTTGCGCATGACGGCGAAGATGCGCCGCAGGCTCACGGCCGAGCCTCTTTTGCGGCGCGGCCGGCGGTGAGGGCCACGAAGACGTCTTCGAGCGTGGGAGGAATGGGCTCGACGCGGCTGACGGCAACCTTTTTGGCAGCGAGTGCCTCGCGGATGGGCTGGGCCGCAGCGCGGGCATCCGGCACGACGGCGTGAAGAGCGCGGCCAAACACGGCAGCGTCAGCAACGCCGGGCGCGGAGCGGAGGGCGTCGAGGCCGGGACCAAGCGGCTCGCATTCGACGAGCAAAAGCTCGCCTCGCATCGAGCGGTGCTTCAATTCCGTGGGCGTGCCCATGGCCACGATAACGCCACGATCGATGAGCACCAGGCGGTTGCAATACTCGGCTTCGTCCATGTAGTGCGTGGTGACGAAGACGGTGACGCCTTCGCCCGACATCTGGTGAATCAACTCCCAGAATTGGCGGCGCGAGACGGGATCGACGCCGGAAGTCGGCTCATCAAGGAAGACGATAGGAGGACGATGGAGCACGGCGCAGCCGAGAGCGAGCCGCTGCTTCCAGCCGACAGGGAGCGAACGGGTCATCGCGTGCTCGCGGCCTTCGAGGCCCGCCATCTTCACGGCCCAGGCGGCGCGCTCGCGCAGTTCGGCAGCTGGAACACTGTAGAGGCCGGCGAAGAAATTCAGGTTTTCAATCACCTGGAGGTCGTTATAGAGCGAGAATTTCTGCGACATGTAGCCAATGCGCTGGCGGATGGCCTCGGGCTGAGTGGCGACGTCGAGACCGGCGACGGTGGCGCGGCCGGAAGTGGGCTCGAGCAGTCCGCAAAGGATGCGAATAGTGGTGGATTTTCCGGCGCCATTGGGGCCCAGGAAGCCGAACACTTCGCCCCGGCGGGTCTCGAAGCTGATGCCGTTGACGGCCGTGAATTTGCCGAAGCGCTTGGTGAGCAACTCGACGGTGACGGCATATCCGTTGCCGTTGGCCGGGCCGTTCATGGACGAGACTCCGAGGAGGCCGCGGCCTGCTGGGATTCGACGGCGGAAACAAAGAGATCCTCGATGGTGGGCGAGATTGCTTCGAGCGAATCCACAGCAACGCCGGCGCCTTCCAGGCGAACGCGGAACTGAGCGATGCGCTCGCTGCCGGAGTCGGTGAACAGGTGCACGGCATCGCCGACGAGCACCGAGCTGCGAAGACCGGGCGAGCCGCGAAGCGCGTCCATGGCGCGGGGAGGATCGGGCGAGCGCAGCGCCAGCACGGCGCCGGGGAATAACCTTTTCAGCTCCGTGGGCTCGTCGCAAAACAGCATGCGGCCGCGGTGGATCAATCCGACGCGATGGCAACGCTCGGCCTCGTCCAGGTAGGAAGTGGAGGTGAGGATGGAAACGCCCTCGCTGACCAGCGAATACAGAATGGCCCAGAAATCGCGGCGAGAAACCGGGTCCACGCCGTTGGTAGGCTCGTCGAGCAACACGACGCGCGGCCGGTGGATGAGCGCGCAAATCAGGCCGAGCTTCTGCTTCATCCCTCCGGAAAGCTTGCCCGCAGCGCGGCTGCGAAACTCGGCCAGACCCGCCGCGGCCAGTAGTTCGGCGGCTCGAGCCTGGCGCTGAACGCTTGGGACGCCAAAAAGATCAGCATAGAAGCGGATGTTTTCGTCAATGGTAAGGTCCTCGTAAAGGCCAAAGCGCTGAGGCATGTAACTGAGCTCGTGCTTGGCTCCTTCGGGGTCAGCGCTCACGTCGAAGCCCGCCACGGTGGCTTTTCCGCCGTCAGGAGCCAGAACGCCGGCGAGGATGCGCAGCGTTGTGGTCTTGCCTGCCCCATCCGGGCCGACGAGACCGAAAATTTCGCCGGGGCGGACGTCAAAGCTCAGCCCGTCGACGGCGCGCACAGGGCCGAAGCGCTTTTCGAGCGCGGAAACGACGATGGCTGGAGCCGCGGCGCTCATTCCGATCGCTACTTCAGGGGCACGTACACATCAGCGGGCATGCCGGGCTTGAGTTCGTAGTTGGGATTTTCAACGTCAACTTTCACGCGATAGACCAGCGTGACGCGTTCGCGATCGGTCTGAACGCTTTTTGGGGTGAACTCCGCCTCGGAGGAGATGAACGAGACGCGGCCGCGATACGTTTTACCCGGATAGGTATCCGTGCGTACGGCGACATCCTGTCCCCAGCGGAGGCGTCCGAGATCGGTTTCCGGAAGATAGATACGAACCCAGATGTGATCGAGGTCGGCCAGAGTGACGACCGGAGTGGCCTCCTCAACCACTTCGCCGAGCTCGGCCTGGCGCACGAGGATGACGCCGGTGAAGGGAGCGGTGAGCGCGGTGTAAGAGAGCTTGATGCGGGACAACTGGACGTTTTGACTAGCCTGGTGAGAGTTGGCGTGGTCCACCGCAATTTCTTCCTTGCGGGTGCCCTCTTCGAGCTCGCTGTACACCTGCTCGAGGCGGGCAAGAGTGGCCCGGGCGCGGACCACATTCGTCTGCGCCAGATCGCGGGTTTGCGCGGGGATTTCGTCCTTCTTGTAGAGGGCGTCATAGCGCTCGAAGTCCTTCTGTTTCTGCTCGAGGTCAGCACGCGCGTCGAGCACGGCCTGATAGGCTGCCTGGATGTCCTGGTCGCGGCTTCCCGCCAGGGCCAGTTGGAGCTGGCGGTCGCGCACGCGCAGGACGGCATCGTCCACGGCCAACTGCTGCCGGTAATCGTCCGTATCGAGCCGCGCGAGCAGTTGGCCCGCCTTGATGGATTGGCCTTCTTCGACCGGCAGATCCACGATGCGGCCGGGAACCTTGAAGCCCACCAGGCTTTCATGCGCTTCGATGTTTCCGGAGAGCTTCATCTCGCTGACCGCAACCGGGCCGTGGAACCACTGCGGGTTGAAGTAAGCCACGGTACCAATGACAATCAAAAGAAGAAGCATAGGAATCAGGCGTTTCATGGCACGTAAACCTCCCCGATGCGGCGAATGCTCTGTAAGGCGTTCATTTCGAGCCCAAATAGTTCTCGTAAATCTGTTCGGTGGCACCCAGAGCGCGCGCCAGGGCCATTCGCGCATCGGCATGGCGCGCCAGGGCCGAGATGTGGTCGTCCTGCGCGTTCTGGAGAGAGCTTTGGGCGGTAATCACCTCGATGTTGTCAGTCACGCCGCTGCGAAAGCGGTCCTCGGAGAGCTCCAGTTCGCTGGCGGCGAGATCCACACCGGCCTGGGTGACAGAGACCTGCTGTGCGGCTGAGTCCAAATCCAGCAGGGCTTTGCGAAGCTCCTGTTCTATGCCGCGCTCGAGATCGGCAATCTGCGCGTCTACGCGCTGGAGCTGGCTGGAGATTTCCCGCTGCTCGCCGTCCCGGTCGCGATCGAAAACGGTGAAGCTCACCGTCCCCTGAATTTCGCCGACGGCGGGCATCTGGCCGAAGTTGCGGCCAAAGGGGCCGTAGTCCCCGTTGATGGAGAGCTTGGGGAGATAGCGGGCCCGGATGGCTTTCTGCTGTTCGACCAACGCCTGGCGCTGGGCGCGAAGCGAACGGTAATCGGCGCGGGCCCCGAGGGCCGCTTGCAGAGCCGATTCGGCCTCAGGCGGCGGAATACTGTGGAATTCGAGCCGCTCGGCCAACTCCAGGGGGGCACCCGGCTGGAGTCCGAGGAAGCGCTGGAGGACGAGGATAGCCGTCTGGTAACTGTCGCGATCCACGAGCTGGGTTTGTTGGTCGCGCTGGACTTGGACCTGGGCGCGCAAAACGTCCACGCCGGTCGCCAATCCGGCGGAATGTTGGTCCTGGGCCAGTTTTTCCAGCGCGCGGGAGGTGACCAGCCGGGCTTCCGCGGCCTCGACTTCCGCGGCTGCGGCCTGGGCGTCCAAGTAGTACCCGGCGGCCTGACGGACTACGAGGTCGCGCATGTCCTGGTAGGTGAGCCTGGCGGCGTCCAACTGGCGCTTGCTGGACTGGTAGGAGTGAAAAGCTTGGCGGTCCACCACCGGCTGCTGAGCAAAGACCCGAAAATCGTAAGTGCCAAATCCGCCTGTGGTGAGGGGGATTTGAATGCCCGGAAACGAAAAGCCGATGGCACGCAGGTTGGTGTCTTGAACCTTGGCGACCGCGTCGCTGGTGATGAGGGGTTCGAGCCCCGATTTGCGGCGGATCTGGGTTCCGGCGGCCTCGTCCACCTGGGTGCCGGCGACACGAACGGAAAGGTTGTTCTTGAGCGCGAGGGCAATTGCGGCGCGAAGAGAGAGCTTTTTGGAAGCGTCCTGAGCTGCCGCCCGGGACAGCTGGATGGAGGCGGGCGCCAGTGGAGGTTGCTGGGCGGAGAGGGGGCGAGCAGAGGCACACAGAAGGGCGACGAGGGCCTGAAGTAAGCAAGGCCGAGCGAAAGCCATGACTACCGACCGTATATGACTGCTGGTCATATAGAAGGACCTGACCCTTCAACCTCGACCGCGACCTGTCTTGGCGGGCCGAAATTCCTTTGGATCGAGGCCGCCTAGGAACATTTCCAACCAGACATCGAGCCAGGCGAGCAGATCGCCACGTGGATCGAGCGACCAGAGCACCAATGCGCCAAAGACGGACTGTTGGAATCCACGCGCCATGTGCGACGTGGTGAGGTCGGTACGCAGCTCACCGCGATCCTGCCCCAACTTAAAGATTTCTTCAAGGACTCCGCGGCCTTCCTCCAGCTTGCCGGCCATGAATTCTCGCACGGGCTCGCGGGTGAGCGGGGCGACCAGAATGCTGCGCATGAGCCCGGGAGAATGGGTAGCTTCCTCGGCCAAGGAATGACCGAGACGGCGGAGCACTTGCCAGATGGGCCTTTCGCCGGTGCGGGCTTCGTCGAGGGCCGCGCGGATCTTCTGCACGCGCGTATCGCCGAAGGCCATCAGTATATGTTCCTTGGTGGGAAAGTAGTTGAAGAAAGTGCCTTTGCCCACGTCGGCGGCTTCGGTGATTTGTTCGACGGTGGTACCTTTGAGCCCGTGGGCAGCAAAGAGCCGGAGCGCAGAGCGCATGAGCTTCTCGTAGGTTTCCGCTTTGCGGCGTTCGCGGCGGGGCGTGCGCCGGGAGGCGGACGGATGGGAAGGGGGGCGAGGTTCGGGACTCTGTGAATGACTCATAGGCGGATACGACCCTAAGTCGGATGCGACTGAAAGTCAAGACAATTCCGTCGTCCAAGTTGCCGACAGCTCGGACCTCCCCAGGCTTTCATCGCTAATCGGCTCAGAGTCTTGCAACTCCATTGACTCCCTCGATGGCGGCGTTCTTGACAGTGGATTGGCAGCAGCTTATACAGTGCCGTCGCATTCTGGCCAGGACCTAGCTGCCCCGGAGCACCCGGAAGTGAGTGCCCAGAAGAAACGCGCCTTTCCGCACCGCATGCTGGAAGAAATCTACGAGCAGCCTCGGGCTCTCACGGAAACTATCCAGCGTGCCACGGAAGGGGGCGGAATCTTGACCGGTGCGCTTGGTCCCCTTGAGCCAGCCCTGCGGGTTTGCGAAAAGCTGATCATTGCCGCCAGCGGCTCCAGCCGGAACGCCGGCTCGGCGGGGGAGATACAGATCGAGAGCCTGTCGGGGCTGGCGGTGGATGTGGAATACGCGAGCGAATACGCGTATTGCTCCACGGGGACGACGGCGGGCACGCTGGTGATGGTGGTAAGCCAGTCGGGCGAATCCACCGATGCGATAGCTGCGCTGCGGGAAGCGCAGCGGTTGGGCGCACCCACGCTCGGAGTGACCAATATGCCGGAATCCACGGTCGCGCGGGAGGCAAGCGCCGTGTTGCTGACACGGGCGACTCCGGAGCTGGCCGTGCCTGCCACGAAAAGCTTCACCACGCAGCTGGCGGTCCTGTTTCTGTTCGGCCTGCGCATGGCGAGGGCGCGCGGGCGGATGAACGCCGGCGGGGTAGGGGAACATTTGGAGCGCCTCGGCGCGCTCCCGGGGCAGATCGAAGAGGCGCTTGACTCCTGGAGCGATGCGGCGCTCGAGGCGGCCCGACGGTGTGCCGACTCGCAGACGTTTCTGTGCATCGGCCGGGGCGTGCATTACGCCATTGCGCGCGAGGGGGCCCTGAAGTTGAAGGAGATCTCCTACTCGCACGCGGAGGGATACCCGGCGGGCGAGCTGCTGCACGGGCCGAACGCGCTGGTGGGCGAAAAGAGCGTGGTGGTGGCGCTGGCAACGCACGACGCGGGCGACGCTGAATCTGTGAACCGGTGCGAACGAACGCTCGCAGTCTTGGAGTACGTGAAAGCGCACCACGGCCGGACTCTGGTGATCGCGTCACGGGGAGACCAGCGGGCCCAGGCGGCCGGCGACAGCACTCTATTTGTTCCGCCGACAGCAGAACTGCTGCTGCCGCTCGTGGAGATCGTCCCGCTGCAGCTTTTCGCGTATCACTATGCCGCGATCCACGGGTGCGACGTGGACCATCCGAGAAATCTCGTGAAAGCCGTGGTGACCGATTAGAATCCGCACAGAGGGTCGGCCGCAGGGCTGTCCCACCGCAGAGGTCCAACGAAAAGCCATGGGAGGAGATGGGGGAGGCAGCACGGCGAGCGAGGCCACGGGCGGCGCACATCTTCGCAGGCAGCTCACGCTGTGGCATCTGGTGGTCTATGGCCTGATCGTGGTGCAGCCAACGGCGCCCATGCCGGTGTACGGCGTGGTGAGCGAGACGGCGCACGGGCATGTGGTGACCACCATTCTGTTCGCCATGGTGGCAATGCTGTTCACCGCGGTGAGTTACGGGCGGATGGCGCGGGCGTATCCGAGTGCGGGCTCCGCGTACACCTACGTGGGGCGGGAGCTGCATCCCGCGCTGGGCTACGTAACCGGGTGGAGCATGGGCATGGATTACATGCTGAACCCGTTGATTTGCACGATCTGGTGCAGCCAGGCGGCCAGAAACTTCGCTCCGCAGATTCCCTATGCCGTGTGGGCCGTATTTTTTGCGGCACTGTTCACGGCGCTGAACCTGCGCGGGGTGAAGACCTCGGTGCGGATCAACGAGCTGCTGGCCGCGGCCATGGGGCTCGTGGTGGTGGTCCTATTCTGGTGTATCGGGCGGTATGTGATGGCGTTGCCGGAGCAAGGGACCGGATTTTTTACGCATCCATTCTACGATCCGACCACGTTTTCGGCGAAGGCGGTGTTTACCGGCACGTCGATCGCGGCGCTGACGTATATCGGTTTTGACGGGATCTCGACGCTCTCGGAGGAGGTAGAGAATCCCCGGCGCAACATCCTGCTGGCCACGGTGCTGACGTGCCTGATTACGGGAGTGCTGGCATCGCTCGAGGTGTACGCGGCACAACTGGTGTGGCCCGTGACGCTGAAATTTCCGGACGTGGACACGGCGTACGTGTACGTGGCGGGACGCGCGGGCGGGACGTGGCTCTTCCATCTGGTGAACGCGACGTTGCTTGTGGCCACAATCGGGTCGGGAATGGCTTCGCAGATGGGAGCGGCACGGCTGCTTTACGGAATGGGCCGCGACGACGCGTTGCCGAGGCGCTTCTTCGGGGCCATTGAGCCGCGGCAGGGAATTCCGGCGAACAACGTGATGCTGGTGGGGGCCGTGTCGCTGGCTGGCGCCTTTGCCATGAGCTACGAGATGGGCGCGGAGATGCTGAATTTTGGCGCCTTCATCGCGTTTATGGGAGTGAACGCGGCCGCATTTGCGCGTTACTACGTGCGGGGTAGCGGGAGGAGATGGACGGACGCGGTGCCGCCTGTGCTGGGGTTCGCCATTTGCCTGTTTATCTGGCTGAATTTGCGCTGGCAGGCGAAAGTGGCCGGAGGCGCGTGGATGCTGTTCGGCATCCTGTATGGCGCGTGGAGAACGAAGGGCTTTCGCGCGGAGCTTGTGCGCTTCGAGACCCCGCCGGAGTAGGAGCAATAGAACCCACGGCCGGAAGATCACCGGCGGCGGCTAGCGTTCGCGCTGGAAGAGGCTGGTAGTGCCGGGTTTTTGGGCCAGAGCTTCGGCCACCTTCAAGAACGCGCGCGCAGCGTGGGAGAGCGCAGCTTTTTTGCGATAGACGATGCGAATCTTGCGCTCAAATTGCAGCTCGGGCACAGGCACGCGCACCAATTCCCCTCGGGCGAGCTCGCCCTGAACGCAGACGGCGGGCACTAAAGCAACGCCGTTTCCCATGGCCACGAATTTGCGGATGGCTTCGAGTGTGGGCAGCTCGACGTCCATGTTCAGGGGAGTTTTGTGGCGCTTGAAGGCGGCGAGAACTTTGGCGCGGTGCGGCGAGGGGACGTGATGGGCGACGAACGACTGTGCGCCCAGCTCGCGAATTCCAGCGCGGCCCGCGCCGGCGAGGGGATGCCGCGGATGAACGACGAAGGCGAGCTGGTCTGTGGCGACGACGACGGAACGCAACGCGGGATCCTCAGGCTCGAACGAGAGCATGCCGAGCTCGACGCTGTGGTTCAGCACTGCTTCGGGCACGCGGCTGGCGAGCGAACGGGTGACGGAGACGCGCACCATGGGGCAGGCGCGGCGGAACTCGTGCAGCAGCGGCAGCAGGTAGAGCGAAGTGAATTCATTGGCTGCGAGAGTCAGTTTGCCGCGCTCGGCGCTGCGCAGTTCGGCGAGGGCGGCGCGCACCTCGCCTCGAAGGTTCAGCAGCTTTTCCGCGTATTCCCGCAAGACCACGCCCGCGTCGGTGAGGTGGCCGTGCCGAGAGGAGCGGTCGAAAAGGGCTTCGCCCAGGTCGTTCTCGAGTTTGCGGATGGTCTGGCTGACGGCGGGCTGGGTGCGGTGCAGTCGCTGCGCGGCGCGGGAGAAGCTGCCCTCTTCCACGACGGCGAGAAAGGCCTGGAGTTCGGAGAGTTCCATGGAATGGCGCGGGCTTGAAGGGCCCGCGCGTGCGGATTATAGAATAATCCCTCCTTATCCTCCTAGAAGAAATATAAGCTTGCGTTATCCACAAACTCTGACCAAACTGCATGCGGCTGGGGAGGGCAGCTTGCACGAGACGATCACCATCTTCGACACCACGCTGCGCGACGGCGAACAGGCCCCGGGCTGCAGCATGTACCTGGAAGAAAAGCTGCGCATGGCCCGGCAGCTCGACCGGCTGGGCGTGGATGTGATCGAAGCCGGGTTTCCGGTGGCCTCGCAGGGTGACTTTGAGGCCGTGCGCACGGTGGCACGCGAGGTGCGCCGGCCGAAGATTGCAGCGCTGGCCCGTGCCGGGCGCGACGACATCACGCGGGCGTGGCAGGCGGTGGAGCGCGCGGCGCGGCCGCGCATCCACACCTTTCTGGCGACTTCCGACATTCACCTCGAATACAAGTTGAAGATCACGCGAGCGCAGTGCCTGGAACAGACGGCCTCGTCGGTCGAGTACGCGCGGTCGCTGTGCGACGACGTGGAATTTTCGCCCGAGGACGCGACGCGGTCCGATCCCGGGTTCCTTATAGAGGTGCTGCAACAGGCCTTGGAGGCGGGGGCGACAACGCTGAACATACCGGACACGGTTGGCTACACGGTCCCCGCGGAATATGCGCAACTGATCCGCAGGATCCGGGAGCGCGTCCGCGGAATCGAGCGCGCGGTGATTTCCGTGCACTGCCACAACGACCTGGGGCTGGCGGTGGCGAATTCGCTGGCGGCCATCGGCGAAGGCGCGCGGCAGGTGGAGTGCACGGTGAACGGGATCGGCGAACGAGCGGGCAACGCGGCGATGGAAGAAATCGTGATGGCACTGCGTGTGCGGGCCGACCGCCTGCCCTATGAGACGCGCGTGGTGACGGAAGAGATCGTTCCGTCGAGCCGGCTGCTGGCGGATCTGATCGGCTTCTCCGCGCAGCCGAACAAAGCCGTGGTAGGCGCGAACGCCTTTGCTCATGAAGCGGGAATCCACCAGCACGGCGTGCTGAGCAATCCGCTGTGCTACGAAATCATGACGCCGGAGTCGGTGGGCCTGGAAGCGAACCACATCGTACTGGGGAAGCACTCGGGGCGGCACGCGCTGGGGCGGCGCTATTCGGAGCTGGGATACGAACTGACGCGCGAGCAGCTCAACGCGGCCTACCAGCGGTTCACGGCGCTGGCGGACAAGAAGAAGAACATCTACGACCTCGACTTGCTGTCGCTGCTGCCGGCGGAACTGCGCCGGGAGCGGCGAATCCGCCCCGCGGACTCGATTGAGGGACGACTTCGCAGCTCGCGAGCTGCCGCAGGCGCGCGCTGACCACCCGCATTTCCTGCAGGGCAATCCGGATCCCCCGCCTTTTTCCCTGCGCGATTCCAATTTCAGCAGACGGGGGCGAAGTTTCTAGGAGGAAGAGATGCCCTATCGAATAGCCGTTCTACCGGGAGATGGAGTGGGGCCGGAGGTGACGCGCGAAGCCGTGCGGCTGCTGCGCGCGGTAGCGAATCTTTGCGGCTACGATTTCCGGTTCGCGGAGAGGCCGATCGGAGCGGCGGCGGTGCGCGAGTACGGGAACCCGTTGCCAGCAGAGACGCGCGAAGCTGCGCTCGATTCCGACGCGGTGCTGCTGGGAGCGGTGGGCTCGCCGGAGATGGACCGAGCTCCGGCGCACCAACGGCCGGAGGCAGGATTGCTCGCGCTGCGGCAGGCGCTGGGCGGCTACGCGAATCTTCGGCCGGTGGTGTGGCACGAAGAGCTGGCGGGATGCACGCCGCTGCGGCCGGAAGTGGCGCGCGGGGCAAACGTGCTAATCGTTCGCGAACTGCTGGGCGGGCTCTACTTTTCCGAGCCGAGGGGCCACGAGCCGGGCGTGAGCGCGTATAACACGCTGCGGTACACGGCGCCGGAGATCGAGCGGATTGCGCGAATCGCCTTCGAAGCGGCGCGGGGCCGACGCGGACGCGTCGTGTCGGTGGACAAAGCGAATGTGCTCGAGACTTCGCGGCTCTGGCGCGAGGTGGTGACGCGCGTGGGGCGCGATTATCCCGACGTGATCCTCGAGCACCACTACGTGGATTCTTTCGCCATGCTGATGATCACGAACCCGCTGCGTTTCGACGTCGTGGTGACGGAAAACCTGTTTGGCGACATTTTGTCGGACGAGGCTGCGGTGCTGGCCGGCTCGCTGGGCATGCTGGCTTCGGCCACAATCGGGGGCCGCGTGGGACTCTTCGAGCCGGTGCACGGTTCGGCGCCGGACATCGCCGGAACCAGCACGGCGAATCCGCTGGGAGCGATTGCGACGGCGGCGCTGCTGTTGCGGCACGGACTGGAGCTGGAGAACGAAGCGGCGGGCCTGGAAAGCGCCATCGATATGGTGCTGGCGGAGGGCTGGCGCACGGCCGACCTCCTGCGGGGCTCACCGAAGTGCGCACGGCGCGTGAGCACAACGGAGATGGGCACGCTGGCGGAACGCGCGCTATCCGACGTGATGAACATGCGGCACGCCTACCACGCGGTGTGAGACTCGCATCGGGCGATCCCATTCATACGCTGCGAGCGCCTGATCGCGCGCAATTTCCGCTTGCATGCACCTGGAAAGCCTGTATTCTGAGCCGCGACTGCCCGCGCGGCGCTGACGCGGCCGCGCACCGGCATTATCGTAGAGGCACAGGGCGAAATTGAGGGAAGACGCTCTCCCAGCAGCAAGCGGCCCATCCAAATCTCCCGCAATCCGACAACGCTCGAAGCTCACGCTCTGGCCACTGGTGGCCGCGACGTTCTTCATGGTGTCGGGCGGCACATACGGGACGGAAGACATAATCCACGGCGCGGGCTACTCGCGGGCGCTGCTGATCCTGCTGATCACGCCGCTGCTGTGGAGTTTGCCGACGGCGTACATGATCGGCGAACTTTCGAGCGCAATTCCCGCCGAGGGCGGATTTTACGCGTGGGTGCGTCGCGGGATGGGAAAGTTCTGGGGATTTCAGGAGGCGTGGCTTTCGCTGATCGCCAGCATCTTCGATATGGCGATCTATCCGACGCTGTTCGTGGCCTATCTGACGCGGCTGTTTCCCTGGTTCGGCCAGAGCGGCCGGGGCGTGATGGTAGGCGTGGCGGTGGTGGCGGCGTGCGCGCTGCTGAACATCGCGGGCGTGCGCGTGGTGGCAACGACTTCGATGTGGCTGTTCGCAGCGCTTTCGGCGCCCTTTGTGGTGATATGCCTGATCGCGCCGTTCCGCCACGGCGCGCTGGCTGGCGCCGCCCCGCCGTCGGGCTCGACGGTGGACATTGTGGGCGGAATCCTGATCGCCATGTGGAACTACATGGGCTGGGACAACGCATCCACGATTGCGGCGGAGGTAGAACGGCCGCAGCGTACCTATCCGCGCGCGATGCTCCTGGCGGTGGTGGTGGTTTCGCTGACGTACATCGTGCCCGCCGGGGCTGTGGCCATCACGGGGTTGCCGGCTGCGGCATGGGAAACGGGCTCGTGGGCGGACATCGCGGCGATACTGGGCGGCAATTCACTCCGCGTGGCGCTGGTGCTGGGCGGCCTGTTCAGCGCGTTTGGCATGTTCAACGCGCTGGTGATGAGCTATTCGCGGCTGCCGCTGGCGATGGCGCAGGACGGGATGCTGCCGGGCGTGTTCGGAAAATTGCACGCGCGGACGCGGGCGCCGTGGGTGGCGATCGCAGTGTGCGCCATCGGCTGGGCCATGTGCCTGGGCCTGGGTTTCGAGCGCCTGGTGACGATCGACATTTTGCTCTACGGCTCGAGCCTGCTGCTCGAGTTCGCCGCGCTCATCGCGCTGCGCTACCGCGAGCCGGCATTGAACCGGCCGTTCCGCGTACCGGGCGGAATGGCAGGCGCGTGGCTGGTGGGTCTGTGCCCGATGCTGCTGCTCGGATTCGCGGCCACGCACGGAGAACAGGAGTCGGTGCTGGGGATCTCCGCGCTGGCGTTTGGCGGGCTGCTGATCCTTTCCGGCGTGCTGGCCTACTGGGCAAACGGAGTGGTGAAGCCGGAGGGTTGGATCGTGCCGGCGCGCGAAACTTCTCCGGGAACGGACTGAGCGGCTTCCGAGCCAGAGGAATGCCGTTCTCCCGCCTGCCCCGCCGCGGAAAGCTCGGCCGGCTCTTCGGCCACGTCGAGCTCGACGACCTCACGGCTCTCCTGCGGCTCTCCCCACAGCGGTTTTCGCGTGCCCGTTTTGGCCAGCAGGAGCTGGACGTTTCCGGTGTTTCGCTCGAGAAACGAAGCCTCGCAGATAGCCAAGTAATACTCCCACATGCGGATGAATCGGTCGTCGAATCCGAGGGCGCGCACTTGCGGCTCCGCGCCGCGAAAACGCTCGCGCCAAATGGCAATCGTTCGCGCGTAGTGCTGGCCGATCTCCTCCGCGTGGTGCAACTCGAGGCGCGATGAGCGGGCGACCGAATTGAGGATTTCGCCGACTGCGGAAAGTTCCGAGCCGGGAAAGATGTAAGTCTGAATCCAGTCGGCGTAGTCCAAGTATCCGGCAAAGCGCTGGTCGGGCACGGTGATGGTCTGGAGAAGCATGGAACCATCGCGCGTGAGCAGGCTGTCGCAGGCGCTGAAGAATTCGTCGTAGTGCGCATAACCCACGGCTTCGAACATCTCCACGCTGACGAGCTTGTCGTACTGCCCGCGAAGCTGGCGGTAGTCCTGGGAGAGCAGCTCGATGCGGCTGCCGAGCAGAGCGGAGCGGCGGAAGAGATCGTGCGCGTAGTCGTGCTGGTCGCGGCTGATGGTGGTGGTGGTGACGTGGCACCCGCAGTGTCTTGCCGCATGGAGGGCCAGGCCGCCCCAGCCCGTGCCGATTTCGAGCAGGTGGTCTTCCGGTTGGAGCATCAGCTTCCGGCAGATGCGATCGTATTTGGCCAATTGCGCTTTTTCCAGCGAATCCTCGGCAGAGACAAAGTGAGCGCAGGAATAGGCCATCGTGGGGTCGAGAAAGAGCCGGAAAAACTCGTTTGAGAGGTCGTAGTGGTAGCGGATGTTCTTCCGGCTGCCGCGAAGCGTATTCGCGCGCAGGTTGTGAACGAGGCGCATACGCCAGCGGTTGATGGCGGAGGCGATGCGGTTGCGGCGATTCAGCTCAGCCATGTTGCGGATGGCGAACCGCGCCACGGCAACCAGGTCCGGCGACGACCAGTCGCCGTCCACGTAGCTCTCGCCCATGCCGATTTCCTCTCGCCAGAGGACGCGGGAGAAGAAGCGCTCGTCGTGGACCACAATCGTTGCGCGGGGACCAGTGTCCACATTGCCGCCGGAATAGGTTTGCGCGGGACAGACGAGTTCAAGGCGGCCATGGCGGAAGCTCTCGAGGGTCTTTCGCGC
>JASHRU010000383.1 GCA_030037225.1 Candidatus Acidiferrales bacterium | reverse complement strand
AGGACGGTAAAATTATATTTGCGCGCGGATATGGTTATTCCGACGAAGCAAAAAAGGCCCCTGTCTCTCCGGAAGCCACGATGTTTCGGGTCGGCTCCGTCTCCAAGCTGTTCACCTGGACCTCCATCATGCAGTTGCAGGAGCAGGGCAAGCTCGACCTTGATCGCGACGTCAGCACCTATCTGGATTTTCAGATTCCACAGGAATTTGGCCGCCCCGTTACCATTCGCAATCTGATGACTCACACTCCCGGTTTTCAGGAAGTCGTCAAGGATCTGTTTGGACCGAGCAAGGGGCCCTTGATGCCGCTCGGCGAATACTTGTCCACTCACATCCCGCGTCAGATTTTTCCGCCCGGAACCGTCCCTGCCTATTCCAACTACGGCGCCGCTCTCGCCGGATACATCGTCCAGCGGCTTTCCGGCCGTCCCTTCGACGATTACGTGGCCGAGAACATTTTCAAGCCTCTGGAGATGACCCATTCATCGTTCACGCAACCCTTGCCGCCCGCTCTCGAAAAGGACATGTCCCAGGGTTATTTCCGGGCCTCCGGCGAGCCTAAGCCCTACGAGATGGTTATCGCTGCGCCCGCGGGAAGCCTGGCCAGTTCCGGTATGGACATGGCGCATTTCATGATTGCCCATCTTCAGGACGGGCAATACGGCGATGCGCGCATCCTTCGGCCCGAGACGGCCCGTCTCATGCACTCGCGCCAGTTCGCCATGGATCCGTCAGTGAATGGAATCTGTCTGGGCTTTTACGAAGAGGACCGCAATGGCCATCACATCATCAGCCACGCGGGCGATACCGAGCAATTCCACACCGATCTGCATTTGATGGCCGGCGAGAAGCTCGGCTTTTTCGTTTCCTATAACAGCCTGGGCCACGACGATTTGAACGCCGGCTCTGCCCGCACCGCCCTCTGGCATAAATTTCTTGACCGTTACTTCCCCTATTCCCCTCCGGCCGCGTCCACGCTCGCCTCCGCCCCGGACGACGCGCGCCGCGTCACCGGCTCCTACATCTTCAGCCGCCGCAGCCAGACCAATCTGTTTTTCATCACCGCGCTGCTGGGCGAACTCCGCGTCTCCTCACCGAAAAAAGATGGCATTCTCGAGATCGACCAGCTCAAAGGCCTGAATGGTCTTCCCCTTCACTGGCGCGAAATTGCGCCGCTTCGCTACCGCAATGTGGACGGACAGGAAGAAATACTTTTTAAGCCTGCGGCCGACGGCCACCTCGATCTCCTCGGTTTGTTCCCCGTTTTTATTTCGCAGAGCGTTTCGCCGCTCAAAAGCAAGCCACTGCTCCTGCCTGTCGTCATCGCCAGCCTGGTCCTCATCCTGCTCGCCCTTTTGTTGTGGCCCGTCGGCGCCATCCTTCGCCGCCGTTATCAACATCCCTTGGATTTGGATCCCGGCATTCGCCGCTTCCGCCTTCTCGTCCACCTCGTGTGCATCTTGGATCTGCTCTTCGTGGCGGGCATCGTCTGGTTTGTCTCCCGCATTTCCGGCGATATCGGCGCTCTCAACGCTCGTCTCGATCCCATCGTTCATCTCAGTCAGGTCATGGGTGTTCTCGGCGCCTTGGGCAGCCTCTTGGCTCTCTACTACGCTTTCCTTGTTTTGCGCTCGCACCAGAAGGGCTGGTTCATCAAGTTGTGCGACGTCCTGGTGGTGCTGGCCTGTGTCGCGTTCGCCTGCATCCTGGTCGGCACGCATCTGCTGAATTTCAACTTGCACTATTAATCCGTCCTTTCCTCGCGGCGTTGGCGTCGGGGATCTCGTGCTCCCCAAGTGAGCGTCTCAACGAAAGAATCGCGGCAACACCCCCCTGTCCCGTCTCATCTACAATGGGGACGCGCGCGGCGCGCGCTTGGGCCTTCGCGACCACCAGGTGATTCATGGCGTTCACTGCCGACGTCAAGCACGGCTTTCGCCTCATCATCAAGAATCCCGGCTTTAGTCTTTTTGCCGTCGCCGCCCTCGCCCTCGGCATTGGCGCCAACACCGCCATCTTCTCCGTTGTGGACGCGGTCCTGTTGCGGCCGCTCACCTATCCCGACCCCGACCGCATTGTGCAGATCCTCATCACCCAGGCCGGCCATACCGGCGCCGGCAGTTCTCCCACTGAATTCAATGTGCTGCGCGAGCAGACCGCCATTTTTCAGGACCTCTCTGGATACGACTATGGCAGTGCGGGAATGAATCTGACGGGCGGCTCTGCCCCCGAGCAGATTCAGGTCACTCGCGTCACGCTCGACTATTTCCGGCTCTTCGGCGCCTCCATGATCAAAGGGCGCCCCTTTTCCGCAGAAGAGGACCGCCCCAATGCCGGCAATTTCGTCGTACTCAGCTACGGTCTCTGGCAGCGCCGTTTCGGCGGGGATCCCGACATCGTTGGGAAAGCCATTTCTCTTGGCGGCTCGCCCTACACTGTCACAGGCGTTGTCGCGCGCGAGTTTGTCACCGACTCTCCCATCGACGCCTGGACGCCCTTGCAGATCGATCCGCAGAGCACCGACCCGGGTCACACGTTTGTGGCCGCAGCTCGCCTATGCCCCGGCGTCACGCTCGCGCAGGCCAATGCTGCTCTGCGGCTCGCCTCTGCTGAATTCCGTCGGAAATGGCCGGGAGTCAAAGGCCCGCAGGAAGGCTTCAGTGCCGCTATCCTCCGCGACTTCCAGGTCAACCTGATTCGTCCCTCGCTGCTCATCCTCCTCGGCGCCGTCGGATTTGTTCTCCTCATCGCCTGCGCCAATGTCGCCAATCTCTTGCTGGTCCGCGCCAGCGCTCGCCGCCGGGAAATGGGTATCCGCGCCGCACTTGGCGCCGCGCGCAGCCGCATCGTTCGCCAACTGCTCACCGAGAGCGTTCTCCTGTTCCTCATCGGTGGCGGGCTAGGTCTGGTTCTTGGAATTTTCGGCGTCCGTGCTCTTCTGGCCGCAAGCCCAGGTGATATTCCCCGCATCGGTCAGAACGCCTCGGCCGTTACCGTCGATTGGCGCGTCGCTCTGTTCACCCTCGTCGTTTCCCTCGTCACCGGCATTCTCTTCGGCCTCATACCGGCTCTCGACGCCTCTCGCGCCGATCTGAGCGGCATGTTGAACGCCAGTGGCGGCCGCTCCGGCACCGGTTTCCGCCAGAACAGGACGCGCTCTCTTCTCGTCATCAGCGAAACGGCCCTCGCCCTCATCCTGCTTGTCGGCGCCGGACTCCTCATCCGCAGCTTCGTCGCTCTTCGCGCCGTCGATCCCGGTTTCGACCCTCATAACGTCCTCACCATGCGCACATCGCTCGCCGGCTCCCATTTCGTCTCCACTTCGTCTCTGGCCCTGCTCGTTCACAACTCCGTCGAACGCCTCGAAGCTTTGCCGGGCGTCATCGCCGCGGGCGCCACCTGCTGTCTCCCGCTCGAAGGCGGCCCCACTCAGCCGTTCCAGGTAATCGGCCGTCCACTGGGCAACAGCCCATCCCATGGCCGCGTCGATTGGTTCTATGTCTCCGCCGATTACTTCCGCGCTCTCGGCGTGCCCGTCCTGCGCGGCCGCGGAATCACCGAGCGCGACGATCAAGCCGCTCCCCCTGTCGTGCTCATCAATCAAACCATGGCTCGCCAGGTCTGGCCCAATGAGGACCCGCTGAACGCGCGAATCCTGATCGGCGTGGGTTTGGGCCCCACTTTCAAGGATGTCGAACGTCAGGTGATTGGCGTCGTCGGCGACGTTCACGACGCCGGGCTCAACCAGCTCCCCGGTCCCGCCATGTACCTTCCCGTCTCGCAGGTTCCGGAGTCGATCACCGCTCTCGCGGCCGCCGTCTTTCCCGTCGTCTGGGTCGTACACACGCGCATGGAGCCTCATTCCTTGAATGCGGCCATGGAGCGCGAACTCCGCGCCGCCAGTGGGGATTTGCCCGTCGGTGAAATCCGGACGATGGACGAACTCCTCAGGCAATCCACGGCCGGTGCGAATTTCAACATGCTGCTTTTGACCATTTTCGGCGTTTCCGCTCTCGCCCTCGCCGCCATCGGAATCTACGGTCTGATGGCTTATTCGGTCCGCCAGCGCGTCCACGAGATTGGTATCCGCATGGCCCTGGGAGCCACCACGCGCGACGTCCGCAATATGATCGTGCTCCAGGGCATGCGCCTGACGCTCGTGGGAGTCGCACTGGGCGTTGCCGCTGCACTCGGCCTCACCCGCCTCATCTCGAGTTTTCTGTTCGGTGTGGGCAAACTGGACCCCATCGTCTTTCTTTCCGTGCCCGCCCTCCTCGCCGCCGTCGCGCTTTGCGCCGTCTGGATTCCGGCCTGGCGCGCCACTCAGATTGATCCCGTCATTTCCCTCCGCTACGACCGCTAGACGGCCCGCACTCCTCCCCCTCTACCCGCCGTTCATCTTCGATTCATCCCCTTGTCACCTTGCACGCCGAGGATTCCGTTTCTGGATGGCGTTCTTTCTACCAGGCAGGATTCGCCAATGGCTCCGGCAAGAATTCGGTTGCTCCTCGCCCTCGGTATCGCGTTCTGCTTTGCGATCTGCCCGTCCGCGCTGCGCCCCGAGCCGGCGAGCCCGGATCTCTGCCCGCGCCCTTCGGTCGGCGACGCCGTTCCCGAGCCCGAGGATTTGCGCAGCGAACACGGCGTCCTCAAAGTTGACCTCGCTATCCACAGCCAGGCGCTCCCCTCCGGCTCCATCCGCTATTGTTATGTTTCTCCCGCCGGCGGCCAGTCACCCACTCTCCGCCTCGGTCCCGGCGACCTGCTGATTCTCCGCTTGAAGAACGACGTGTCAGTCGCCGCCCCGCCCGCCGCCGGAGTAGCGTCCCATCCCCCAGTCTTGTGCCTTGTCAAGAACTCGGATCCCTGCCGGAGCGGAGCCATGACCGGCCTCTCCACAAATCTGCATTTCCATGGACTGACGATTCCTCCCGTATGCCATCAGGACGACGTGCTGAGAACCTCCATTGCTGCTGGCTCCCCGCCGTTTGAGTATCGGATTCGCATCCCCGACGACGAGCCGCCCGGCCTCTACTGGTATCACCCGCACATCCACGGTTTCACCAAACCGGAAGTGCTCGGCGGAGCTTCCGGTGCAATCATCGTCGAGGGCATCGAGCGCGCCGATTCGGCCGTCGCCGGTTTGCCGGAGCGTGTTCTTGTGATTCGCGATCAGGATTTGCTGAACCCCAGCTCCCCGCCTTCCAAATTGGAGCCTGTCCTCCCCAAGATGCTTCTCGACCGCGACGGCGACGCCGCCAACACCGGCACCGGTTTCGGCCGGCCCGCCAAAGACCTCTCCATCAACTTCGTTCCCGCCCCGTACCCCGACTATCCTCCTGCCTCAATAAAAATGAAGCCGCTCGAGCGCCAGTTCTGGCGCGTTCTAAACGCCTGCGCAATCACCTATCTCGATCTGGAGGTTCTGTATCAGCGCAAACCTCAGCGGCTCGGTCTCGTCGCGCTGGATGGCGCACCCATGAACGAGAATGGCGGGCCCTCTGATTTCGTTTTGTGGCAGAACCACATCGGTTTGCCACCCGGCGGACGCGCCGAATTTATCCTCACCGGCCCCCCGGCTGGCGTTCCGGCCATCCTGGTCACTCGCAGTGTGGACACCGGTGTCGGCGGCGAAAACGATCCCAATCGCGCCATCGCCACCATCACCGCCTCAGCCGACGCTCCTGAGCCCCGCTCGGCTCTCGCTTCCTCTCCTGTGCCGCTTCCTGCCCCGAATCTGCCGTGGCTCGGAAATGTCGCTCCCGTCAGAACCCGCAAGCTCTACTTCTCCGAAAAACCCCTCGATCCCAATGATCCCGCCAGTCCCACCGAGTTCTATCTCACCGTTGAGGGACAAACTCCCGCCGTCTTCGACATGAATTCGGACGTTCCCAACATCGAAGTGCGCCAGGGAGACGTGGAAGACTGGATCATCGAAAACCGCTCCAGCGAGCTTCACGCCTTTCATATTCACCAGTTGCATTTCCTTCTGCTCGATTGGATGGGCAGGCCCGTGCACGAGCCCTATCTCCGCGACACGGTCAACGTGCCCTATTACAACGGCCGCGCCCTCCAGTATCCCAGCGTCAGGTTGCGCATGGATTTCCGCGCCCCCGGTATCGTCGGCACCTTCGTTTACCATTGCCATCTCTTGGAGCACGAAGACGGAGGCATGATGGGCATGATCCGCGTCGTCCCTGCGCCCCGCTCCACCCGGCCTGCCAACTGACTGCGGCCTGCGGAAACGCGGCGCGCCGGCTTCCCGTCACCGCCGGCCTTCACGGGCCATTCTTCAATTCGAAACTCCGCCGCAGCAATCCTGCTTGGTACGCGCGCAATATCTTTCAAGTTCGCCCTTCTGCGACTCTCCATTCACTTTCAATTGTCCCAGAGTTCACGGCGCCCAAATTTCCGTGAAACAGTGCCCGCGTATTTCTCGCGCGCTCGGCCGAACTCACTTCCATCAAGGAGGATGAATGGTATTTCAATTTGGCGTTACAAAGCCCGCGCATTACCTGCGTGCGCTTCTTGCCGTTCTCGCCGCGTTTCAATTCAATCTCGGCGCTCCCTTGGCCGGCGCCGCGCCGCCGCCCCAGGGCCCGCCACCGTCGCCGCTTTCACGCGACGCGGCTACCACCACCCCCATCAAGCACGTCATCGTCATCATCGGAGAAAATCGCAGCTTCGACCACGTCTTCGCCACCTACGCGCCCACAAATGGACAGACCATTCACAACCTGCTCTCCGAAGGCATCGTCACCCTCGACGCCAATCGGAATGCCGTCCCCGGCCCCAACTTCGACAAGGCGCACCAGCTCTCCGCCACAGACACCGACGTCTTTCTACTCAGCCCGCCCAAGCAGGATTTCCCCGGCGACTTGCTTCCCGCTCCCCTGGCCGGCGGCCCCAGCGGCATCAACGGTTATTTCACCGGCGCCAACCCCTGCAACACTCCCACGGGCATGACGCCGCTTACGCCCGTCCAGTGCGCTATGGTCTCGGAAGACGGTCTGCCCGAGTCTTATTACGCAAGCCTTGCGGGCGGCGGAACGGGCGTCAAGAAATACACGCCAGACACCCGCATTCCCAACGTATTCTCGCTTCCTGCCGGACCCTTCCAGTTGTCCCCCGGCGTTCCTTACACCTCGTATTCGGCGAGTCCGGTTCACCGCTTCTACCAGATGTGGCAGCAGGAAAATTGCAGCTTGTTGTTCGCCACCTGGGACAATCCCTCGGGTTGCAACGCCAAGCTGTTCTCCTGGGTGGAAGTGACGATTGGCGCCGGAGCCGACAGCATAACCAGCGACGCGCCACAGCCTCCGCTTTGCTCCACCACAATGGACGTGACTCCCTGCTTCACCACCAACTATCTGCCCGGCACTCCCGGAGCCACCACCACCGGAGAAGGCTCTTCGGCCCTCGGCTTCTACAACGTCCAGCAGGGCGACGTGCCTTATTTCAAGAGCCTCGCCGACAACTACGCCATGAGCGACAACTTCCACCAATCCGTCGATGGCGGCACCGGCGCCAACCACATCATGTTCGGCCACGCCGACGCGATCTATTTCTACAATCCCGCCCAGAAGAACCCTTACTTGCCGCCCGAAAACGTCGAGGTCTTCCAGACCCTCCCCGGCGGCGGCGCCAATCCGGACGCGGGCGTCGTCAACCAGGTCGAGAATCCCAATCCCGCCACGGGCACGAACAACTGGTACACCAACGACGGCTACGGCGTCAGCTACAACGCCGGCTATCCTCCTCCGTACTACACCGCGCCCGTTTCCGGCGGCGGTTCCTATAGCAACTGCTCCGATGCCACGCAGCCGGGCGTCCAGGAGATCGTCACGTACCTCAACTCCATTGGCATCGATCCCCGCTGCGAGAAGGGCCGCTACTATCTGCTCAACAATTACAATCCCGGCTGGTTCGGCAACGGCAACAACGCCTATATCGACACGAATCCGGCCAACACTCCGTTCACCATTCCGCCTTCCTCCGTGCCCAGCATCGGCGACGACCTGAACGCCCACGGAGTTTCGTGGAAATACTACGGCGACCAGTGGAACAACTACGTCTCCGATCCCTACCAGATCAACTACGGGACCAATGGCTCGAACGCCGACGAGTACTGCAACATCTGCAACCCCTTCCAGTACGACACGTCCATCATGGCCAACCCCGTCGTCCGCAACGCCCACATTCAGGACACGCTCAATCTGTACGCCGATATCGCCAACGGAACCCTGCCCGCGGTTTCCGTTGTCAAGCCCAGCGGCTACGTGGACGGCCACCCGGCCTCTTCCAAAATCAACCTCTTCGAAGGCTTCACCCAGAAGATCGTGGATCAGGTTCTGGCTTCCCCCTACGCCAAAGACACGGCGATCTTCATCACCGAAGACGAAGGCGGAGGCTACTATGACTCCGGCTACGTCCAGCCGCTCGACTTCTTCGGCGACGGCACCCGCATCATCTTCCTCGTGGTCTCTCCCTACCTCAAATCCAAGGGCGAGATCTCGCATGTATATGCGGACCACGTCTCCATCTTGAAGTTCATCGAGCGCAACTGGAGTCTGCCGCCGGTTACCGGCCGCAGCCGCGACAATTTTCCCAATCCCATCGCCTCGCCGGCCAACCCGTACGTGCCTACGAATTCTCCGGCGATCAGCGATCTGTTCGACTTCTTCAACTTCGGGCCGGGCCTGCAGTAGGGAAGGGCATTACCGGGGAGCCGCGCGCTCCGGAAATGCGTCACAAGTTCCGCGCGAACAGCAACTCGGCGCATACAACGACGCCGAAGCCGGTCCCGCCGGCTTCGGCGTCTTCCCCTCAAAACGTCTCAGCGGAATCTGCCTCGACCCGCGGCTATCGCGTGGTCTTCTCGATGCGCGAGGGGCCGGCCCCTCGCACCGTTTTTCTTTTTCCGATTTTCGCTCTTTTGGTTTTCATCTGGCGCGCCCGGAGGGATTCGAACCCCCGACCCCGTGCTCCGGAGGCACGTGCTCTATCCATCTGAGCTACGGGCGCGCAAACAACTATTTCGAGTCTAGGCGGTCACTCCGCACGCGTCAAGGCAGGCCCTTTTTCCGTCCGCGCCGGCGGATGCAATTCGCTGCGCCACGTCAGGTCCCGAAATGTCTTTCGCGGCTTCAGCCGCGCTTCGGCCAGCCGGTCAGCCGCCCGCGCCGTCGATATTCCTTGCGCCCGCGCCATCGCGATCACTTCTAACGTGCGCTCGTAAATCCGCGCCAGGCTCGGCCCGCTGTCCATTCGCCCCAGCAGAAAGTAATCTGCCCCGCGAATCAATCCTCCCG
>JASHRU010000033.1 GCA_030037225.1 Candidatus Acidiferrales bacterium | reverse complement strand
GCGCCGGGCGAAGGCCGCCCTGTCGCGGAAGCGCATGCGCAAGAAGATGCGCCGGGAGCAGGACTAGCGTCAGGGCACACGTGTGGGAGCCCCGCGGGGAGAAGGAGAGAACCGGATCTCCGCGGGGCTGCCAAGGGGCTTTCGAAACGGTCCATTCGGAGCGCCCTATGGAGTACCAGGATAAAGTCCTGAAGTGCCTGGATTGCGGAACAGAATTTATTTTTACGGCTGGCGAACAAGCCTTTTTCGCGGATAAAGGCTTCCGCCACGAGCCAAAGCGCTGCAAGAGCTGCAAGTCTAACCGGGCTTCCAGCGCTTCCTCTGGAAACACGGGACGAGCGGAAACGCGTGCCATCTGCTCGCAGTGTGGAAAAGAGACGACGGTACCCTTCAAGCCCACGCAGGGCCGGCCCGTGTTCTGCCGCGAGTGTTATCAGCAACGCCGCACGATGGGCAATCCCGACTGACCTCCAGAAAGGCCCGATGAGGCATCCTACTGAGCGCTTGTGACGGAGAGCGTTGCGGTGTGCGTGGCGTCTCGCCTCTGCCACACTGACGAAATGCCTTCGCCACTGCGACGCACGGGCGTAGGATAAATGCCGGGTCTGAACCGGCGTTTGTCGAGCCAGAGTGCGTTCCGGAAGGGCAGGGCCAGGTGGGGAAACGGCCGTTCGTGGCTGTGCTGACGCTTTGCGTGGCGGCAGCCGTACCAGTCCCTGTGCACGCCCAAACGAAGCAGACCGCGCCATTGCCCGATGCACCTGCTGCCAAGCCCGCGGAGTCCGGAGGCTTATTGGGCAGGTTCCGGGAAGATCTATCCAACCCCCTGACCCCTAAGCAGAAATTTGAGCGCGCCATCAAGCAGTCGCTCTTTCCCGGCCTGATTGGCACGGCGGGCGCAGCCGGAATCGGCATGGCGGAGGACACGCGGGCCGACCGGGACTACGGAATGGGCGCCCAGGGATTTCTGGACCGGTGGGGCTCGGCGTTCGGACAAAACGCAGTGGGTGCGGTGGTGGGCGACTATGCGTTGGCGTCCCTGATGCACCAGGACCCCCGCTATCATCCGGACAAGCAAAAAGGATTCGGCCAGCGGCTGGGCTATGCGCTGAAGTCGGTGCTGGTGACGCAATCGGACAGCGGGGCGAGCGAATTCAACTCGTCGCACCTGCTCGGAATCCTGGTGGCGACCGGAGCAGCCACGGCGTGGCACCACAGCAGTGATCGCACCGCGACGATCTTCGGAAAGCGATTTGGGTACGACGTGGCCAGTTCGGCGGTTTATCACGTGGTGGAAGAATTCCTGTTCTATAAGGACGCGCACCGGCAATAGCGAAGGCGCAAGCACCGGCGGACGCGCAGTGCGGCGCACGGACTGGAAAATGCTTGCGCCATCCGGCAGCGCGGCCGTACTTTCTCTCCCCGGCAAGGCTCTATCACTGAGACAGATTTCCGGAGGCCGGAGTGCGGATGAGGGCGACGATAGGGTGGGGGTGCGCAGTTCTGTTTAGCGCAATAGCGGCGGCAGACCGCGCACCCGTACTGCCACAGATCGATTTGCCGCACCCCTACTACTATCGCGAGATGTATTTGCCGCAACTGACCACGGGCCCCTCGAGCGCGTCGTGGTTACCGGATTCGCGCACGCTGGTGTATTCGATGGGCGGGGCGCTGTGGCGGCAACAGTTGGACGCGGAAACGGCCGAGCAGATGACGGACGGCCCGGGTTACGACTACCAGCCAGACGCGTCGCCGGACGGACGCTATGTGGTTTACACGAAGTACGACCGAGACGCGATGGAGCTGTGGCTGCTGGAGATGGAAACGGGCGAGTCGCATCAATTGACGCACACGGGCGCGGTGAACGTGGAGCCAAGATGGTCGCCGGACGGAACGCGGCTAGCGTGGGTCTCGACGCAGTACAACGGACGCTTCCACATCTTCGGGGCGGGGATTCGCGGCGGGAAACTGGAGAACGTGGAGCGGTGGACGGGCGAAACGAAGAGCGCGCTGCCGCGCTATTACTACAGCCAGTTCGATACGGAGATCAGTCCGGTGTGGCTGCGGGATGGAAAAGAGATACTTTTCCTTTCCAATCGAGGGCACGTCTACGGAAGCGGTGGAATCTGGCGGATGGAGGCGCGGCCTGGGGCGGACGCGCGCGAAATTCACTACGAAGAAACGACTTGGAAGGCGCGGCCGGATGTTTCGCCGGATGGCGCGCGGGTCGTGTTCAGCTCCTACGAGAGGCGGCAGTGGCATCAGCTTTGGTGGGTGCCTGTGTCAGGGGAGAATCCGGAGGCGCTGACGTACGGCGAGTACGACAACATCAATCCGCGGTGGTCGCCGGATGGGCGGCGAATCGCCTTCATTTCGAACCGCGGCGGAAATGTGGAGCTCTGGACGGTCGAAGTGCCGGGGGGCGAGCAGCGACCGGCTCTGGCGCGCACGCTGCACTACCGGCGGCCCAGGGGCGAGCTGCGCATCGCAGTGCTGGGTGGCGACGGGAAACCGATACCAGCCCGAGTGAGCGTGAACGGTGAGGACGGCCGCGCCTACGCTCCCGCCGATGCCTGGATGTGCGCGGATGATGGATACGACCGGAAAGAGCGGCCGTTCGAGGCACACTATTTTCACATGGCCGGTGAATCGAGCGTGACGATTCCGGCGGGGAGATTTGAAATCGAGGTGATGCACGGCTTTGAATACACCGTCGAGCGCAGGCAGGGAGAGATGTCGCCGGGCGGGAGGAGCCGTGTGGAGGTGAAGCTGGGAAAATTGCCGCTCGCGGAGGATTCCGCCGGGCGCTGGGTGGGCGCCGACCTGCACGTGCACATGAATTACGGCGGAGCATACCGAAACACACCAGAGAACCTGGCAGCGCAGGCGCGGGCGGAAAACCTGAACGTGGTGCACAATCTGATCGTCAATAAAGAGGCGCGCGTGCCGGACGAGGCGTACTTCCGCGGGGCGCTCGATCCAGTTTCGACCAGCGACTTCCTGCTATGGCACGGCGAAGAATTCCACACGAGCTACTGGGGCCACCGCGGCGTGCTGGGCCTGACGAAACACTTGATTCTGCCTATCTATGCGGGGTACCCGATGACGGCGTCGGCCAGCCTGGCGCCGACGAACGTCGATGTGGCGGACATGGCCCGAGAGCAGGGCGCGCTGATTGGCGCGGTGCACCCGTTCGAGGAAGTGCCGGACCCGGCGAACCGTGCCGTGCCGCTGCACGATTCGCTGCCGGTGGACGCCGCGCTGGGAAAACTGGACTACATCGAGGTGGTCGGATTCAGCGACCACAAATCAACGGCTGCTGTATGGTACCGGCTGCTGAATCTGGGATTCCGTCTGCCGACGGGAGCGGGAACGGACGCGATGGCGAACTTCGCTTCACTGCGCGGGCCGGTGGGAATGAACCGGGTGTACGTGCAGGTGCCGGAGGGGCCGCTGCGGATGGATGCGTTTCTCGACGGACTGCGCCGCGGGCGGACGTTTGCCACAAACGGCCCGTTGCTGCGATTCACGCTGGGCGGGGCGCCGATCGGTGCAGAGCTGAAGCTCGATAGACCCGGCGACGTGAGGTTCACGGCGGCAATGGCGTCCATCGTGCCGGTGGACCACCTGGAAGTAGTGTGCAACGGACGGGTGGCGCGCGCGCTGGAGACGGACGCGAGCCGAACTTCCTCGCGAGCGAGCGGCACGGTGCCGATGGAAAAGAGCGGCTGGTGCGTGCTGCGTGCATGGGCTGAACGCGCGGAGCATCCCGTGCTGGACATCTATCCGTATGCAACTACGAGCCCAGTGTACGTGACCGTAGCAGGCCATCCAGCGCATTCGCCGGAGGATGCCGCCTACTTCCTCGCTTGGCTCGACCGGCTGCGGGAAGACGTGGAACACTATCCGGACTGGAATGCAGCGGCGGAGCGCGAACGCGTGCTGGAGCAGGTACGGGAAGCACGGAAGAGGTTTGAAGCGCTGCGCGAATAAATGGCGCGAAGGAGAATCCGCAATGAATCCTATGAGAGCAGCTCAAACGATCGGTTTGGCGGCAGCGCTGGTGGCGATGCCGATCGGGGTGCGGGCACAGTCCAGGGCGGCGTCCGAGCCGCGAAACCTGGTGGTGGACGATTTTCTGGCTATCAAAGATGTAGGCAACCCGCAGATGAGTCCTGACGGCAAATGGGTGGCTTACACCGTGCGGACGCTAAGCCTGAAAGAAGACAAATCCTCTCAGCAAATTTGGATGGCGCCCGCCACGGGGGGCGAGGCCATCCCGCTGACGGCAAAGGGCGAGAATTCGTCATCGCCGCGCTGGAGCCCGGACGGGAAATATCTGGCGTTTCTGAGCGCGCGGGGCGAAGGCGCGAAAACCCAGGTGTGGGAGCTCTACATGGGCGGGGGCGAGGCGCAGCAGTTAACAGAGACGATTCAAGGCGTCAGCGGTTTCGAGTGGTCGCCAGGGGGCGGGAGAATGGTGCTGGTGCTCGAGGACCCGTCGCCGGAAGACCTGGAGGCCGCACAGCGGGCCAAAGAAGGAAAAAGGCCGGAGCGGCACGCGGCGCGCCCCTGGGTGATTGACCGGCAGCAATTCAAATTCGACACGGTGGGTTACCTGGAACATCTGCGCCGCCATCTGTACGTGTTCGATACAGCGACGAAGACCGTCACGCAGGTGACATCGGGCGACTACGACGATTCTCAGCCGGCGTGGTCAGCCGATGGACGGTTCCTGGCGTTTACAAGCAACCGCACGCCTGATGCCGACGCCAATTACAACACAGACATCTGGGTGGTGGCCGCGGACAATCCGGACAAAGGAAAGAATCTGGTGCAAGTGACCACGAATCCGGGCGCGGACCACTCGCCAGCATGGTCGCCGGATGGGAAATGGATCGCCTACGTGAGCCAAACGGATGCGAAGGCGCTTGATTATGCCACGCACCATCTTGCCGTAGCGCCAGCGATGGGCGGCGAGCCGCGCGTGCTGACGCAGAAACTCGACCGGAACATCAGCCACCCGCGATTTTCGCCGGATGGGCAAAGCATCCTGGCGACCGTGCAGGAAGACGGCGTCGAGCCGCTGGCGCGAATCTCCGTGAGCACGGGCGAAGTAATGCGGCTGACACCGGGGCGGCTGGTGGTGAGGGAGTATTCGATGAACCGCGACGGCGCGGTGGCGTTGGCCATCGGCGAGCCGCAGATGCCGGTCGAAGTTTTCGCGCTGGGTAAGGGCCAGACGGCGCGCGTATCCCACGTGAACGATGCATTTCTCGCGCAGGTGCGACTGGGCAAAGTGGAGTATGCAAAAGCGAAAGGCAGCGACGGCGTGGAGGTGGCGGGGAACGTCACGTATCCGCCGGCCTACAACCCGGAACTGCGCTATCCCACCATTTTGCGGCCGCACGGCGGGCCGGTGAGCCAGACGGAGGCATCCTTCGACTTCACCGCGCAGCTGTTCGCGGCGAACGGGTACGTGGTAGTGCAGCCGAACTACCGAGGTTCGGCGGGCTACGGGCAGGCATTCTCGCAGGCAATCTACGCGGACTGGGGGAACAAGGAGTACACGGATCTGATGACATTTCTCGATTCCACAGTCGCGCGCGGCATCGCCGACCCGGACCGGCTGGGGGTGGGCGGCTGGTCGTACGGCGGAATCATGACGAATTACTGCATCGTCAAAACGACGCGCTTCAAAGCGGCCATTTCGGGAGCGAGCGAGGTGCTCTACATTGCCGACTATGGCCACGATCATTATCAGCGCGACTGGAACCTGGAATTCGGGCCGCCGTGGAAAGACCGGGAAATTTACGAGCGACTTTCGCCGTTCAACTCGGTGGAGAAAATCGAGACACCGACGCTCATCATGGGCGGCGATATCGACTGGAACGTGCCCATCATCAACTCGGAGCAACTCTACCAGGCGCTAAAGGTGCTGGGACGGACGACGGAACTGGTGGTTTATCCCGGCGAATCGCACGGATTCACAAAGCCGACGCACCTGAAAGACCGCTACGAGCGCTACTTGGCCTGGTATGCGAAATATCTGAAGGGCGAGGGAACGGGCAGGCCCTTAGAAACGAAGGCGGAATAGAGAAAAGGCGAAATTCGAAACTTGAAATCCCGTCAGAGGAAAAGACCTCCTCCGAAGTCCAGCCGGTGGGTGGGCGGCCGCCAGGCCCGAATCTACCGGCTGTTTTCTGGCGCAGCGAATTCCGAGTTTCGCGGCTTTGAAACATGAGTGCCGGACACACGCCCGCAACGAACGCAACTGATGCGCCGCCGCCCAAACGGCCGGCGAGCACGCTGCGGAAAATCTGGCGGGTAATCTATTGGGCCACGATCCTTGCGGGAGCCTGGGGAATCATCCAGATGCTGCGCGTTGTGCCCGGACCTCAGGCGACCGTGAGCCCGGACGCGGCCCGGAGCGCGGCGCAAAAGCTCTTCGGCATCGCCCTGCTGGCTGAGCAATCTCATCCGCGGAGAGAGCCGCAGCAAGTCACGCTGAGTGAGGAAGAGGTCAATTCGCTTTTGGCCGCGCGGCTGCAGGCGGCAAAAGTTCAGGGACAGGGAATCGGGACGGTGCGCGACGCGAGGGTGACGTTTTCACCAGACCGCGCGCGAGTCTGGGCTCTCTTTGACATGGCAGGAAAAAACCTGAGCTTCGAGATGGAGGGCCGGCTGCGCATTGTGGACGGTTATCTCCGCTTTGAGCCTACCGGAGGGAGCCTGGGAAGGCTGCCGCTGTCGCGAATGACGGTCGAAATGGTTGTCTCGCCGTTGATGAACAACCCGTGGACGCGTGAGAACTTTCACACTCCGGGCATCCGCGCGGTTCGTGTGGAGAGCGGCGAGCTGGTTTTCGAGATTCAGTGACGGGTGCGGCGCGGCGAGCGGCGGCGGGAGGATCGGCTGGTTTTTCGTCGCCGGGCCGGAGCTGAGAGCAATTCCTGCTTCCGTTTTTTCGGCAGGCCGGCGAGTACAAGATCGTAGGAAGCGCGGATGAGGCTGCGAAGCTCGTCGTCGTGCAAGACGTGGGGGGGCAGCGCCGTCACCCAGTGATAGCGCGCGACGTAGGCCGCCGGCTCGATGCCATCGCGCTCGATGAGCTCGGCGAATCCTTCCGGATTGGACTTGAAGGACAACCTGCCGAGCTGGCCGTCATCCAACACCACGGAGGCGTAGATTTTTCCGCCGACTTTGAAGACAAGATCGGCGCCCCATTGAATTTGTTCCGTAGTGTGGGGGAGTGAGAGACAATGCTGGCGAATCGCTTCGATATTCATCGGGAGACACCCATGAACCGGCGGCCGTTGCTTGTGTCCCTTTGCGTGGTTTCGCTCGCTGCGGGGCTAGCCGCGGCCCAGACTCCGCCTCCTCCCGCACCTCCGACGGGACTGCGCATCGGGGGCGCGGCCACCGAGGCCACGACGCCGAGCGTGCGGTCGCTGAAGATTACCATCCTTTCCACGATGGTGGCCGACGAGGGGATCGGCGAATGGGGATTCGCGGCGCTGGTGGAAGCGGACGGCAACCGCATCCTCTATGACACAGGCGCGCGGCCCACCACGGTGCTCGAAAACGCGCGCGAGTTGAAGATCGATCTCTCGAACGTGCGCGACGTGATCCTGAGCCACAACCACACGGACCACACGGGCGGGCTGGTGACACTGCGGCGCGAGCTTTCGCGGGAAAACCCCGCAGCGCTCTCGCGTGCGCACGTGGCACGCGGGATTTTTTACAGCCGGCCGGACGGCCATGGCGGCGAAGCGAACACCACAATTGCGGTGCGGAGCGAATATGAGGCGCTTGGCGGCAGGGTGATCGAGCACACGAGGCCGGCGGAGCTGTTCCCCGGTGTTTGGCTAACGGGCCCCGTTCCGCGCGTTTATCCGGAGCGGAACTGGAGCGTCACGGGACAGGTGGCCACACCCGCGGGCCTGGTGGAAGACACGATTCCGGAGGACCAGGCGCTGATCTTCAACACAGACCGCGGGCTGGTGATGCTCTCCGGCTGCGGCCACGCGGGAATCGTGAACATCCTGGATTACGCACGCCACATTGTGCGGCCCGCCCCGATCTATGCAGCGATTGGCGGCTTCCATCTGTTTGCCGCGGACGACGCAAAACTGGATTGGACGGCGGCGAAGCTGCACGATATGGGAATCCAGAACATTCTGGGGGCGCACTGCACCGGGCTGCACACGGTGTATTACCTGAAGGACAAGCTGGGATTGCCACGACAACAGTGCCTGGTGGGAGCGGTGGGAGCAGTATTTACCCTGGACAAGGGAATCGCGCCGGGAAGGCTGGCGCAGTAAAGACCAAACTTGGAGAAGGTGGGGGGAAGAGGAAGGCCGGGCTGAGGTCCGGGCGGCCGGGGCACGATCCGCCGCGGCGGATCCCTCTACGTGGAAGCGGCAAATCAGTCGAGTGGAGCGAGCCAGCGGTCGAGGATGTCACGCGTATCCACACCGGTAGCTTCGCGGAAGCGCGCCGACAAATCCTCAATACGAAATGCGCGGCGGTTCTGCGCGCTCCAGGCAATCAGATGGCGAAGCGCGTCGCGCAGAGTTTTCTGGCCGTGAGTTTCGGCGCGGATGCGATTGTCCATTTCTGCAGCCATCAGACCGCCGCGGGAGAATGTGAGCTGGCCAATGCGGAAATCGGCCGCGTACTGCGTGGAGGCGAGGAGGGAAAGCTCGCGGAGCGGCATGCGGCGGAGGCCGGGTGGCGACTCGCGAAGCACGCCGCGAAAACGGCGGTCGAGCATCTCCTCCCGCTGCTGCTGGTCGGGGGCAAGCGCGGCGATGGCGGCGTACTGAGCGAAGCCTTCGCTGAACCAGATGGTGTCAATCCGCGGGGCGCGGTCCCAGGAGAACGGGTAATAGCCTTCGCCATAGCAGCGCTTGGGAATCCAGGCGTGCGCGATGTGATGCGCGATGTGATAGCGCAGGCGGGCGTCGGACAAGGAGGCGGGATCGGCATTTGCGGCCTCCATCGCGGCATGGAAACTCTCCAGATGTTCCATCCCGAAGCCGTAGCTGTGGTGCTGTGAGAGCGGCTTCAGGAATTCGAGAAATACGGTGTAGTAGGGGAAGGGAGGGGAGGCTGGCCCGTCGAAGTATTCCGACATGGCGGCCATGGCCTCCCCCGAGAGCCGCTGGAGGCGCGCCTGGTCCACGGGCGCTTCGGAGTAGGAGGCGAGCGTGAGGGGCGTATCGTTTTCGCGCGCATATTGCACTTGGGCGAGGTGCAAGCCAGGCCCCAGGATGGTTTGCGAATCGGCCAGGGCATAAAAATTTTCCGCGCGGAGCACGCCGCCGGCAGGCGCGAGTGTGGAGAACGCCGGCCAGTCCTTGGGCGCCTCCACTTCGAGTTCGACGGGGAGTTCTTGGGCGCCTTCGAAGAAACCAAACACGGAATAGCCGAGCAGGCTCACGTAATTCGCGCGGACGCGCGAGCTATCCGTTGCATCCTGGATGGAGCGCTCCATCTGCACGAGGTCGACATCGTATTCGACGCGCGCAGCTGCCCCCACATGCCAGCGCGGGCCATCGGCACGGGTGACGGGGAGCGGCTGGCCCGCGGCGTCGAAAGCGGACACATTCGAGACGAACTGGTCGTAAGGCTCTTCGCCATACCCCATAGGCACGGCGCGCGGGATGAGCAGAGTGCGGGCTGCCGTGGCGCTGCCGAGGAGGTCGATCCGAACGTGCACGCTCGCGCTGCCTGGGGCGGAGTAAATCAGCCGATAGCGCACGGGCGGACGCGGGTCACTGGGCCAGGCCCTGGCGATTGCCAGCAGGCAAACGAGCGGGAATATCAAGAAGAGAGCACGCATTGCGGAGGGGCCATCGTAACGGAGTCGAAGCGCGAATCCAACCGAGGGCATCCGTTGACGGCTGCGCCCGTCGCGGTTAGGATGGCGCATCGTTCGACCTGCTTGCGCCGGCCTGCGTCAGGCAGGGCAGGAAACGGGGAGGAGAGAATGGCAAAGAAGAATCCGCTGACCGAAGGTGCGAAGGTGATCGGCGCCGTACTCGGCAGCGCAGAGAGCACTGCGCGCTCCGCCGCCGATGCCGCAGAAAACGCCGCACGAACTGCCGCTGAAGCGGCGCAGGATGGCATCGAACGGGCGAAGAAGGGCATCTCCGAGCTCAATAGGACAGTGAGCTCGCTGGAGAAAGACCTTAAAAAGCTGCAGAAGAAGATAAAAAAGTCCTTTCGATAGAGCCCTTCGCCCAGAGAAGGGCCGCGGAGGCGCCAGGCGCCGTTTTCGTCCGCAGAAACCCAGCCTGCGGAAACACAAACGCCCGAAGCCAGGATAGGGCGGACCGTGCGCATCACGGGGCGCCTCTCCTAGGTTCGGGGAAGCGCAGGATTCCCGGGAGACAAATGTCCACCAGTTCCCCCGTACGAGCGCATGCCCCGCTGAACGTTGGGTGGGTGCGCGCGCAATTTCCATCGTTGCGACTCACGGTGAACGGGCATCCCGCAGCGTTTCTGGATGCACCCGCAGGCACGCAGGTGCCGCAGCAGGTGATCGACGCGGTGCGCGACTACCTGCTGAACGACAACGCGAACACGGCGGGCTCGTTCCTCACCAGCCGGCGGACGGACGCGATGCTGGCCGCAGCGCACCAGGCCATGGCAGATTTTCTGGGCTGCGAGCGCGACGAGGTGTTCTTCGGCCAGAACATGACCACGCTGACGTTCGCGTTTGCGCGCGCGATCGGCCGCGACCTGAAGCCCGGCGACGAAATCGTCACTACGACGCTCGATCACGACGCCAACGTAGCGCCATGGCGTGCACTGGAGGAGAACGGGATCGTGGTGCGCCAGGCGGACATCCGGCTGGAAGACTGCACGCTGGACATGGAAGACCTGGAGCGGAAAATCACAGCGCGCACCAAACTGGTGGCCGCGGGCTATGCCGCGAACGCCGTGGGAACAATCAACAACGTGGCGGAAATCGTGAGGCTGGCGCGACATGCGGGCGCAATGAGCTTTATCGACGCGGTACACTACGCGCCCCACGGGCCGATTGACGTGCGGGGGCTGGACTGCGATTTTCTGGCCTGCTCGCCCTACAAATTTTTCGGGCCGCATCAGGGCGTGATGTACGGAAAGCGCGAGCACTTGAAGCGACTGCGCGCATACAAGGTGCGTCCCGCGCCGGAATATCTGCCGGACCGATGGGAGACGGGCACGCTCAGCCACGAAGGGATCGCGGGAGTGGCCGCGGCCGTGGATTACATCGCCAGCATCGGCCGGCATGCGGTGCCGAGTCTGCCGGAGACGCCGGGAGCCGGACGGCGCGAGGCGATTCTGGCGGCCTATCGCGTGATCCGGGAATACGAAGGGGGGCTGACGCGGAAGTTGATTGCAGGCCTGCTGGAGATTCCCGGACTGACGTTCTACGGCATATCCGACCCGGCGCGATTCGACTGGCGCGTTCCGACGATCGCAATCCGGCTGGCGCGCACGAAGCCGTCGAAGATCGCTTCGTTCCTGGGCGACCGCGGAATTTTCACCTGGGACGGCAACTATTACGCGATAAATCTGACCGAGCGGCTGGGCGTAGAGAGCGACGGCGGACTGCTGCGCGTCGGGCTGGTGCATTACAACACCGCAGAAGAAATAGACCGGCTGCTCGCGGCGCTCGCCGAACTGGCAGCGCGCTGATTTCGTGTGGCAGCAAAGAATCGTTGCGCTAGCGGTTTGACGCGTGCGCGCGCTGATCCTAAGATTCGCGGCCACATTTTGGAGAAAACGCCATGATTCGCAAAATCGCACTGCTCCTCACGGTTGGTTCACTCGTCGCCACCAGCATCTGCGCGCAGGAGCAGCAGCCCGCGCCAAAGCGGCGCGGCCGGCCGCCGAAGGCCGCGGCAGCACCTGCCGCCGAACCGAAGGCAGCGGGATTCCCGGCAGGGCCGCAACTCGATAGCGTGAGGATGCGAGCGCTGAAGCCGCGAGCGATCGGACCAGCGATCATGAGCGGGCGAGTCTCCGACATCGCCTACGACCCAAAGGAAACGGCCACGTACTACATCGCGTTGGGGACCGGCGGACTGATGAAAACGGCTGACAACGGCTCGACGTTCGACGGCGTATTCGAGAAGGAGTACGTAGCGGCGATCGGGGCCGTGGCCGTGGCGCCATCGGACCCGAAAGTCGTGTGGGCCGGCACGGGCGAAGCAAACGACCGAAACAGCGAGAGCTGGGGCGACGGAGTGTACCGTTCGGCGGACGGTGGGGAAACGTGGACGCACGTGGGGCTGGAGAAAAGCATCATGATCCCGCGCATCGTAGCGCATCCCACGGACCCAAACACCGCGTGGGTGGCGGCGATGGGCGATATGTGGACATTCGGGGGCGAACGCGGCCTCTATAAGACCACTGACGGCGGAAAATCGTGGACGCGCCTGCTGGCCGCGCCGGCGCCCTACGACGACCGGACCGGATGCGGGGACGTGGCCGTGGATCCCTCCGATCCGAACACGATCTACGCAGTTCTCTATGCGCGCCAGCGCACGCCATGGTCGTTTGTCAGCGGTCCGGACCTGACGGACGGAAAACAGATCGGCGGAATATTCAAGAGCAGCGACGGCGGCGCCACGTGGAAGAGACTGGAAAAGGGCCTGCCGGGTCGCACCGGGCGCATCGGTCTCTCGCTCTATGCGAAGAACCCGAAAATCATTTACGCGGTGGTGGGCAGCGACGAAGGCGGCACGGCCGACATCCGCGACATCACGAGCAAGCACGGCGGCGTGTTCCGGTCGGAGGACGGCGGCGAGACGTGGACCCGGCAAAGCGACGTTGACCCGCGGCCCTTCTATTTCAGCCAGATCCGCGTGGACCCCACAAACGACCAGCGCGTGTACGTGTTGGGCTTCGCGCTGCTCGTCTCCGATGACGGGGGAAAAACATGGCGCGAGGATCTGGGACAGAAGCTGCATCCGGACCTGCACGCGCTGGCCATCGATCCGCGCAATCCGAAGCGGCTGCTGCTGGGCACCGACGGCGGGGCCTATCAGAGCTACAACAGCGGCCAGGTGTGGGAGCACCTGAACCGCATGGCCGCGGGCGAGTACTACCGGATCAACGTGGACATGAGTACGCCGTACCGCATCTGCGGCGGCCTGCAGGATAACGAAAACTGGGTGGGCCCGAGCCGGACCTACAAGGACGCGGGCATCGGAAACGCGGACTGGAAGCCCCTGGGGGGAGGCGACGGTTTTTCGTGCGCATTCGATTCGGAAAACGCGAGCGTGCTCTACACGGAATCGCAGCAGGGCTTCATTCACCGCATCGATCTCTCGAACGGACAGCTCAAGGTGTTGCGCCCGGAGCCGGCGGAGGGCCAGGCCGCGTTCCGTTTCCATTGGAACACGCCGCTCATCCCCAGCCGCCACGCGAAGGACGTGCTTTATCTGGCCGGGAACCGGGTGTTCAAACTGACCCTGCGCGGCGAGCAGTGGCAGGCGATCAGCCCTGACCTCTCCACGCAGGAGCTGGCGAAAATGCAGGCCGCGGGAAGCGGGGCAGAAAATTACGGCGTGGTGTACTCCCTCGCCGAATCGCCGGTAAGAGCCGGAGTGCTCTGGGCGGCGACGGACGACGGAAAAGTGTGGATGACGGAGGACGAAGGGGCACATTGGACCGATCTGACGGCAAATCTTCCCGCGGAAACACACGGGCAGTGGATGAGCCGAATCGAAGCGGGCTGGCAGGATGCGGGCACCGCCTATCTGGCGGTGGACGCGCACCGCACCGGGAATTTCGCGCCACTGGCATATCGAACGGCGGACGGCGGCAAGACTTGGGAAAAGATTTCGTCGGATTTGCCGCCCTCGGGACCGGTGAAGCTGATTCGCGAAGATCCGAAAAATCCCAACCTGCTGTTCGCAGGCACGGAGTTCGGCCTGTTCGTGAGCTTCAACCGCGGCGGACACTGGGTGAAATTCGCGGGACTTCCGACGGTGGCCGTGGACGACATCCTGGTGCATCCGCGCGAGCGCGACCTGGTGCTGGCCACGCACGGCCGCAGCCTATACATCGTGGACGATATCCGGCCGCTCGAAGAAATGAACACGGAAGTGGAAGCGAAAGACCTGTATCTATTTCCGGCGCGGGCGGGGCTCGGCCGCCATTTGGTGCCGGGATTTGCAGATTGGGCCGGCAAAGCGTACTTCCAGGGCGAAAACCCGCCCGAGGGAACGCTGCTCACCTACTACGTGAAGGAACTGAACGGAGAGCAGGTGCGCGTGAAAATTACAAACAGCGAGGGTCAGACAGTGGCAAAGATGAAACTCACGCCGATGCCGGGCCTGAACCGGTTCAACTGGGACCTGAAGCCTTCGCACGACCTGCTCAACGAGTACGGCGGCGAAGGAGCGAAGTTTGTGCGGGCTGGCGACTACACGGTGTCGCTCGCCTACGGAAAGGCCACGAGCACACAGGCCGTGCATGTGGACATCGCACCGGGCGTGGAGACGCGCTGAGCCGCCGGCTAGAAGCTGGCGGTGCAAAATGGGGCCGGCCCTCAGACAGTGACGGGATTGGGACTCGCGGGATCGATCGAAAGCTCTTTGAACGCGCGCTGGATTGTGGCGGCATCCACGTGGCCTTCGCGGTGGAGTTCGACGAGCGCCGCCAAGGCAATGGACGGGGCGTCTACCTCAAAAAAGTGGCGCAGAGCGGCGCGCGTGTCGCTGCGGCCGAATCCGTCAGTACCCAAGCAGACCGGATGCCGCGGCATCCATTTCGCGACCATTAGCGGCAGCGCCTTCAAGTAATCGCTGGCCGCGATGATCGGCCCGGGAACGCCGGCAAGTGCTGAGGCAACATAGGGCACGCGCGGCTTGGCGCCGGGATGCAGCAGGTTCTCGCGATCGGCGTCCATGGCGTCGCGGTAGAGTTCCTTGTAGCTGGTGACGCTCCACACGTCGGCGGCCACGCCGAAGCGTTCGGCGAGCAATTCCTGCGCCCTGAGCGCCTCCGTAAGAATGGCGCCGCTGCCCAGCAACTGCGCGCGCAGTTTGGTTTTCTTGGCCGGGGCCGGAGCCATGCGGTACATCCCGCGCAGGATTCCCTCGCGTGAGCCCGCGGGCATGGAGGGCATGATGTACGGCTCGTTCATCACCGTGATGTAGTAAAAGGTGCGTTCGCCGTCGTGGTACATGCGGCGGATGCCGTCCTGAAGAATCGCGGCGATCTCGTAGGCGAAGGCGGGATCGTAGGCGCGCAGGTTGGGCACCGGGAGCGCAAGGACGTGGCTGTTTCCGTCTTGGTGCTGCAGGCCCTCGCCAGCCAGCGTGGTGCGTCCCGACGTACCTCCGAGCAAGAAGCCGCGCGCGCTCATATCTGCCGCGGCCCACACCAAGTCGCCGATGCGCTGGAGGCCGAACATCGAATAGAAAATGAAGAACGGAATGGTGTTGATTCCGTGCGTGGCGTATGCGGTGCCCGCGGCCGTGAACGAACAGACGGAGCCGGCCTCGGTGATGCCTTCTTCCAGAATTTGCCCGTCGGCCGCTTCCTTGTAATAGAGCAGCGTGTGGACATCCACCGGCTCGTACTTCTGGCCGCCGTGCGCGTAAATTCCGACCTGGCGGAAGAGCGACTCCATGCCGAAAGTACGGGCCTCGTCCGGCACAATGGGGACCACGAGCTTGCCGATCTCCGGATCGCGCATCATTTTGCGCAGCATGCCGACGAAGGCCATGGTGGTGGAAACTTCGCGTCCCTCGCTGCCCAGCTCGAACTCTTTAAACAGCTCGGCGAGATCGGCCTTTACCGGCGGAGCCAGAACGGAGCGCCGCGGCACGAATCCGCCCAGCTCCTGGCGACGAGCGCGCAGATACTGCATTTCCGGGCTGTTCTCGGGCGGGCGGTAGAAGGGCGCTTCGGCCACGTCTTCATCGCGGATGGGGATGCCGAAGCGCGAGCGGAATTCGCGCAGCTCGTCTTCGTTGAGTTTTTTCTGCTGGTGCGTGATGTTGCGTCCCTCGCCGGCTTCGCCCAGTCCGTAGCCTTTGATCGTGCGCGCCAGGATCACCGTGGGCGAGCCCTGATGCTCGACGGCGGCCTTGTAAGCGGCATGGACCTTGCGCGGGTCGTGCCCGCCGAGGCGCAGGCGGCGGATTTGCTCGTCGGAGAGATGCTCGACCAGTTTTAGCAGGCGCGGATCGGTGCCGAAGAAGTGCCGGCGCGTGTAGGATCCGGGTTCGACCACGTACTTCTGCGACTCGCCGTCCACTACTTCGCCCATTCGGCGGACGAGCACGCCGTCTCCGTCGTGCTCGAGCAGCGAATCCCAGTCCGAACCCCAAATGACTTTGACGACGTTCCAGCCGGCGCCGCGGAAGATGGCTTCGAGTTCGGCGATGATTTTTCCGTTGCCGCGTACGGGGCCGTCCAGGCGTTGCAGGTTGCAATTGACCACAAAAATCAGGTTGTCGAGCTGCTCGCGCGAAGCCAGTGTAATGGCGCCGAGCGCTTCCGGCTCGTCCGTCTCGCCGTCGCCCAGGAACGCCCACACCTTCGCGTCCGAGCGCGGCTTGAGCCCGCGGTCTTCTAAATAGCGGTTAAAGCGCGCCTGGTAGATGGACATGATGGGGCTGAGGCCCATCGAAACCGTAGGGAATTGCCAGAATTCCGGCATGAGCCAGGGGTGCGGGTACGAGGAAAGTCCGCCCTGGGGATTCAGCTCGCGGCGGAAATTTTCCATCTGCTGGACATCGAGCCGGCCTTCCAGGAACGCGCGCGCGTAGATGCCGGGTGCGGCGTGGCCCTGGAAGTAAATGAAGTCGCCCTCGAACTCCTTGCTGCGCGCACGGAAGAAATGATTGAAGCCGACCTCAAAGAGCGTAGCTTGCGAGGCGTAAGTGGAAATGTGCCCGCCGATGTTGTGCTCCACGCGATTTGCGCGGACCACCATGGCCAGCGCGTTCCAGCGGATGATGCTCTTGATGCGCCGCTCGATTTCCTGGTCGCCGGGGAAGGGCGGCTGCTTATCGTAGGGAATCGTGTTGACATAGGGTGTGTTGGCGGAAAAGCGCAGCGGGATGCCGGTACGCTCGGCGTGGGCGCGCAACTGCTCGAGGATTTGGGCCGCGCGCTCGGGTCCGCTCTCTTCCACGAGCGCTTCAAACGATTCCACCCACTCGCGCAGCTCCGGATCGGGCGCCGGCGCGGGAGCGCTGCCCGCAGCATGATTGGTAACGTGGTTCGTGATCGTGCCCATTCCCCCAGCCTTCCATTCAGGGACACCCGGAGAACAGGTCTCCGTCCTTGGGCTTTGTCCCAGAATCCGCACTAGTATAGCCGCTTTTGCCCCGCGGCGACAAAGCGGATCCGGTCGAGGGGCTGTCTGGAATCTGCGCTACTTCTTTTTGAGGAATGTGCCGCGGTCCAGCTCCTGAAAAGCCTGACGCAGCTCCTCCTGCGTATTCATAACGATGGGGCCGTACCACGCTACGGGCTCTTCAAGGGGCTTGCCGGAGACGAGCAAAAAGCGGATGCCGTCGTCGCCAGCCTGCACGGTGAGCTCGTCGCCGGAATCGAAGAGCACCAGCGAGCGGTTCTCCACGTCGGAAGGCGGCGCGGTGTCCAGCCAGCCGACCGGCTCGGTGGGCACGGCCAGCGGCTCGGAGGAGTTGCAGAATTTCCCGCTGCCGGAGAATACATAGGCGAACGCGTGACGCGTGGTCTCGATGGGCAGCGTCTTCCTGCGGCCGGGAGCCACAGACACATCGAGATAGAGCGGATCGGCGGCGATTCCGTCCACTGGGCCGGACTTTCCCCAGAACTTGCCGCATACGATGCGGACGTGCGTGCCGTCGTCGTCTTTAATCTCCGGAATGTCCGGCGCCTTGACTTCCTGATAGCGGGGCGCGGTCATTTTGAGAGCGGAGGGAAGATTGGCCCACAACTGGAAGCCGTGCATGCGCCCGGCCGCGTCGCCCTTGGGCATTTCCTGATGGATGATGCCGCTGCCCGCCGTCATCCACTGCACGTCGCCCGCGGCGATGGCGCCATGGTTGCCGATACTGTCTCCGTGCTCGACGGTGCCGGCGAGGACGTAGGTGATGGTCTCGATCCCGCGATGCGGATGCCAGGGGAAGCCGGCGAGATAGTCCTCGGGTACGTCGTTGCGAAAATCATCGAGAAGAAGAAAGGGATCGAATTCCTTCGTATTGCCGAAACCAAAGGCGCGCCGCAGGCGCACTCCGGCGCCCTCCAGCGTAGGCTTGGCCTTAATGATTCGCCTGACCGGTCGCAGTGACATAAAAGCCTCCGAAAGCAAAGAACGAAATTCGAAACTCGAAAACGGAAAACAAAGCCGCAGGATCGCGAAGCTGCGGATGCTCACCCTACGAGTCGCCGTACATCGGAACGGCCGCGCCATGAATCACCGCCGCAGCGTCGCTGCACAAATAGACGATCACGCGCGCGATGGCCTCGGGCTTTGGCCACTTACGAAAATCCGCGTTGGGCATGGCCTTGCGGTTCGCTTCCGTGTCGATGATGCTCGGCAGAACCGAGTTCACGCGGATTCCCGTCCCCTTCAGGTCCGCGGCCAGCGAATCCATCAGCGCCACAGCGGCGGCCTTGGATGCGGCGTAGGCGCCCGCTCCCGCACCGTGATCGAAGGCGGCCTTCGCGGCTACGTTGACAATCGCACCGGTGCCCTGCTTCAACATCACTCGCACGGCCGCGCGCGCCAGGGCGTAGCCGGAGCGCAGGTTCAGGGCCAGCATCAGGTCGAAGACTTTGGTGTCCAATTCCCAGAGCTTTATGCCGCTGGCGTAACCGCCGACGGTGTTCACCAAGGCGTCCAGGCGTCCGTGCCGCGCGACGGCCGCTTCCATCATTTGATTCACGGCAGCCTCGTCCGTCACATCCACGCGCGAACCCTCGAGGGATGATCCGCTTAGACCTGCTGCCGCCTTTAGAGCGTCCAGTTCCTCCTGCTTCCGATAGGTGGCGATCACTCGGTCGGCCTGTTTGAGAAATGCGAGGCTCACGGCGCGGCCCAGTCCGCCGGTTCCCCCGGCAACCAGCACGACCTTCGGCGAGGAAGATGATCCCGATGATGCGCTGGGCGGGGCCATAGCAGTCCTTTCGACGGACGGAGGGCCGGGGTTGCTCGCGCATCTTGGCACACTTCCGGCTGGATGCTCAACCTGCGAGCCAGGAAACGACCTGCCGGAGTCCTCGCGAATCGCCCAATGTGGACGTTGACGCACCCCGGGGTCGGAAATAGCATGGTTGTGCTCTCGAGGACGGGGGAATGCCTACTGAGTCGAGTGCACTGGGCAAAGCAGAGACCGAGCGGAGAACGATTCCGCTGGAGATAATCGAGGACGCGCAGCGACACGTCTACGAGGCCGCGGTGCGGACGCCGCTGGTGCGACTAAACTATGCCGAAGCGCCGGCAGAAATTTATCTGAAGCTCGAAAGCCTGCAGACCATCGGATCGTTCAAAATCCGCGGCGCATACAACCAAGTGCGCCTGCTCCCGCCGGAGGCGAAAGCGCGCGGCGTGTGGACCGTTAGCGCAGGGAACGCGGCGCAGGGTGTGGCGCTGGCGGCCCAAAAAGCGGGCGTGCCCGCGAGCGTGCTGGTAATGGACACGGCGCCGGCCACGAAACTCGAAGCCATCCGGCGGCTGGGCGCGAAGATTGTGAAAGCGAGCTACGACGAGTGCTGGAAGGCGCTGGGCGAACGGCGTCATCCGGCCATGACAGGCACGATGGTGCATCCCTTCGAGGACGATGCATTCATCGCCGGAAACGCCACCTGCGGCCTGGAAATTCTGGAAGACCTGCCCGACGTGGATGCGGTTGTGGCTGCGTTCGGCGGGGGCGGGCTGACCTGCGGAATGGCCAGCGCGTTCGCCGCGCGAAAACCGAATGTGAAGGTGTACGGCGCGGAGCCGGAAACGGCCTCGCCGCTGGCCTACTCCTTTTCTAAAAATGCGCCGCTGGCGTTTCCGAACTGGAAGCCGAGCTTTGTGGACGGTAGCGGAGGGAAAAGCGTGTTTCCCCGGATGTGGGCGCTGGCGCACCATTTGCTGGCGGGCTCGGTGGTAAGCACGCTGGACGAAATCCGCGCGGCCATGCGGATTGTGGCGGAGCGCAACCACTTGATCGCGGAGGGCGCGGGAGCGTGCGCGGTGGCCGCGGCGCTCAGCGGGAAATGCGGAAGCGGGAAAGTGGTGGCGGTGGTGAGCGGCGGC
>JASHRU010000382.1 GCA_030037225.1 Candidatus Acidiferrales bacterium | reverse complement strand
CCGGGACACTTCCTGCAGATTTCCATCGCCAATCATCTGGCGGACGAAATCCGCCGGCACCACGACGACGGTGTGTTCGTGGAAGGCTGGGCTCTCTACACGGAAGAGATGCTGATGCGCACGGGGCTCTATCCGGAGAATTCCGCGGCGCAGGGACAGATTCTGCGGCTTTCGCGGTATCGCGCGGCGCGCATCGGCGTGGACGTGAATCTGCACACGGGCCGATGGACCTTCGAGCAGGCGGTGAAATATTTCATGGAGGCTGGCGGTCTGGACCGCGAGGCGGCGGAGGGCGAGGCGGCGGGCGCGGCATCCTCGCCGACGCAGAAAATCACCTACATGGTCGGGAAGTGGCAAATCATGAATCTGCTTGGCCGCTATCGCGACCGGCAGGGAGCGAATTTCCGGCTAGGCGATTTTCACGACCAATTGATTTCTTATGGGAGCCTGCCGCTTTCGGTGGTCACGTGGCTGATGCTGGACGATCCGGGCCCGCTCGACGCGGCCTTGCACTAAGGCTCGCGAGCCCACCAGGGCCTTGGAGAACGGAAGCCAGGCCGACGGCCTGATTCCCGTCCCGAGGCCCTGAGGCCTCATAAGGAGAGTTCGGGAAAGGTAGAGGCGGCTCCGCCGCGTCAGGAATGGCCTTCGCCGCCTTGGCTAAGGGTTTGGCCCTGGCGCATTTTTTCGCGTTGTTCGCGAAGAATCGCCTTCCGCGAGAGGCGAATTTTATTGCCCTCGATTGCCAGGACTTTCACCAGCACTTGGTCGCCTTCCTTTAGTTCGTCGCGCACGGCCCGGATGCGCTGCTCGGAGATTTCGCTGATGTGCAGCAGTCCATCGGTGCCGGGAAAAATTTCCACAAAGGCGCCAAACTCGGCGATACGCGTGACCGTGCCGAGATAGGTCTTGCCAACTTCGGCGGTTGCCGTGACTTCGCGGATCAGTCGCACGGCCTCTTCGCCCGCCGGGCCGTCGGTCGAGAAAACGTGGACCTTGCCGTCGTCCATGACGTCGATCTTGGCGCCGGTGGTTTCCGTGATGGAGCGGATTTTCTTACCACCGGGGCCGATGAGGTCGCGGATTTTGTCCACGGGAATCTGGAGCATGTAGAGGCGCGGGGCATAAGGCGAAAGCGCCGCGCGCGGCTCGGTGATGGTTCCGGCCATGATGTCGAGGATTTCCAGGCGCGCCTTGCGGGCTTGTGCCAGCGCTTCGCGCATCATGGCAATGGTCACGCCGCTGACCTTGATGTCCATCTGCAGCGCGGTGATGCCCTTGCTGGTGCCGGCAACCTTGAAGTCCATGTCGCCGTAATGGTCTTCCGCGCCGGCGATGTCGGTGAGGATGGCGTAGTCGGAGCCTTCCACGACGAGGCCCATGGCGATCCCGGCGCAGGGCGCGCGCAGCGGGACGCCCGCATCGAGCAGGGCGAGCGTACCGGCGCACACGGTGGCCATGGACGACGAGCCGTTGGACTCGAGAATGTCCGAGACAATGCGCATGGCGTAGGGAAACGTGTCGTCACCGGGCAACAGGCTGGCGATGGCCCGTTCGGCAAGCGCGCCGTGGCCGATTTCGCGGCGGCCGGGCCCGCGCATGAATTTGACCTCGCCGACGCTGAACGGCGGGAAGTTGTAATGGAGCATGAAGCGCTTGAAGGTGTCGGTCTCGAACAGCAGGTCGAGCCGCTGCATGTCTTCCTTGGTGCCGAGAGTGAGAGTGCCCAGCGCCTGCGTCTCGCCGCGGGTGAAGAGCGCCGAGCCGTGCGTGCGCGGCAGGACGCCGATTTCACAGGTGATGGGACGAATCTGGTCGAAGGCGCGTGCGTCGGGCCGGCGGCGACGGTGAAGCATGTCGTCGCGGAAGTAGCGTTCGCGGAGGCGCTCAAAAGCGCGTCCGGCGAGCTTGCGCTTCTCCGGGTCCTCGGCAGGAACCGAATCCATGATTTCGCGCGCGATGGCGTCGATCAAGCCGTAGCTTTCTTTCTTCGGGTGCTTCGCGGTGTCGAGCGCGTCGTGCAGGCGTTCACCCCATTTCGATTTGATTTCGTTGTAGAGGGCATCGTCGAACGCGGGCGGCGTAACTTCGACCTTCTGCAGGTTCAATTTGCCGTGCAGCTCGCGGATGGCGGCGATGATGCGGCGCGCCTCGCGATGGCCGAATTCGAGCGCGTCGGTTACGGTTTCTTCGCTGACTTCCACGGCCCCGGCTTCGACCATGACGATGGCCTCGTCGGATGCGACGACGACGATGTTCAGCGAACTGGTCTTCTGCTCCTCGTAGGTGGGATTGGCGACGAGCTTGCCATCGAGCTGGCCGATGCGGACAGCGGCCACGGGCGTGTGAAAGGGCAGATCGGAGCAGAAGGCCGCGGCGGACGCGGCGGTGATCGCCACCATGTCCGGATCATTCTGGCTGTCGGCGGAGAGCACCATGGCGATGACTTGCGTCTCGCGGTTCCAGCCTTCGGGAAAGAGCGGGCGCAGCGGGCGGTCAATCATTCGCGAGGTGAGAATCTCGCGTTCGGAGGGACGCCCTTCGCGCTTGAAAAAGCCGCCGGGGATTTTGCCCGCGGAGTAGGTGTACTCCCGGTAGTCCACGGTCAGCGGAAGAAAATCCTTGTCGGTGGCTTTGGAATCCATACAGGCGGAGACCAGCACGACGGTGTCGCCGTAGCGCGCCCAAATGGCGCCGTTGGCCTGTTTGGCCACTTTGCCGGTTTCGAGGGTCAGAGTGCGTCCGCCCAATTCAACAGATACTTGGTGATGCATTTCGAGTTTTCCTTTTGTGGCGGCGGGCCGGGAAACGACCTACGGCTGCGCCGCGCGTTTTCGTTTTGAAGTGACGGGAGACAGAGGGAAAGAGAGGCGGACTAAAGAGCGCGGTTATCGCCCCGGAAATGCGGGGCCGCCCAGGTTACACTTCGCCCACCCTGCCCACTTGGGAGCGTTGGAGCGGAGCGTCTTTGCGGGAGAACCGCGAAGCCCCGGTTGAGGGGCGCGCGGCTACTTGCGCAAGCTGAGGCGTTCGACAATCTCGCGGTACCGTTCCGGGTCGCGGCGATTCAGGTAATCCAGCAAACGGCGGCGCTTGTTCACCATCATGATGAGCCCGCGCCGCGATGCATGATCTTTTCCGTGGGACTTCAGGTGGGCTGTCAGGTAATTGATGCGTTCGCTGAGCAGCGCAATCTGAACTTCGGGAGAACCTGTGTCCTTGGCATGTTGCCGGTATTGCTCGATCAACGCGACCTTAGCATCCATCAACATGCCCCTCCCCCTGAACCGACTGACCCTCTCTCGTTCTTTCCGTCTTCACTCGTCATTTTCAGTGTAACACAACAGAACAAACAGAAAGCAAGAGGCAAGTTGAAAGATTTTCGGGCCCGCAATGGCCGGCCAGTGGCCCGAAGCAGGTGACTGGGGGCAGCGGATGACTGTAACTGGCACTCCAAATCAGGCGGGTGTTAAGGCTTTTGCTCCCGGATGAGGGAGAGGAATTCACCGCGGGCACGCGCGTTTTCGCGGAATTCGCCGAGCATGGCGCTGGTGACGGTCTGGGAATGCTGCTTTTCGACGCCGCGCATGGCCATGCACAGGTGGCGCGCCTCGACAACTACGCCGACCCCACGGGGCTCGAGGTGTTCCATCAGCGCCTCAGCAATCTGGCTGGTAAGCCGCTCCTGTACTTGCAATCGGCGGGCGAACATATTCACAAGGCGCGGGATCTTGCTCAGGCCCACCACCTTGCGATTGGGCAGATAGGCCACGTGGCAGGTGCCGAAAAAGGGCAGCAAGTGATGCTCGCAGAGGCTGAAAAGCTCGATGTCGCGCACGATCACCATTTCGTCGTACTGCACGTCGAAAAGCGCACCATTGAGCAACTTTTTGATGTCCTGGTGATAGCCGCTGGTGAGATGGCGCAAGGCTTTCTCAAAGCGCTCGGGCGTGTGACGAAGGCCCTGGCGGCCGGGATCGTCGCCGAGTTGGGCCAGAATGCGGCGCATGGCATCGGCGATGGAGTCGGTCTTCGGCTCTTTGTCGAGCACTTCTTCGGTGAATTTAGCCATCATTCGTTCTCCCGGGATTCTCCCGCGTATTCGAAGCTGTTGGCGCCCGTCTCTTCCAGGCCGATGGAGGCGAGGCGCGCGTGCGGGTACGCGCGCAGCCGGTCGTACACCACACGGCAGATGTTTTCCGCCGTGGGGACGAGCGAATCGAACGCGGGCACTTGCTCATTCAGATAGACGTGATCGAATTCGGCGAGCACGCTGCGCTCGATGAACGCATCGAGATCGGCAAGGTTGGTAATCATGCCGGTGGAGGGATCAACGGGACCCGTGACGGCGACTTCGAGAACGTAGTTATGACCGTGGCCATGCTCGTTGGCGCACTTGCCATAGACGCGGCGGTTTTCCTCCGGCGACCAGCCGGGCTGGTGCAGCCGGTGCGAGGCCGAGAAGCGGTAGCGGCGATGGAGAATCACTTTCATATGGCGATGCTCGCTCGGGCGGTCATTGGCCGTTCCCCATGCAGTCCACGAAGAGATCGGGCGTTTCGTAGAGCCGAACGCGATGGAGCCGGCCCTGCCCTCTGTGGTTGATGCGCGGCTCGAGCAATTGCCAGATGGCCATGGCGATGGTCTCCGTGGTGGGAATTTTGCCGGCCAGCTCGGGCACTTCGTAATTGAGAAAGCGGTGGTCCATGCGGTCGAGGATTTCCCGCTCCAATATGCCTTTCAGTTCTTTGAGATCGAGGACCATGCCGGTCCGCGGGTCGGGCTCGCCGGCGATGGTAACTTCCAGAACGTAGTTGTGCCCGTGGCCATGCGGGTTATTGCATTTGCCGAATACGCGCCGGTTTTCCTCCGGAGAGAAGTCGGGATTGTGATAGAGGTGCGACGCGGAGAATTCGACTTTGCGTGTGAGATAGACCATTTCGGAAAGTTTCCGTCAGGAACCGACCGGGTAGGTGCGTCCTTTCCAGGCTATTGTGCCGTTCGCATGCCGCCCAGCGGAGGCTGCCAGCGCGGCGCAATAGAGAGCCATGCCTGGAACCCAATATAGGATGCTGGATTTCGGAAATCGATTCGCGGAGAGACTGCGATAGTAGGCCGCAGTCCTGCTCAGCAGAAGCAGGGCCACACCCCAGTAAAAGATAGGATAAACGAAGGCAAGAACGAGGCACGCCAGTTCCGGGATAGGTAAAAGGCCCAACAGTTCGGCCGCGGCGGCGAGCGGTGATGCGCCGACGAGAGGATATAGATTCTTGGTCCAGCCTTCCCACATGGCAGAAAAGCTGCGGTACATCCGCGTTTGTGCGATCTGGTCGCCCGGTGCGAAATAGAGAGCGAAGCCACCGGCCTTCACCCGTCGCGCAAGGGCAACGTCTTCCAGCACGTCCGAAGCGACGGCGCGGTGACCGCCAATGGCTTGATAGGCCTCGCGGCGGATGAGGAGATACTGGCCGTTTGCGGCTGCAACGGCCGCGCGCCGATCGTTCACTCGACCGTAGGGGTAGTGCGCAGCGAGGCGGGAGAACACGAAGGGGAGGAGAGCGCGCTCCCACCAGGTTTCCAAGACTTGCCGGGGAGAGAATGAGACGAGGACGGCTGCCGAGCCTCGGGCGTTCGCGAGGGCGCGAGCGGCGGAGCCGGTGAGGTGACGCACGTCGGCATCTGTAAAGAGCAGCCACTCGGTCGAGGGGTCCTGAGCGCCGAGCCAAGCGGCGTAGTTCTTTCCAACCCAACCGGAGGGGAGCTGACCTGCCTCGATGACCCGCAGCCGGGGGATCTCGGAGGAGAGCCGGGCAAGAATTTCCGCGGTGTGGTCGGAAGAGCCGTCGTTAACCACGCGGATCTCAGCAATTTCCGGCTGGGCGGCGAGAGAACGGACTGCGGTTTCGATCGACTGCTCCTCGTTGCGCGCAGGCACGACGGCCGTGATGGGAGATAAAGTTGGGGCGCTCATATGTGACGTCCGGCACAGCGCCGATGCATGAGACTATAATATACGACGTGACGGGGGAGGCCGTGATTCGAAACGCCATCAACGGGCTCGTGCTGGTGACCGCCGCGGGCGTGCTCTGGCTGTTCTTTACGCCGCTTTACCGGGAAGGAGAGCCGACCCTGGCGGGTAAGAAGGCCCCGGCGTTCTCGTTTACGCTCGACGGGAAGCCGATGAAGCTTGAAGACATGCGTGGCAAGGTGGTGGTGCTGAACTTCTGGGCATCATGGTGTCCGCCGTGTGTGGAAGAGACGCCGGCGCTCAACCGGCTGCAGGCGAAAATAGCTCCGCAAGGCGGCGTCGTACTGGCCGTGAGCGAAGACGAAAGCGAGCCGAACTACGAGAAGTTCCTGAGCGACCAGAACGTGAGTTTTCCCACTTGGCGCGACCCCGAGCAAAAAGTCAATCTGGAGTACGGCACGACGATTTTCCCGGAGACCTACATCATTGACCGCGACGGCAAGATCGCCCGCAAGGTGATCGGACCCCAGGAATGGGACCGGGGCGAAAACTACGCCTTCCTCGAATCCCTGCTCCAAAAACAATAGATCCCGCAGAGCGGGACTGCTTCCCGTCGCCCGCCTTCGCACCCCCCTGACGGTCGCGCCGGGAAGCGCGGAATGAGAATCCAGGCTGAGGCGTTGAGACATCCGGCGTGTCAACCTGAGACATGCCGGGAACTCTGGCGATGCGGCATTCCATAAACCATCTGCTTTCAATAGATTACGGATAAGCCGGGCTGTTCCCAGTTTGGACGCGGGCTTGCTTTATCTGTTCTGGCCGCTTTCTACCCGAGAGCGTTTAGACGGGGGTGCGGCCCGCTGCCGGCTTGCGGCACGTCCGATTGTCGGCTGGCATAAGGACAGATACTTCAGTGCTACAGAAAGACGCGGTCGCGAATCCTCCCCTTCCCAAGGCCTCAGCCGCCGCCGGATTGGCAGCATTGTTCCCCGAGGCAACGGCAGTGCGAATCCCGGTGCGGATTACGGTGTTGCGAGGAGATGCGCGGGCGCTGGCGGAGCGGACAGTAATCGAGTTCGGGACGGCGCGCGAGGTCCTGTTCGATTCCCTGCTCCCGCTGGAGTTTGAGGACCATATTCAGATCGAGAACTCAGACAGCTCACTCCAGGCCGAAGCGACGGTGGTGGCCGTGCAATACGACGGCCGGCGCAAAGCCATTGCCGCGCGGTTCCTGAGTCCGGTGAGCAACTGGATCATCAAGCCATGAGCACAAAAAGCAGCACGCCCTCAGGGGGCACAACATTGACGATTCCGGCAACGGAGAAGACCGATGCTCCTCCACAGCGGTGGGTGGAGGCGCAGCTCGTCTTCCCGGTGTACCGGGCGATGGCGGAGCAGTTCAATCTGCCTGGGCCGCCGTGCCGGATCGAGGATCTGACCGGACCCGACCGGTGCGAGGAAATTCTGCGGGCCACACGCACGTGGTTCGACGAGATGGACGAGCAGACCGCGGTGAACCAGGTGCGGCAGCTCCTGCAGGCCAACTACGCCGCGGCGGAGCGGAACCTGCGGGCGTTCGCGTTGCGGCTGCTGCGGAAGGCTTCGAAGAAACCTTCGGACCGCAGCAAAGTGGACTTCGCGATCGTGCAGTATTTCGCGGCAACGGCGCCGCAGAATGTAGCGACACGCGACGTTTCCTATGCGGACACGGCGCAGGTGCTGCGGCCGATCCTCGGGACTGTTTCTCCCATCGTGCCGGAAGCGCTGCAGCCTCTGGAGGCGATTCTGGAAGCGGCGCGATCGGCCGGAAGTCTCTCCGAGTTGCTGCACTCGAACCTGCTGCAGCAAGGACATCAGATCAAGGACAGCATGGGCGATGGCTTCTACCGTCCGGAGGCGCTGGTGGCTTTTTGCCGGTTCAACTACCTGCTCCGGCGGTCGTTCATCCGGCTGTCGCACGCGGACCTGCGCGTGACCCGCGACGCGCTCTGCCAACTCGAGGGCTGCGGAGTGACCCGCGTAGATTGCCGTGCGGCGGGACTGAGCGCAGCGGAGCCGGTGGCCGAGCTGCATCGCATTTGCAGCGACTGGAAGCATCCCTTCCGCGCGGAATTCAGCGAATACTCGATTCCGACAATGCTGGAGCGGCTGATTGCGCTTCGCGCTGCGGCGGAAGCTGCGCTTGCCACCGTGGCCAGCAAAGCCGCAGCCGAACCGGAGAAACCTCAGGCCCCGGCGCAAGCGGCGGAGGCCGAAACGGAGAAAGAGCAGGAGCACGAACTTTCCGTGCAACTGAATCCCGGCCCGCGCGTCGGTCAGCCGCAAAGTTCCCATCGCGGCTCAGCACCGCCGCGTCCTGCATTCCGTTCCGTGCTGGCGCTAGCGGAGCCGACGGCAAAGGCGGTAGCTGCGAGCCGGATTCCGGAACCAGCGGAAGCGCCGCGCAAGCCCGCGTTTCGCGTGGCGGAGGCGGCAGACGAACCGCCCAAGATGCCACTTAAGCCCCCCGCGCCGATCGTGAATGCGCCAACCGCGGCGCCAAAGGCTGCCGAAACCGCAGCCGCGCCCTCCAAAGGCACGGAAACCCTGCCGCAGGAAATCACGGAGACGGACGTCGAGAACTGCTCGGAAAAAGTGTGGGAACAACTCATTTCCGCGCCCCGCGACCGCGGACGTTCGATGAGCACGATCCACATCGACGGGGTGAAGCTGCTGCTCTCGTCGTGGGAAGTGGCGGCATTCGTGAGCGATAACGGACCAACCGCAAAGGACATCCGGCGCGCCGTCGTTGTGCGCGCGCTACTCGCAGCGGCGCTGGAAAACCACGTGGCGAAGGGAAATCGCGCGCGAGTTGCGTCGGCGCTGAGCCTGGCCGCGAATGAGATGAACCGGCTCCAGGGCGCAGTGGAGAAAGCCAAGAGCGCTAAGCAGACAGAAGGCGCCGTCAACCTGGCAATGACGGCGAAACGGCTGCTCGCCTTCGTCGAGCAGGCCGGCGACCTGCGCGTCTGACCCTTACCGGCGAAGTCGGCAGAGGAACCCGTGGAAACAAACACCCTGCTCATCGTTGCGGACGAGCCAGAGTTCGGCCGGCAGCTTACGGCCCGCTGGCAGACCGAGCCGCGCGTGCCCGCGCTCACGCAGGTTTCCAGCGACTTGTGGAATCCGGCGAGCGCCTCAGCCTATGACCTCCTGATCCTTGGGCCGCTGGCATTCCATCGCGCGTCGAGCGTGCGGGAATCGCTGGGCACCGCGGGAGTCTCGGTACTGACGGTCGTGGAAAACGAACGTGAGGCCGCCGAGGTTCAATCCCGCGATCCGGGGGGGCTGGTAGTCCTGAGGCAGAACGACTGGATGAGTGTGGTGGTCCTGGTCTCGGGACAGATTCTGCGGCGCACCGCCGCGCAGCGCCGGGCTGAGGCCGCGGAAAACATCGTAAAGGTACTGCAGAGGCGGGCGGCACTTGGGCGCTACATGCTGGAGATGCGTCCCGCGCTGAACAACGCCCTCACCTCGGCACTGGGCAACGCCGACCTGCTCCTTCTGGAATCAACAGGGCTGCGAGGCGAGTCACTCGAGCGCGTTCGCACCCTGCACCGGATGATCCTAAGAATGAACGAGATGGTGCAGCGATTCTCATCGTTGGCTAGCGAGCTAGAGCTGATTGAGAAGCCGTCTCAGAATGAGACGGAAGAGGAGATGACCGGATTGATGGCCGGAGCCAGTACTTCGGTCGATTTCCAGTAAGCAATTGATTATAAAGACTTTAATTGAGTCTCAAAACTGGACTCGGGCATGAGGGCTTGGCCCCCGGGTTGCTTTTGTCAGTCAGGAAGTTCCCCCGCGCGCCTGCGGGCTAAGGAGTGACTAGGAAGCGAGCGATATGGCGGACGAAAAGAGCGCCGGAGCGAATGGCAACGAGTTCCTTGTCGTGTCCCCCAACGAGGAGGTTCCCGTCGCT
>JASHRU010000381.1 GCA_030037225.1 Candidatus Acidiferrales bacterium | reverse complement strand
CATACAGTCCGGTTGGAGGACAAGGCTGCGCAACTTTTGTCCATTCTGGTCTCGCGCGCGGGCCAGGTTGTATCTCGAGAGGAGCTGCGCGAGGCGCTCTGGCCCGGAGACGTCCATCTCGACTTCCAGCACGGGCTCAATAAGACGGTCAACAAATTGCGTGCCGCGCTGGGCGACGACGCCGACGAGCCGCGATTCATTGAAACGCTGAGCCGCCGCGGCTACCGGTTCACTGCCGCGGTGGAGCTGGTTGGCAACGGGCGTCACCCAGCCCCGGCAGCGGACTCCGCAGCAGCCCCCGATACGTCGCGGCCTGATACCGTCAGTGCGGAAGCGGCCGCGAATTCATCCCGCCGCTGGAAAGTCATTGCGTTCGTCTCCGCGGTATGCACCGTCCTTGTCCTCGCGAGCTACATCGCCTGGCCCCGATTGACGCAGCGCGCCATGCAAAGCCCGGCGCAAAAAGGCTCCATCCTGCTGGGTGAGTTTATGAATTCCACTGGCGATCCAGTTTTCGACGACACCCTTCGCCAAGGTCTTTCAGTGCAGATCGAACAATCGCCCTTTCTGAATCTCGTCTCCGACGGACAGATCCATCAGACGCTGCGCATGATGGGCCAGCCTGCTGAAGCGAAATTGACGCCGGCAATCGCGCAGGAACTGTGCGCGCGCACCGGGAGCAAGGCTTTCCTTCGCGGTTCGATCGCCAACCTGGGAAGCGCGTACGTAATCGGGCTGAAAGCCGTGGACTGCACAACGGGAGAATTGTTGGCCGACGCTCAGTCGCAGGCCCCGAGCAAGGAAAAGGTCCTCGACGCCCTCAGCAGGGCTGCGACCGACCTGCGCTCCAAGCTCGGCGAATCGCTTAGCACAGTTCGTGGTTTTGACACGCCGCTCGAACAAGTCACCACTCCTTCGCTCGAAGCCCTGCAGGCGTATAGCCAGGGGAGAAAGGCCGTCGCCGAAAATGGAGAATGGTACGAGTCGGCACTTCTGTTCCGGCGGGCCGTCGAGCTCGATCCAAGTTTCGCGATGGCCTACGAGGCCCTCGGCGTGGACTACGAGAACCTGGGGCAAGTCAGCCTGGGGGCGGAGAACCGGCGGAAGGCATATGAGCTGCGCCAGCGCACGAGCGAACGGGAGAGGCTCTACATTGAGTCCGGCTACTACCTTTCCGGCACCGGCGAGTTGCAAAAGGCTCTCGAAACCCAGGAGATGTTGGTGCGCGTTTATCCGCGAGATTTTGCTTCGTGGAATAACCTGGGCACCGTCACCGGCCGTCTCGGGCAGTGGGACCGCGTGCTGGTGGCCCAGCGCAAGGCCGCTGAACTGGGAATGCACGCCATCGTGCATGCCGGCCTGATCAGCGCCTATATGTGCTTGAATCGGTTGGACGAGGCTAGGGCCACAGCGAGAGAGGTCCAAGCGAAAAACCTCGATTCCCCTTTTCTGCACTATGTGCTGTATCAGCTCGCCTTCATGGAAGAGGATCCGCACGGGATGGCCGAACAGGTGGCCTGGGCCTCGGGAAAACCGGTGCCCGAACGTACCTTGCTCGAACTCGAGTCCGATACAGCCGCCTTTTCGGGGCGTCTGGGCAAAGCGCGAGAATTGTCCCGGCGGGCACTCATGCTGGCCGAGCAACAGGGTGAGAAAGAGGTGGCGGCCGGCTTCGAGGCGCAGGCGGCCGTTCGTGAGGCTCTCTACGGAAACGCGGCGGAAGCCCGCATACGCGCCGCCGCGGCTCTTAAGCTTTCAGAAAACAGGGACACGAAATCGGGAGCGGCCCTGGCCCTCGCCTTTGCGGGCGGCGCCGCGCAGCCGCTGGCTGACGATTTGGCCAAGCAGTTTCCCCAAGACACGATCGTCCAGTTCAATTACCTTCCCACGCTGCGCGCACAATTCGCCCTACAGCGGGCGCAGGCTTCCAAGGCAATTGAGGAGCTTCGTGTTGCGTCTCCGTTCGAGTTGGGACAGGTCGCTTTCGCTTTCTATCCAGTCTATGTGCGCGGAAATGCGTTTCTCGCCGCGCGAGAGGGAGATCACGCTGCGGCCGAGTTTCAGAAGATTGTCGAGTGGCGCGGCATTGTGCGAAACGAACCCATCGGCGCTCTCGCGCATCTTGGACTGGCCCGCGCGTACGCCGTGCAGGGCGACACAGCAAAAGCGCTAGCCGCCTACAACGATTTCTTCACGCTTTGGAAAGACGCCGACCCCGACATTCCCATCCTGAAGCAAGCCAGGCGCGAGTACGCCAGGCTGAATAAGGACTGATGGGCTTGCGGATTGGCCGGCCTCACGAATCGATCTGGACCAAATCCTCTGCGGAAGTCCCGACAGGAGCGGGCTTCCACCGGGCGGGCTTGGAGGCGCGGGCGCGCAGGCGGTTCATCGCCGAGCCCACGGCAATCGAGCCGCGAATCATGTGGCCGATGGTGAGCGGGCCGGCCAGCTTCACGTTGCGCATTCCGTGCAGCGCCGTCGAGATCGCGCATCCGCACTGGCTGCAATCCGGCTGCCCGCCGAATACGCAGGGCTCCACTTGCGTGCGGAAATCCGCGGAGTAATTCACGGAGAGCTTCGCGAAAAAGCACTCTGAAGGGTCGCGCGGCGGCTCTAGAATCCCGCGCGCAAGCGCGTCGTTGAACAGAAACTTGGGATACCGCTTGCGCAGCGGCTTAAGTTGCTCGACGATTGCGCGGCGATCCTCGTGGCTCAGAATCTCCTCAGCGGATTCGCCGATCTGCGGCGTGTAGACGCTCACCCATACGTACTTCACTTCCGGCCGGTTGTTCCAGAAGGCCACGTACTCCTCGGCGTAGCTTTCCCGGCGCAGCGCGGAACGCGTAATGGTCCAATGGATGTTGACGCGCGAGCCTTCCATATTTTTCAGGATGCGCTCGTAGGTGGCCGGCGCGCGGCGCACGTCGTGATCTTCCGGCATGCCATCCACCGAGATCGTCACCACCACGCGCGGCAGTTCCGACCACTCGCGCGGGATCGGGATTACCGCGCTCGTCACCACCATCGAAAACACGCCCATTTCGCTCAGCACCGGCAAGATGCGGCTCAGTTCGCGGTGCCGCACCAGCGGCTCGCCGCCCACCAGCGAGACGTGCAGCGGGCGATGTTTGCGCACCAGCGCCAGCACTCCTTCGACCAAATCGTCGCCGCGCTTGTCGTTCAGTTCGCGCAGCGTCACGCCTCCGCCCAGGTGGTTCTCGCCATACGCGTAGCAGCCGGGACAATGCAGCGGACACTCGCGCGTGATCTCGATCGAGAGCATCGGCGCGCTCCCGCTCAGGATGTTTCGCCAGGAACGAAGAAAATGTGTCTTGGAAAATCCCGGCTTGGAAGCTGTGTGCATATCCGTTCTCTATCCCCTAATCCCGAAACACCGGGATGAATCCACAGTCCGCCGGGCGCGACTCCGGAAACTTTCATTTAGATTCGCGCGAAGAGAGGGGAGGTTGCATCAAATCGGCGGGGCCGCTTCGAAACGCACTACCCCGCCTCAGAAGTGTTTCAGAAGGATGAATGCAGCCGGAACGACCGGGCTTACCTGGGGCCTTTCAGTGCTCCGAGCTTTGCTAATTCGCGGGCGAACAGCGGGTTCTCAGGAAACTCCCCGCTCAGGTGAGCGAGCAATGCCTGGGCGCGCTGCGGCTGCTTCTCGCGCAGGCTGGTGAGAGCGAGCAAAAGCTCCGCGTAGGGCTGGAGATATTTCCCGTTTGCCACAGCCTGTTCGAGCTGGTGCATGCCCACGGATTTGTCTCCATGCACGCCGCCGAGCCGCAAGAAGAATCGTTTGTACGCGGGCAGACAGGCCAGGATGTAATTCGAAACGCCGAGCGCCACGTAGGCGTCTCCCGCTCCCGAATCCACGGCCAGCAGCCGGTTGGCGAAACCTTCCGAGACTCCCAGCAGGTGCAGCGTGGCAAGCTGGCGCTTCTCAATCAGGCTCTCATAATCCGCCATCATGCCGTTGGACATGGTCATGGCCAGCAGGCCCGATGAGTCGCGCGCGTCGCGGTCCAGCCGCGCCTGGCCCGCTTTCTCCGCGCGTTGGATAGCCGCGTGGAACGCCGCGCCCAGTTGCTGGTCCGGCTCTCCGGGAATACCGCCCAGCAGACGTTTGTCGTCCAGGAAAAACTCCGAAGTGAGAACGCCCTGGTTATTAAATTCCTCAAAGAGGTAGCTCGCGGCTTCCGCCGAGAATCCCAGCGGATCATCCGGACGCTGTTTTTCCCACAGCGCGAACTGTTCCCGCGCCTCGGAAAATTTGAGCTGGTAGAGCTGGCGAAATCCAACGTCAACAGGAGTCGCCGGCGCGGCCACCCACGCGGGCGGGACCGGCGGCGCTTGCTGCCCGCCACGTGGCGGAGATGCCGTGCCGGTCAGTTCGCCGAGCACGACGGCGAGCAGCAGCACCGCGATGGAAACGATTGGGCGCGCGCTCATGCCGGAGAGGCCCGGAAAACCAGCACGGCGTTCAGTCCGCCGAAGGCGAAGGAATTGGAGAGCGCGCACTCCACTCGCAGGGGCCGCGCCGTATTGGGCACCACGTCCAGGTCGCACTCCGGATCGCGTTCGGTGTAGTTCGCCGTGGGAGGAATCACGCCCTCGCGCAGAGCCAGCAGCGTAGCCGCCGCTTCCAGTGCGCCCGCTGCGCCCAGCGCGTGGCCGTGCAGCGATTTGGTGGAACTTATCGCCAGCCGGCCTGCATGCGCCCGGAACACTTGGCGGATCGCGCGCGTCTCCGTGGCGTCGTTGCCCGGCGTGCCCGTGCCATGCGCGTTGATGTAGCCGATCGCATCGGGCGCCAGCCCCGCGTCGCGCAGCGCGGCAGCGATGGCCAGCGCGGCTCCCTCCGCCGCGGGCTGCGTGATGTGATGCGCGTCCGACGACATGCCGAATCCCACGATCTCTCCGTGGATGCGCGCTCCCCGCGCTCGCGCTGCCTCCCATGGCTCCAGCACGAGCATGGCCGCCCCTTCTCCGAGGATCATCCCTTTGCGGTCGCGCGAAAACGGCCGGCAGGTATCCGTGGAAATCACGCGCATGGCTTCCCAGGCCTTCAGGAGGCCGTAACTGAACGGAGCTTCGCTTCCTCCCGCCAGGGCCATCTCCGCTGCGCCGCTTCGCACCATCTGGAACGCCAGCCCAACGGCGTGGGACGACGACGAGCATGCCGTCGAAAGCGTGAAAGCGGGCCCGCGCAGGCCGAACTCCATCGACAGCATGCTGGCCCCGGCATTCGCCATCGTGCGCGGAATCGTGAGGGGGTGGACGCGGTTCCGTCCCTGGCGGTAGAGAATCTCGAATTCCGCGTCTTCCGCCGTCTGGCCGCCCAGGCAGCAGCCGGTGACCACAGCCGTCGAATCACGAAGCGCGGCCGTGAATTCCACCCCGGCGTCGCGCACCGCCTCTCGCGCCGCCACAATCGCGAACTGCGCGAAACGGTCCAGCAAATCCAGCCGCGATGGCTCGAAATGCTCGGCAGGCGCGAATCCGGTCACCTCGGCGGCATTCGAAAAACGCAGCAGCGCCGGATCCACCGCCTTCAGCCGCCGGATTCCAGGCCGCCCGGCTGCCATTTCCTTCCAGCACCCGGCCACGTTCGATCCCAGCGCGCAAATCATTCCCAGGCCAGTTACTGCCACGCGGCGCCCGCTATGTGTATCGGAAGGCAATGCCGGAATCAGTCGGAGGTGGCGGCCGGAGCAGGGCCCGGCGCGGCGAGCGAGCGCTCGATTGCTTCCACGATCTGCCGCACCGTGCGCAGCGATCGCACCACATCGTCCGGCAGCGTCAGGTGGAAATGTTCCTCGAGCTCGAACAGCAGTGTGATTGTGTCCAGTGAATCCACGCGCAGGTCCGCCAGCGCGCTATCCAGCGATATGCTTTCGCGAGGCACGTGCTTCACCGCAGCCAGCGCGGCTAGAACCTTGTCGGCCACTCGTTCCGACATTCCTAAAGCTCCTCTCGTCTCCCACGGACGGCGGGCGGCGGCCCTCCGTGGCCCCTACAGTGTATTCCCAATCGCCCGGTGGAAACGAGAGGCAGCTTCGTCCCGGCTCTCCCAAACGTAGGACTGGAGCATCGCCCCGCAAACGGCTACCATCTGCTGGCTGCGGGGCCGGGTTTCACCTTCGGACGCACCGGCGGGTCCCTGCCGCGGGCGGGGCCCGACCGGGGTAGAATCAGGCACGACTCCGGGGTCGGCTGCGGGCGGGCGATTCGCGCTCCGTCCTCCGCGGTCAGGCGCCCGAAGAGCGGAGCAGGCGTGAGGCACACTTCCGCTTCTCAAAATCAGGCGGACCACAATGGCGCGGGCGCCACCATCGCCGCCACGGCCACCGCGCTCCCTCCACACGAGCTCACGCGCGAGGGCGTGCATTTTTATCTCGACCGGGTGTTTCCTCTCCAGGGCGCGCGCCTCGAAGCCATGCAGGCCATCGTCGAGAATTCCCAGATTGAGCGCCGCTTCTGCATCCATCCCGTGGAGCACATCGTTGAACCGCGGCCCCTCGAGGAGCTGAGCCGCGACTACATCGAGAATTCCGTAACCATGGGACAGCAGGTGGCCGAGGAGTGCCTCAAGCGCGCCGGCTGCGGCCCTCGCGACGTGGACCTTCTCATCACTGTCTCCTGTACCGGCTTTATGATTCCCTCTCTCGACGCCCACCTGATCAACCGCATGGGCTTCCGCTGTGACGTGCGGCGCCTCCCGGTCACGGAACTAGGCTGCGCCGCCGGCGCTTCGGCCCTTTCGCGCGCTCAGGAATTTCTCCGCGCCTTTCCCGGCGGAAATGCCCTCGTCATTTCCGTCGAAATCCCGAGCCTCACCTTCCAGCGCCGCGACATTTCCCAGGCCAATCTGATTTCCAGCATCCTCTTCGGCGACGGCGCCGCCGCAGCGCTCGTCAGCGGCAACGGCGCGTCCGGCCCCAAGCTGCTCGATACGCGCAGCTATACGTTCCCCGACTCGCTCGAAGCCATGGGCTTCGACCTGAAAAATTCCGGCTTTCACATTGTCCTCTCGCGCGACGTGCCCGACCTGATCCGCGGCAAGATCAAGGAGCTGGTCACTTCCTTCCTCGGCTCGCATGGCCTCAAGCAGGAGGAGATTGCCGCTTTCGTGCTGCATCCCGGCGGGCAGAAGCTGCTACATTACATCGAGGAGGAATTGGGGCTCCCGCGCGAACGCACGCAACCCTCCTGGGACGTTCTGCGCCGCTACGGCAATCTCTCCAGCGCTTCCGTCCTGTTCGTCCTGCACGAATGGCTGGGCAGCGGCAAGCTGGCTCCGGGAGATTACGGTCTGCTCGCCGCCTTCGGTCCCGGATTCACCGCAGAAATGCTGCTGGCGCAATGGAGCTGAGCCGGGCGCTTTATCTCGTCCTGATCGCCGCCGTCGCCGTCTTGCGCTTCGTCGAATTGGGCATTTCCAGGCGCCACCAGCAGGAACTCGCTGCCCGCGGCGCCCAACGTGCCCCAGACCCGCGGTTTCCCGCCATGGTCGCCGTGCACACCTGCGTGCTGACAGGCGCCGCGGCAGAAGTGGTTTTTCTGCGTCGCCCGTTCATTCCCGCGCTGGCCGCTGCGATGGGTGCGCTCTTTCTAGCCGCAAATGCGCTGCGCTGGTGGGTGATTCGCACGCTCGGCGCCCACTGGAACGTGCAGGTGATGGATTCCGCCCGGCTCGGAGTGGTCGCCTCAGGCCCCTACCGCTGGGTTCGCCATCCCAATTATTCCGCCGTGTTCGTGGAAATGCTGGCCCTGCCCCTGATCCATACCGCCTGGATCACCGCGCTCGCCGGCACCGTAGCGCACGTTTGGGTATTGCGTGGTCGCGTCGCTGCGGAGGAGCAGGTGCTGCTCGCCGCGCCCGAGTATCGTGCGGCCATGGGCGGCAAGCCCCGCTTCATTCCTTTCCTCCTCTAAGCCGTGTGCCTGCCGGCGCCGTCAGCGTGCGATGGGCACTTCCAGCGCGCTCGCATGGCCCGCATCGTGGTACACGCGGATGTGCGCCGTCCGCGCATCCGCTCCCGATTCGCGCGAGATATCCCCGTAAGTGTTGTAATTCTTCTCCAGGTTGATCGAATTCGGACACGAAATCACCAGCCGCAGCCGGCTGCCTTTCGCGATCCGCCGCGAAAAATACGTAAAGTTGTCGAACGTATATCGCACGATCTCTCCCGCCGGTACAGGCTTCGCCTCGCGCAGTGAGTCGCGATACCGCGCGCGCACCAACGCCGAGGTCAGCCCGATACTCGTGCCGTCCGCCAGAATCTCATAAACGTCCGCCTCCAGGTCCGTATCCTGCACATCCATGGCGAGCCACGCCGTCAGCTTCACGTAACCCGTCACTTCCGTATCCTCCGCAAACGGCTCCGTGTGATACACCACGCCGTTGCCGAACAAATTCAGCGCCCCCCGCTCGCTGAGCACCGGCTTCTCTTCCTCCTTACGCTCCAGTTCGCCGTAGCGCGTGTCCATCGGGTCGTACACGTATTGGTCAGCCGCCGCGCCGTGCGGCTTCTCCGCGTTGAGCGTTCCCGAATGGAAGGCATCCGCCGCCGTCCCGCTCGAATCCAGGAAAAGCACGCGGCGCTCCGGCGCGATCGATTCCAGCGTGTTCGCATACTTCCATTCTTCCGCTCCGGTCACGTAATAGGCCACCCGCTTTTTCAGAAACTCGGGCTTCGGGCCTGTTTTCATCGTCCAGTCGTACCACTGCCGGTGCAGGTCATTCAGGTCTAGTACGCTCGCCGGGCCGAACTTCAATCCGCCCACCTCCGCCCGCGGCGTGCGCGT
>JASHRU010000380.1 GCA_030037225.1 Candidatus Acidiferrales bacterium | reverse complement strand
GGACGTAACGGCGCCGGAGGGGGCGGAGCAGATCGATCTCTCGAAATACACGGTGCTGCCGGGATTCGTGGACGCGCACATCCACATCTGGTCGGGCCCGTTTTCAAGGCCGACTTCGGATCCATTGGCGGCGTTGCGGGGATCGAAGGCGATGAGCTACGCGCTTTCTTCCGGGATTGCGGGGGCGCGGGTGCTGGGGACGGAGGGGTTCATTGACGTGGCGCTAAAAGACGCGATTGAAGAGGGGACGATACCGGGGCCGCATCTGGTTCCGGCGGCGCATGCGCTGACGATTCCGGGAGGTCACGGCGACTTTTTTCCTATGCCGCCGTTCCTGCCGATGGAGGACTTCTATACGCCGATGAACGGGTTTGTGAATTCGCCGGCGGACGCGGAAAAAGCGGTGCACTTGCAGATCAAATACGGGGCGAGGGTGATCAAGGTGCTGGCGTCGGGCGGAGTGCTTTCGCCGCTCGATTCGCCGACGGCGGAGCAGCTCTCACTGGAAGAACTGAAGGTGATTGTAGAACAGGCGCACATGGACCACGTGAAAGTGGCGGCGCACGCGGAAAACATCCGAAGCATTATGGCGGCGCTCGAGGCGGGGGTGGACTCGATTGAGCACGGGTCGGAGCTGAACGACGAGGCGGTGAAGCTGCTGAAGAGCCACAAGGCCGTGCTGGTGCCGACGGTGTACGTGGTGGACAACGGGCTGGCCGTCGGGGAGAAAGAACATTATCCGGAATACGTGCTTGTAAAGGAGCGGGCGCTGGCGAAAACACATTTCCCGAGTTTTCAACTGGCACTGAAGTCGGGAGTGACGATTGCGGCGGGTTCGGACCAGTCCTACGAGCCGGGAAAAGGGACGGTGCGCGACGAAATGATCGTCGAGGTGAAATACGGGATGACGCCGCAGCAGGCGCTGGTTTCGGGGACAAAGACGAGCGCGATGCTGCTGGGGCTTGAGCAACTGGGGACGGTAGAGACGGGCAAAGAAGGGGACCTGGTGGCCGTGGAGGGGGATCCGCTCAGCGATATTCACGCGCTGGAAAAAGTTCGCGCGGTGATTTTCGAGGGCCGGAGCGTGACGCCAGCCAACCGGCAGTGAGCGGCGAAAACGGAGCGCGGTAGTGTACGATTGAGCCATCGTGGCGGAGACTGGGAACGGTCAACAAAATCCGGCGGACATCACAGTAGATGTTCTGATCCTGGGCGCGGGCTTTTCGGGCCTGTGCATGGGAATCCGGCTGCTCCAAGCCGGGATAACGGATTTTCTCATCATCGAAAAAAGCGAGGATGCGGGGGGAACCTGGTACGAGAACCGGTACCCGGGATGCGCGTGCGACGTGCCGTCCCATTTGTATTCGTATTCGTTCGAGTGCAATCCCGAATGGACGCGAATGTACGCGAGCCAGCCGGAAATCTGGCAGTACCTGAAGCGGTGCGTGGAGAAGTACGGACTGACGCCTCACATCCGCTACAAGACGCGATTTCAGGAGGCCGCGTGGGACGAGGCGGCAGGGCTGTGGCGAGTAATGGCGGGGGACAACCTGCGCATCCACGCGCGCGTGCTGGTGTCGGGAGTGGGGGCGTTGCATGTGCCGCGGTATCCGGAAATTCCGGGGCTGGACCGGTTTGAGGGGCCAAAGTTTCATTCCGCGACCTGGAAGCCGGACGTCGACCTGACGGGCAAGTCGGTGGCCGTGGTGGGCACGGGTGCGAGCTCGATCCAATTTGTACCGCAAATCGCGCCGCAGGCGGGGCGGCTGTACCTGTTCCAGCGCACGCCGGCGTGGATTGTGCCGCGGCGGGATTTTGGGATTTCGGAGAAATGGCGGAAACGGTTCGGAAGCGTGCCGGGATTGATGCGGGCATTCCGCAGTTTCCTTTTTCTGAGTCTGGAATGGCGGGTGCTGAACTTCCTCGGCAACCGCACGGTGCGCGAATATTTTGAGAGGATCGCGCGGCGGCACCTGGAGGCGAGCATCGCGGACCCAAAGCTGCGCGAGCAGTTGACGCCGAGCTACGAAATCGGCTGCAAGCGAATACTGGTTTCCGACGATTTCTATCCCGCGCTGGAGCGGCCGAACGTGGAGCTGGTAACGGAGAAAATCGCGGAGATCCGGCCGAAAAGCATCGTGACCAGCGACGGTGTGGAACGGGCCGTGGACATGCTGATCTTCGGAACGGGATTCCAGGTGACGGAGGCGTTCATCGGGATGCGGCTCTACGGCCGGGGCGGGATTGAGCTGCACGATGCGTGGCGAGAGGGGATGAGCGCGTACCTGGGCGTGACGGTGAGCGGGTTTCCGAATTTTTTCATCCTGCTGGGGCCGAACACGGGGCTGGGCCACAACTCGGTGGTGCTGATGATCGAGGCGCAGGTGGGATACGTGATCAAAAGCCTCAAGATGATGCGGCGGCGGAAGATCGCAATGATGGAAGTGCGAGCCGAATCGCAGCAGCAGTTTGCCGCGGGGATTCGTGAGCGCATGGGCCGGAAGGTGTGGCAATCGGGCGGCTGCCGAAGCTGGTATCAGGACACGAAGACGGGCGAGAACACGACGCTGTGGCCGGGTTCGGTGATCCGTTACAAGCGGAAGACGAGAAGCGTCGCTGCCGCCGAGTATGACCTGAAGGCCATAACCAGGACGAACTGAGAAGAGGGACGCGGGGCGACAGCGGGACCCGCCAGCAGCCGACGGGCAAGCCGAGGAACTCCAGCGCTCCCTGCTAATCGGGTGCGGCGTGCTATTATCGCCGCCGCAATCAGCCCTGGATCACTCTAAAATCTCTCGGGGGTTCGCCCATGAAAAAGCTGGCGATGGTTTTGTGCTGTGCGGCGGCATTTTTCGTGAGTGCTGCCGTATTGAAGGGCGACGACACGCCGTCACCGCAGACGACGGCGCAGAAGCGTCCGATCACGCATGAAGACATCTGGCAAATGAAACGGGTGAGCGACGTGGCGGTGAGCCCGGACGGGAAATCGATTGTGTTTCTGCTGACGGAGCCGAACTACGATCCCGCAAAACAGGTGGCGGACTTGTGGGTGGTGGCGGCGGACGGAAGCGCGCCACCGCGCCGGCTAACGTACGCGAGGAAGCCGGAGTCATCTCCGGTGTGGTCGCCGGACGGGACGCGGATCGCGTTTGTGACGCGCAGGGAAGGAGACGAGGCGGGACAGGTGTACGTGCTGCCGATGAACGGCGGAGAAGCGCGCCGGGTGACTGACCTGTCTGGTGGCGCGGCGAATCCCCAATGGCGTCCCGACGGCAAAGCGATTCTTTTTGAAAGCAGCTTCGATCCCATCGCCGCCGAACGGAAGGAGCGCAAATCCACGGCGAGGGTTTACGACGCGATGCCCGTGCGCTTCTGGAACGTGTGGTTTGACGAAAAGAAACCGCACATATTCGTGCAAGAACTGGCCGAGGGATCGAAGCCGGTGGACGTGCTGAAAGGGACAAAGCTCGCGGAGTCGGGGGGATTCGCGGGACTCGCCGAGGACGTGGGCTCGAGCACGACGTTGCACTCGGTGTGGGCACCGGACGGGAAGTCGATCGTGTTCGCGGCCTACTGGAACCGCAATGAAATGATGACCAGAGAAATTGAAGCCGCGCTCTATTCCGTTCCCGTGGGGGGAGGAGAGCCGCAGCAGATCACGCCGAAGGGAGCCAGCTACTTCCGGCCCGTATTTCCGGTGCATGGGCAGGGGCTATTCGCCCTGCAAACGCGGCGCGCCGTTCCGGGAGAGCGGCTGTATTCGCTGACGCGGCTGGTGCGGCTCGATTGGCCTTCTGCGGGACAGCCCGCGGTGCTGACAGAGGGCTGGGACCGGTCGGTTGGAAGCTATTCGATTTCCGACGATGGAAAGACCATCTACATCGCGGCGGAGGACGACGGCTTCAACCAACTCTTTCGTGTCGCGGCGGGCGGGGGAAAGGTGGAGCGGTTGTTCGCGGTGGAACGGGGGAGCTATTCGGGCGTGCATCCGGCAGAGGGTGGATTGATCGCCCTGTATCAGACCGCTGTGGAGCCCGCTGAGATTGTGAGGCTCGAAGGGGGCGCTGCGCCGCACAAAATGCTGACCAACTTCAACGCGGAAACCGTGGCGCAGATCGACTCGCCGCCGCCGATCCATTTCTGGTTTACGGCGAAGGACGGGCGGCGGATCCACAACATCATGTTTCTTCCGCCGAAGTTCGACGCCGGCAAGCATTATCCGCTGCTCATTTTTCCGCACGGGGGTCCGAACGGGATGTCCACAGACGCGTTTTCGTCGCGATGGAACAATTATCTTCTGGCCTCTCCGGGATACGTGGTGCTGGAGACCGACTACATGGGCTCGACGGGATTCGGCGAGAAATTCGCGGACGATGTGGAGAAAGACGTGCTGCGCGGCCCGGCGCAGGAGATCCTGGAGGCGATCACGGAAGCCGTGCACCGGTATCCCTACATCGACGAACACCGGCAAGCGGCCGCGGGAGCGAGCTACGGCGGATATCTGATGAACTGGTTCAACGGGCACACGAGCCAGTTCAAATGCATCGTGACGCATGCCGGGGCGATCAACAACGAATCACAGTATGGCGTGAACGACGGGGGATTCGACCGGGAACAGCGCATGGGCGGCCCCATCTGGGAAAAGGGCGGACAGTGGATGGATCAAAGTCCTATCCGCTATGCCGGCGCATTTCGAACGCCGACGCTGGTGACGCAAGGGGAGCTGGACTATCGCGTTCCGATCAATGAGAGCATGACAACATTCAAGCTGCTGCAGCGGCTCGGCGTGCCATCGCGGCTGGTGGTATTTCCGGACGAAGGACATTGGATCTTAAAGGGAGAAAACAGCCGGAAGCACATGCAGGAAGTGCTAGGCTGGCTGGAAAAGTACCTGGGAGAGGGGAGCAATTGAGCGGGGTCCCCGACGGGCCGGCGCGTCCGGCGCGGCCCTGGGAAACGAAGACGACCCGCTCTCGCTCACGTCCCGGTCAGATACTGATCACGCGTTCGCGGTGAAATTCCTCTTCGAGCTGGTGGGCGCGGGCTTTGAGCAGGTCAGAAAGAGCCACCATGCCCAGCAGCTTGCGGCTGGCGCTATTTTCCACGACGGGGAAGCGCGTGATGCCCGTATCGGCCATACGGTTGACGACGATGCGGAGAGGCTCGTCGGGATGGGCTTCAACCGGGTTGGGACGGGCGAGCTGGGCGAGAGTGACGGTACCGCAGTCGGTCTCGTGCTCGAGGAGGGCGTGGCGAACGTCGTTGCGGGTGAGCACGCCGACGAGCCGATTGTCGGCGTCCACAACGGGAAGAAGGCGCTGGCTGCGGCGATGCTCTGTCTTGACCATGCGGGCGAGGGTTTCGAGGGTCATATCCGCGCGCAGGGTGAGGATATTCGAGCGCATGACTTCGCGAACGAAAAGGATTTCGAGGGGATCGATGGAGTACTCGCAGCTCAGGTGATAACCGCGGCGGCTGATTTTTTCGGTGAGGATGGAGCGGCGCAGGGTGAGGACGGTGATGCCGTAGGCAACGCCGACGGAGATGAGCAGAGGGAGCAGCGCGCCGCCGTCGCGAGTGACTTCGAACGTGAAAACGATGCTTGCGAGCGGGGCGCGGAGGGTTCCGCCGAGCATCGCTCCCATGCTGACGAGGGGCCAGAAGCCCAGACCGGCGTCGGGAAACCAGAGGGCTTCGGCGCCACCGAGCGCGCCGCCGATCATGAGCACAGGAGCGAGCACGCCGCCAGATGTGCCGGAGCCGAGCGAGGCAGCCCAGATGAACCATTTGACGATGAGGATGCCGATGATGAGGCGGAGGCTGGCGTGTCCCTGGATGAGCGTGGCGATGTGGTCGTAGCCGACGCCGAGGGCTTCGGGGAAAATTAGTCCGCCTACGCCGACAACAGCGGCTCCCATGGCAGGCCACCACATCCAGTGGATGGGCATGCGCTGAAACGTGTCTTCGACGCGATAGAGCGAATTGGTGACCAGAGTGGCGAGCAGTCCGGCAAAAAGGCCGGCGAGGACGCAGGAAAGCAGGACCTTCGGCGGATAGACAAAGGGATGAGGGACGGCGGGAAATAGCGGGCCGGGCCCGAGCAGGTACCAGCGAGCGGCGGCGGCGGTGGCGCTGGAAAGAGCGACGGGGATAAGGCTGCGCGGCTTCCACTCAAAGAGCAGAACCTCCACTCCCAGAAGAACCGCGGAAACGGGCGAAGCGAACGTGGCAGACATTCCGCCAGCGGCTCCGGCGACAAGCAGAGTTTTGCGTTCGGCGCTGGAGAGATGGAAGAATTGGGCGATGAGGGAGCCGAGGGCGCCGCCGGTCATGATGATGGGGCCTTCCGCGCCGAAGGGCCCGCCAGAACCGATGGCAATGGCGGCGGAAAGCGGTTTGAGGACGGCGAGGCGAGGGGCGACGCGGCTGCCGTTCATGAGGATCGATTCGATGGCTTCGGGGATGCCGTGGCCGCGGATCTGGTCGGAGCCGTAGCGGGCCATGAGGCCGACAATCAGTCCGCCGGCGATGGGTACAAGAACGACGAGGTACCCGAGATGATGGCCGGCTGGGGATGAGTTCTCAAAACTCCAGCGAGAATAAAAGAAGAGATTGGTGAAGAGGGCAATGAGCCGGAGCAGGACGAATGCGCCGAAGGCGCAGAGGAGGCCGATGGGAATCGAGGCCAGGGCGATGGGAATAAAGCGAATCGTAGTGGTGTAATCGCGGAGTTCGCCGTGTTCTTCTTCCACGCCGAGCCGGTCGAGGAGGCGGCGGCCGCCGTGGCCAGCGGCGGAGACGCGATCGGAGAGGCGGGAGCGAGGCGTCATCCGCGTCGCGCTCCGCGAATGGCCGCCTGGAGTGCGCTGACGAGTTCGGGCCCGGCGGAGCGCAATTCGGCGAGGTGATGGCGGGTGAGCTTGGCGAGCAGGCGGCGGCCCCGCGAGGTGATGCGCACGCTGACCTGGCGGCGGTCGCCGGAGCGGCGGGCGCGGCGGACGAGGGCCTTTCGTTCCAGGCGATTGACGAGCTCGACGGTGGAATTGTGGTTGAGGAAAAGGCGGCGGGAGAGTTCGCGGATCGAAGGGGCAGGGCCGCAGCCAGAGGCCGCGAGAACGAGAAGCATCTGATGCTGCTGAGGCGCAAGGCCGGCG
>JASHRU010000379.1 GCA_030037225.1 Candidatus Acidiferrales bacterium | reverse complement strand
GTTCACGATCCCCTTCTCCTTGCTGTTCGCGTCCATTTGTCTTCAGCAGCGCCATATTTCCGCGAATCTGCTCTCTCTCGGCGCGCTGGATTTCGGGATGGTGGTGGATGGCGCGGTGGTGATGGTGGAAAACATCGTCCGGCATCTGAACCGTCCTGAATCCGATCACCGCACGCCGCTCGATCGCATCCGCGAAGCAGCGCACGAAGTTCAGCGGCCAGTCTTTTATGCGATTGCAATCATCATCACGGCATACCTGCCGATTTTTACGCTCCAGCGAGTGGAGGGAAAACTCTTCAAGCCCATGGCCTTGACGGTGGCATTTGCGCTGCTCGGCGCCCTGATTTTCTCGGTGCTGGTGGCGCCGGCCCTGGCCAGCATCTTGTTCCGCTCGGGCGTGCGGGAATGGCACAACCCGGTGATGGCCTATCTGACCGTGCGCTACCGCGCGGCGGTGCTCTGGGCGATCCGCAAGCGACCCTTCACAGTCGGCGTGGCCCTGGTGTGCTTCGCCTTGGCGGTTTTTCTCGCATTCGGAGGCGTGATTGGCTCGGAATTCCTTCCGCATCTGGATGAAGGAGCCATCTGGGTCCGCGGAACTCTCGCGCCGAGCACGGGCCCGACCGAAGGAGCGCGCGTGGCGAATCTGGCCCGGCAGTTGCTTTGCTCCTTCCCCGAGGTACCGCAGGTGGTGGACCAGGTGGGACGGCCGGACGACGGCACCGACACCACAGGCTTCTTTAACACGGAATACTTCGTTGACCTGCTGCCGAAGGAAAAATGGCGCCCTGTATTCCACCAGAACAAGGAATTGCTGATCGAAGCGATGAACCGGGAACTGGAGAAGATTCCCGGCGTGATCTGGAATTTCTCGCAGCCGATTTCAGATAATTTGGAGGAAGCCGTTAGCGGCGTGAAGGGCGCACTGGCCGTGAAAATCTACGGGGACGATCTGCGCACGCTCGAAGAAAAGGGCGACCAGGTGGTGGATGTGATGCGGCAGATCCGCGGCGTGGAGGATCTGGGACTGTTCCGCGTCCTTGGGCAGCCGAACCTGAATTTCGAGGTGGACCGGGAACAGGCTGCCCGGTACGGAATCAACGTCTCGGACGTCCAGGACGCGATTCAGACGGCTGTAGGCGGCAACGCCCTGACGCAGGTGCTGATTGGCGAGCAGCGCTACGACCTCGTGTTGCGCTACTTGCCGGAATACCGCGACACCCGGGAAGCAATCGAGAGAATCAGGCTGCTGGCTCCGACGGGAGAGCGCGTGTCGCTGGCGCAGCTTACCAAGATCAACGTCTCCGACGGCGGCTCGGAAATTTACCGTGAGGCGAATTCCCGTTATGTGGCCATCAAGTTCAGCGTGCGGGGCAGGGACCTGGGCGGCACGGTGGGAGAGGCGATCGAAAAGGTGCATGCCGCCGTCAAGCTGCCTTCGGGATATTCCATCGACTGGGCCGGGGAGTATGAGAGCGAGAAGCGTTCGGAGCGGCGGCTGCTCGTTGTGCTGCCCGTAACGATCCTGGTGATCTTCGTAATTCTCTACACCATGTTCAAATCATTGAAATGGGCGTTTCTCATCCTGACCAACGTAGCGATGGCCCGCCTGGGAGGTCTGCTCGCCCTCCTGTTCACTCACACCAATTTCAGCGTCTCTTCAGGCGTAGGTTTTCTGGCCTTGTTTGGCGTCTCCGTGCAGACGGGTGTGATCATGCTGGAATACATCAATCAGCTGCGCGCTAAGGGCTACACCATCGAGCAATCCGCCTCGGAAGGAGCGGTCTTGCGGCTGCGGCCGATCTTGATGACTATGTTGGTGGCCACGCTGGGCCTGCTGCCCGCGGCGCTTTCGCACGGCATCGGGTCGGACTCTCAGCGGCCCTTCGCGATCGTGATTGTCGGCGGCCTGATTTCCGACCTGTTGATGAGCATTTTTCTGCTGCCGACGCTCTACGTTTGGTGGGCGCATCCAGGCGACAAACTCCCCGAGCCTGAGCCGGAGGAAGCCAGCTGATGACGCCGGGCCGTGCAATCGCCGGCGGAGCGCGCTGCGGGGAGCCGAAGTGTTGAGGGACCGTGACTATGAAAAAAGGTGAAGTTTGCGCGCGCATTGAAGAGATCGGAATTATTCCCGCCGTCCGCGTGTGCACCGCAGAAGAGGCGCATTTCGCCGCGGAAACGGTGGCCAGCGGCGGAATACCCATTGTCGAGATCACTCTTACGGTCAGCGAGGCCATTGAGCTGATCTCACATTTGGTGAAGTTTCATCCCAAGATGCTGGTCGGCGCCGGCACGGTTCTGAATGCGGAAGTCGCCAAGCGCTGCCTAGACGCCGGCGCGCAGTTCCTTACCAGCCCCGGGCTCGATTTGAAGGTGGTCGAGTTCGCGGCCAGAAACGAGATGGCCGTGCTTCCAGGCGCGCTCACCCCCACGGAAGTGATTACTGCGTGGGACGCCGGATCCGATTTCGTCAAGGTGTTCCCTTGCGGCGGAATCGGCGGCGAGAAATACATCAAGTCGCTGAAAACTGCCTTGCCGCAGATTCCGCTGATCGCAGCGGGAGGCGTCAATCAACAGACGGCGGGTCATTACATTTTGGCCGGGGCCACCGGAATAGGCGTCGGGACCGAGTTGATCCCTGCAGATGCGATCGAGATCCGCGACGCAGAGCGTATTCGCGAACTCTCCCGGCGCTTCCTCGGGTTCGTCAGTGAAGCACGCAAACGCCTGGGGCCGCAGAAGGAAAAGGTTGCCGCCGCCAAGACCGATTTTGCCAAGCTCCACAAGCGCGGTGCCGGCGCGCGGTCTCGAGTTGGAGAGGAATAGGCTCAGGCAGCGTTTTCCGCCGCCCCCTGCGGTCATCCGGCGATTTCGAGATTGACCCCAGAATGGGAAATTCAGAATTCTACTCGGGCGTGGAAGGCGATCATCCGCGGCGAACTGTCGCCCCCGAGCCCGACACCGAGCAAGCCCGTGGGAGGAGACGTGGTGTAGGTGAGCGCACCGAAACCAGTTTGCGTGGACGGCTTTCCGGGAATTCCCGCGAAAACGTTGGCCGGCAATCCGAAGTTCGGATGGTTGAAAACATTGAAAAATTGTGCTTCAAAACGCAGTTTCACGTGTTCGGTGATCGGCATCCATTTGGTGAGATAAAAATCACTCCAAAAGAAATCCGGCCCGCGGAGGGCGTTGCGGCCAAGGGTTCCGAACTGGCAACTCTGCGGGCTGTCGCCCCCAAGGCATGCCCCCGTGCTGGGATCGACGGCGGAGATGAACGCGTTCGGATTTAACCACTGTACCGTTCCCGGTTGAGTGACGCCGGGAATCGCGTGATGCATGTAGAGAGGTACGCCTGGCACCAGGCTTGCGTACTGCGGGCCGCCACCCTGCACGATCCCGTTTCCGTCGGCCGAATACGGCGTGCTGAACACCGAGAAGGGAATTCCACTGTGCCAGAAAACCGTGTTCGAGATCTGCCACCCGTTCAGCGCGTAGCCCGGAACCCGCCTCCGCACGTGTATCGGCAACTGGTAGGTGTCCTCCGCCGTGAGGTTGTGCCGAATGTCGTAGTCACAGGGGCCGTAATTCCGCGCCAATTCTCCGGGTAAGGGAGAGAGTACCGCTCCTGCAGAGAACTGAAGGAAGCCGCCGTTCGAGACCTCATCCATGCAGCGGCTGAAAGTGTAATTGATCTGGCCTTCGAGGCCGTGGGACAGGCGCTTCATGGCCGTGAGCTGCAATCCGCGGTAGTTGCTGCCGGCCCCGGTGGAGAACTGCGTGACCGCTCCGAAACGCGGATCGGGGGGCTGGAGATAAGGATAAGGCGCGAAGCAGCCCTGGCAGACCGTTTGATAGCCGTTTACCTGCATCAGATAGGGCTGATCCACGGCGCGCGTGCCAACGTACTGCGCGCGCACAGTTGCTGTCCCGCCGAATTGATGTTCGATGCCGAGACTCCACTCCATGAAGTAAGGTGCGTGAAGCTCACCGTTGGGGACTGCCGTGAAGGCGACCGGAGGCAGGCAGCCCGCCGGATTTGCCTGCGGAGAGGCACAAGAGAGAGCGCCCTGGGAAAATCCTGCGCCGAATGTCTGGTTTGCCGCCACCACCGCATCCACCGCACTCCCCGGTACGCCGGGCGCGATGGCAGTGCCGCCGGCAGTGCCTAGCAGGCCGCCTTCAAAGGTTCGAACGTAGGGCGGGTTGGCGCCGAGCACGTCTGCGATACTGCCGGGCAGAATGTCGCTAAATAGTCCGAATCCGGCGCGAAGAACGGTATGGGGCGCAAATTGCCAGGCGAGCGCGGTTCTGGGTTGCAGAATGGCTAGCGGTGTGGACTCGAACAGATTGCCCAGATGAGTTTCGATGGCCGCGCTGAGCGGCTGGTTCACGTCGTGAAGGATCGAAGCGAACGAGCCGGGGAGTCGTGCGATATTCTCGTGGGGATTTAGTGGATTGGAATTGAGCGTGTCGCGAAGACCGATTGTCCAGGTAATCTTCGAAGTGAGCTTCCAGGTATCCTGCGCGTAGAGATCCAGATTCAGAAAGTTGAAGGGCTGGTTGGCCGAGAGCGGAAAGGTCTCTGAAACCGTGGACGCGACGCCGTAAATGAATTGCGGCAGCGTGGTGTACGTAACCGTCGGAACCGTGCCCTCGCCGAAATCGAAATCGTTGAGGCGGAAGATTCTGGTGTTGGTTCCGAATCGGAATTCGTGCGTCCCGCGGCTCCAGGCCAGATTGTCGTTTAGAAATACGCGCCCCGCGCGCCTGCCCTGCACCCAGGTGTTGTCGAGCCCGCCGATAGTGGTGAACGGAGCGTTCGAGCCGATGCCCTGCAGGACGATAGGAAGTGCGGCGAGGGTCTTTTGAAAGTCGCTGGGCGCAAACAGGCTGGCGTACCACGAGAATCCGGGATTGAAATAATTCACCAAGTGCGGCGACAGGGCATAGGTGTAGCCCACCGCAAAGGAATAGAGCGGCTGCGACGACACGGAGTTGAAGAGCGGATTGATCGGATCCGTGTAGGCAGCCTGCAAGCCCGTATCGGCCTGAAATCGGAGCCAGGCGCTGCTGTTCGCGTTGATGTTGTAGTCCAGCCGCGCCGTCTGCACTTGCTCATGGTCGTCGCTGGAGTGCGACACGCTCTGCCGGTTGGCGCAGCCGTTTCCATTCGGCGGGTTGCCGGAGGCTGCGCTCCCGTCTGCGTTGAATGGACAGCCCAGGACGGGCAGCGGCGTCCCCTGCGTGTTTCCATAAAGCGCGAAGAGCTTTTGGTAGAAGGGCAGCGACTGCGGCGAGGCTGGATAGACCGCGCCTGTCACCGCGTCCGTACCGCCCAGCGGCAACTCCTGAAGGACGTAGCTTTCGAACGCGGCAGTGGGGACCGTAGTGGCGTTCACAATCGGGAGCGCGATGCGGACCCATTCGCTGTCGAAGAAAAAAAACAGTCTGTTGCGAACCATGGGCCCGCCAAGGCTCCCCCCAAAATGATTCACAGTGGATCGCGGTTTGTAATTTCCCGGAGTGGCATTCGTAAAGTAGTCTGCGGCGTTCAGCACGGACCCGTTCCAGATTTCATAAAGATTTCCGTGGAATTGGTTGGTGCCCGACTTGGTAACGTAGTTGACCTGCGAGGCGCCGTAGCGCCCCTGATCCACCGAGTAGGAAAGCGTGTTTACAGTGACTTCAGCGATTGAGTTGAGTCCCAGCACCAGATTGGTGGAAAGGCCGCTGTTGAGGTTCGTGAGCGGGTCGTTGCTTTCCAGCCCGTCCACGATGTAGCCGTTGGAAAGTGCGGGGAGACCGTTGAACTCCACGTTGCCGTATCCATTCGAGCTCCCCACAAAGTCGTTGCTGCTTCCCGCCGTATTGATGAGCGCGCCGGGAGCGAATTGAAGAGGATAAGTAAGGTCGCCGCCGGGATTAGGAAGATTCTCGAGAGCGGGCGCGGCGAGATTTGTGGAGGTGTTCGCGGTTTCCGGATTAATGAGTGTGCTGCTGGCGTTCACTTCGATGGTCTGCCTCGCTTGGGAAATCTGCAGGGTGAAGTTGACGGTCTGCTTCTGGCCCAGGCCTGCGAGCACCTCCGCAATGGTCTGCGGTGTGAAACCGGCAGCTTCAACACTGACCGAATAGGTCCCGGGTTTAAGCTGCGGAAAGCTGAACCTTCCCTCTTGATCGGTTGTGAGCGAGCGAGCTAGCCCGGTCTCGCGATGTGTGATGGTCATGCGCGCATCCGGCACAGCCGCACCGGTCGTATCCGTCACCTGCCCCGTGATGGCACTCGTGGTTTCGCCCTGGGACAGGGCGCCCTGAGAAAAGGTGAGCAGCACGGCGGCGAGGGAGAGCGCGGACAAAGATTCTCGTAAGAATCGGTCGAGCGCCGCCGGCCGGCAGCATGGTGCTGCGGCAGCAGTTTGGCCGAAGGATTCACGGCAGTTATTCACGGTGCGCCGTATGTTAAGCGAGGTTAACTTCTAATGTCAATCTTAATTTATCTATGGATGAAAATGCGTTACTCTCTCACGACCCGGCTGGAGGCCCTCACCGCGCCGCAGAAGTCTCTTCCTGGGCAGTCGCCCCCCTTGCCGCGCGTTTCCGAAAACTTGACTGCCTTCGCAGCGTGCTCTACCATCCCTTCAAAAGGAACGAGCGCTCAGATTCTTGCCGATGCCCGACCAGCTCACTGATCCCGTCACCGAAGAGCGTCCGTTACGGCTGGAACGCCGCGACTGGCAGTACTGGTCTTTCTTAGTGCTCGGGCTGGCGATCTTGGGCATCGGGATGGCTGCCTACGGTTTGCTTTCCGCCCCCGGCTCGGCGTGGTCCATTCAAGGCATCTCGCAACTGATACCGCCCATGCTGTTCGGCGTGATTGCGCTTCTGGTGCTGGTGAATTTCTACCTTGCGCAGCGAGACGCTGTGATCCGCGGACTCCAGCAGGAGCTCGTGCAACAGAAAATCGAGGCGGAACTGAATCGCGAACTGGCGCTTCAGGACCCGGTCACCGAAGTGTACAACCGCCGCTATCTGCGCGTGATGCTTGCAAAGGAAATCAGCCGGGTGAAGCGCCTGGGGAAGAGCCTGGCCGTGATGCTTGTGGACATCACCGGCTTCCGGCGGGTGAACGAGAGCTTGGGGCACACCGGCGGCGACGTGGTGCTGCGGCAAATCGCGCAATTGCTGCAGACCAAAGCGCGGAATTCGGATCTAGTAGTCCGCTTTGGTGGCGACGAATTCCTGTTGATTCTTCCCGATACGGACGATGCTGGCGTGCAGGTGCTGAGCGCGCGCATTAAGGAGTCGCTGGCCGATTGGAGCCGCCGCAGCGGGATGACGGAATTCAATTTGCGCTTCGCCATCGGTTCTGCGCGCTACACACAGGACCGCCCGCTCGACGACCTGTTGAAGGCCGCCGAGCAGCGCTTGCAACAGGACCGGCGGTCTGGCGGCGACGCCGCGGCTGCTTCCGCGGGTGCGGGCACGACGGCGGCCACAGTGCCGCGCTGAGGATGCGCCGGGCGCGGCTCGGCCGCGTCCAGAAGATCGTACGGAGCGCCTGAACGGATTGGAGACGGGCCCCCTTCCGGCCTGCCATGCGGGAGGGGAGCCTTGCGCTTTGTGAAATTGCGCTGCTTTTCTTGCGGGACTCGGAGCGAGGTGACGCGCGGCGACCTCGAGGCCCGGGAACTGCGCTCACAGAAGTTCGTCAATCGCCACTGCAGAATCTGCCGCGGCGTCACGCGGCACGAAGTGATGGCCGGGGGCGGCCCTCGCGTGGAAACTTCCACTGGGTTCCGCGACGAGCCCGAAGAAGACGCTTCCAGGCCGCGCGCATTGATTATCGAAGACGATCCAGAGGCCCGTGCTGTGCTGGCGAAAGCGCTCGCGGCGGCCCACTTCGACGCCGTGTCCGTCGAGAACGGACGCGAAGCGATGCAGTTGCTCGTGCGCGAGGATTTCGCGGTGATTCTATCCGACCTCAATATGCCGGAGCTCGACGGGAAGCAACTTTTTGAATTTCTGGCCAAGAACCTGCCGGAGGCCCGCAGCCGTGTGATCTTTGTGACCGGCGAAACGGGAAATCCCGCCACACTCGAATTCCTGGAGGCAAGCGGCCAGCCCTACCTGCCCAAGCCTGTCGAATTGCCTCTTCTCTTTGTGCTGCTCGAGGCGATCGCCGCCGGAGACGGCGGCGGCGGCGAAGCTTCAACTACCGAGTAAGGGTTTGCTACACTGGAGTTCCCGAGGCGCGGTACCCAAGCGGTTTAAGGGAGAGGTCTGCAAAACCTCCATGCGTGGGTTCGAATCCCACCCGCGCCTCCATCGATTCCGGCCAGGAGATGTTCTCCCGAGTCCGGTTGGCTTTGCACAGGGCAACGCACAGGTGGCTCCGATTCGTCCAACCCTCATGCGGAATACGGGCGTGCCTCGCGGACTTCTGAGGCTGCTGGCCGCCGCGCTGGTGACGTGTGGCGCGGCCCTGGCCCAGCAGCAGGCGCCGCAACCGACCCCGGACCCGGATGCCAAAATCACGCGAGTGCGCATTGGCTACACTGCGGCAAGATGCGAGGGATACTGCGAATCCTCAACCACTGTTGAGTCCGGAGTGCTGCGCAGCGTCTCGCGGTCACTCTCGGACAAGAAGCACTACCCGGAGATGAAATCGGAGGCCGCGATCACCAAAGAGGACTGGGACGATTTGCTGCATTTTCTCGATGACAAGGTGCTCGCGGCGTTCACCGGGCGCATCGGGTGTCCCGGATGCGCCGATCAGCCAGTCCAGTGGGCCGAGGTGGAATATAGCGATGGAACGAAGCTGACCGTATCGTTCAATCGCGGCAGCGCCCCGCCGGAGATCGCCGCGCTCTTCACCAAGATCCAGGGCATCGTCACCAAACCCCTACCGAACCCGAAGGCGAAGTCCGTGTCCGGCGGGCCCCGATCCTGAGCCGCCGAATTTCCGGCCGGCATTCAGAGCTAAACAGTCCCAGCGCGGAGCTAAGGGCCGGAAGCGCCCGCCTCAGGGTAAAGGTGCGCTCAGTCCGCCGCGCTCCCTTATGAAATCCTGACACCTCCATTACCCCTTCCTTACGCTCTGCGGCCCATTCTGCGCTGTGCGCCCGGACTGACGGGCAATTCTTGAGGTCTGCGGGCCGGGAGGGCACAGTGCACAGGAATTATCTGCGGGGATACCTGCGCGTTTCCGCCGTTCTTCTCGCCGCTCTGGCAATTCCGTGCGGGGGTTACGCCCAGCAGGGCGCCGTTCCGCCGGGCCCTAACGACGCGGGCAGCCCGGGGGAGACTCAGTCGCAGACGGACTCCCTCCTGCAAGAGCTGGAATCGATGAAACAGCGCATTTCGGTGCTCGAGGCCGAGATTCGCCGCCTGAAGGAACACGAATCCACAGTGGCTGCCCGACCCGCGACAGACGCAGTTCCGCCAGCGGCCGGAACCGTGGCTTCCTCTCCCGCTACGGATACGAATACGGCTCCTGCTTCGCCTGCCGGCTTGACCCCCGATCCTCAGTCCATGGTCGCGGCCTCGCAGACGAAAGAGGAACCGTTCGATTACGCCGATTATTCGTGGCTGACCGGAAACAGCAGGCAGAAGGACTACCCACTCGCCACTAAGTATTTCACTCCCGAGGTGCGCGTGGATGTGGAGTACACCGAGGACTTCAACCATCCCAGCGACGACACGATCGGCGGCTCGAGCGAGATTTTCCGTGCCAACGAGTTCCAGCTCACCCAGCTTGGAATCGGCGGCGATCTCCATGTGGACAATGTGCGCGGCAGGCTCCTCACCCAGTTCGGCATGTATTCCGAGACCCAGCCGCGGAACGATCCGAGCGCCGCACGCGGGCAATGGGACCTGGACGACGCTTACCGCTATCTGGCTGAAGCGTACGGCGGCTACCACTTCGACGTGTTGCACGGGGTCAATGTGGACGCGGGAATCTTCATGTCCTACATCGGGCTGTTCAGCTTCTACAACTACGATAACTGGGCCTACCAGCCGTCTTATGTGTCGTCTAACACGCCCTGGTTCTTCAACGGCGTGCGCGTCCAGGTCTTCGTCACCAAGAAATTGAAGATCGAGCCATGGTTCATCAACGGCTGGCAATCCTACGGTCAGTTCAACAAACGGCCGGGGCTGGGCGGACAGATCCTCTGGCGCCCGTCGAACAGCGTATCCATCGTGGGCAACCAGTACGGAGTCGGCAGGGACACGCTCGGCGCGCCTAACCGCACCCGCTGGCACACTGACGACAGCATCCAGGTGAAGTACTTCGACGTGCCCGATAATTGGATGGACAAGTCCGCTTTCACATTGACGATTGACGCGGGCTGCGAGAGCGGAAGCGGCGTGGCCTGCTTTGGAGACCGCGCGAACGGCGTGAAGAAGCAGAGTTTCCTCGGCTTTATGATTTATAACCGCTTGTGGTTCGACAGGGATCGGTTCGCTTTCACCGTGGGTGGCGGAGCCATCGACAATCCCGGCCGCTACCTCGTTTTGCTGCCGCCCATCAATGGCGCGACAGCCATTTCCGGGACGCCTTACTTTACCGAGAACCCCGGCGATCCGTTCAAGGCCTGGGACGTTTCCGGGACCTTCGATTACATGCCCAGCCAGTTCATCACGTTCCGCTGGGAGTTCAACCACCGCGCGTCCGACGTACCGTACTTTTCCGGACCGGGCGGCATTACGCCACCGGGCGGCGATACAGGAGCGCCGGGCTCATTGGTCTATCTCCCGAATGGCACGCTCTGGACACCGGACCTGAGGAAATACGAGAACCGGGCTACGTTTGCGATTATGGTCAAATTCTGAGAACCGCGAGGCATTTATCAGAGCAGGGAGTTCATGTCGCCTACTCAGTCCGTGACGAGGGAATCTCAATTCTCGGGCACAGCCCCCGTCCCATTTCGCCCAGCCAATGGCAGCGTTCGATTGGTTCAGCGGCCCGTCGCGACCCGCATGGAAGGCCCTTCGGCGCTCCACACTTCGCGCCCGCTGGGATCGAACAGCCGGATCGAAGGACGTCCTGCACGGTCGACCGTAAATTTGCCGAGCACGCTGCCTTGCTCATTCACCAGCAGGAAGCTGCGTGCGCGGACCTCCGCGGGCACTGGCGCAAGCGCGTCTGCCCGTGCGGTGACTGGAACCAGGTAATGCGTGACCGCCCCGCCAGCGAATCCAGCAGCCAGAGCGAGCACCATGTTTAGTCGTTTCATGACTCGCACTCCTGGTTCGAATGATAGAAAAAAGGCCGGGCTGGAGCCAGAACTGGCAACGAAACAGCTATGAAATTTTTTAATCCATTACATCAGGCGGAGCTATTCCCATCGACTCCCGCGGCCGGCGGCTCATCCGCGGCGATCGATTTGCGGCCGGGAGCCGGCTCGTGCGGAGTTCTTCATCGGCCGGGACCGGCGGCCGCTCGCTGGCTTCTATGAACGCGCACGCGGCGCTGCAATTTCTCTCTTTCATCGTGGTGATGGCCGCGCTCGTATACCCGCTGGGCGGCTATCTCGAGCGCGTCTTTACGGGAAAGTCCACCTGGCTGGATCCTTTATGCCGGCCCATCGAGAGGCTGATTTACCGTGTTTGCCGCGTGGATCCTACTCTGGAAATGTCCGCCGGCGAATACAGCTTCTCGTTTCTATTCTTCAGCCTGGCCGGCATTCTCTTCCTCTATACATTGCTTCGGCTACAGCGAATTTTGCCCTATTTCTTCCCGCAGTACCTTTCCACGCCAATGGATCCCGGCCTGGCGTGGAACACAGCCGTCAGTTTCGCCACAACCACCACGTGGCAGGCCTATGCCGGCGAGTCCACGATGAGCTACCTCGCGCAGATGGTGGGACTCGCGGCCCAAAATTTCTTGGCGGCAGCAGCGGGACTGGCCGTCGGCGTGGCGTTCCTGCGCGGCTTCGCGCGCGAGAGGAGCGAAACGCTCGGCAATTTCTGGGTGGACCTGACCCGCGGTCTGATGTGGGTTCTTCTGCCCGCCTCCATCATCGTCAGCTTGATTCTGGTTGCGCAGGGCGTGCCCATGAACTGGCACAGCTATTCCGTCGCACACACCCTCGAAGGCGCCACCCAGGTGATCGCTCAGGGGCCGGTGGCGGCGCTCGAAAGCATCAAGAATCTGGGCACCAACGGCGGAGGCTTTTTTGGTGCCAACGGCGCCCACCCTTTTGAGAATCCTACGCCGTTCTCAAACTTCATCGAGATGCTGGCGATTGCCGCGCTTCCGGCCGCGCTCACCAACACGTTCGGACGCATGGTGCGCCAGCCGCGCCAGGGCTGGCTGTTGTTTGGCGTGATGCTGGCGCTGCTCGCGGCCGGTTTCTGGATTTGCGGAAGCGCGGAGGCCGGCACGAATCCCCTCTACCCGCATTTGGACGAGAGCGCGGGGAACATGGAAGGAAAAGAGGTTCGTTTTGGTGCTCCCGGCTCTGCCCTCACGGCCGTGGTCACTTCGAATTTGGCCACGGGTTCGACCAACGCTGGTCACGACAGCTTCACGCCCATCGGCGGTCTGGTGCCTCTCGTCAACATGCTCCTCGGTGAGGTGATCTTCGGCGGCCTGGGGACCGGGATGTACAGCATCATCCTAGTCGCGCTGATTGCCGTCTTTCTCACTGGTCTGATGATCGGGCGCACGCCGGAATACCTCGGCAAACGTGTAGGGCCATGCGAGCAAAAGCTGATCATGCTCTACACGCTTGCGGGGCCCGCGTGCGTGCTCGCATCGACCGCCCTCGCTGTCACTTCGCGCGGCGGGCTCTCGGGACTCACCACCAATACGGGCCCCCATGGGTTCACCGAAATTCTCTACGCGTATGCTTCCTGCCTGGCCAACAACGGCCAGAGCTTCGGCGGCCTGAGCGCCAACAGCCTTTTCTACAATCTCACCACCGTTGTGGCCATGCTCGTGGGAAGATTTGCGCTGGCCATTCCCGCTTTGGCGCTCGCCGGCAAGTTCGCCTGTCAGGGGCGCGGGCCGGTTCACGCCGGCACACTGCGCACGGACACAGTTACATTTGGCGCGGTGTTGGCCGTCACGATTTGTCTGCTTGGCGGTTTGAGCTTCTTTCCGGCCCTCTCGCTTGGGCCGTTACTGGAGCGCGCCCTGCTCCTGCGCTAGCCGCGGCTCAACTGCCGCATCAGCCGGGTAATCCCTCTTTCATCGGCTCCGCACGGTCAAAATTCCCCTTGCTGCGAATCGCGCCACACCTTTTAATCTTTCGCGACGGTTGCGCCTGTAGACAGCGGCGCTTCGCCGCGGCAAATGTCGGCCAGGAGAATTGCAGAGCGAAGGGATGGCGCGCGGCAATCTGCCCGCATAGCCGTTCTGGCGCTCGCCTGTTTTTCTCTAGCCGGCGCTTTGCCTCAGGCAACCCTGGCACAAGAGGCTTCGGCGGGAGTCTCTCAGGCCCAGCCTGCCGCGCCCCCAGAACCAAAACTGGAGGATCAGCCGCCCCAGCCGCTCTGGCAATACGGTGCTTTCGCTGACCTCGGTTACCTGCTCGATTTCGACTTTCCGGTGAACCATCTCTTCCGGAACCGTAGCACCGACTTCAAGGTTAACCAGCCCGATTTGAACATGGCCGTAATCTACGTGAAAAAGCAGGCCGTCGAGAAGTCGCGCTGGGGCGCCGAACTCACCTGGCAGGCCGGAAAGGATTCCGAGGACTTCGGATTTTCTCCTACCGCGCCAGACGTTTCCGATGCCCGCTGGCTCCGGCACTTCGGCTCGACTGACGTCTCTTATCTCGCGCCCGTAGGAAATGGGCTCACGATTCAGGCCGGACTGTTCAGCAGCCTGATCGGTTACGATTCGCTCTATGCCCGCGACAATTTCACCTACACGCGTCCTTGGGCGGGTGATTACACCCCCTATCTCATGTTCGGCGTTAACGCCTCCTATCCGTTCAGCAAGAAGCTTGCCGCGGCGTTTTTTCTGATCAACGGGTATGCGCATTTGGCGCAGGTAAGCCACGGTCCCAGCGCGGGCGGTCAGGTTGCCTACAAGGTATCCGATCACCTCAACTGGAAAGAGACGATTTTTTACGGCCCGCAACAGCGCGATGCTTCTCTTCCGTGCTGGCGGTTCCTTTCCGATAGCATCGTGGAATACAAGCCGGGCCGCGCGACGGTTGCTTTCGAATATCAGGTGGGCACAGAGGGCCTGGCGACGGCCGGCAGTCCCCGAGTTTTCTGGACCCTGGCGCAGTTGCCCATCCATTGGGCGTTCAATTCGCACTGGAGCCTCACGGAGCGACCGGAGTTCTTCTGGGACCCCGACGGACGCCTCACCGGGTTCGATCAGCTCATCGCTTCCAACACGGAAAGTCTCGAATACCGCTGGCCCTTTCGCCGGTGGAACACCATCGTGAGGCTGGAGCATCGCTTCGACAATTCGCGCGGGCCGGGGGGAGGCTTTTTCGCCGATCACTATCTCTCTCCGGGCGTGGTTGCCCTCACTCCGTCGCAGAACACGCTCATTCTCGGCCTCATTATTTCCTTCGATTCCTCGCCTCACTAGCCTGCAGAACCGCGGAGTTTGCTTCCCCTATCGGGCGCGCTGCCTTATGAAAAAGGGATGTCTCCCTTACAACTTCCTAATCTCGGTCTGGTAAGTTGGTGGAGCAAAACGAGAGGGGAGGGGCTTGTTCTGCGGCTCCTGGAGCGCAGGTGGGGCACGTTCCAGACCGGATTTTCGGGAATTGAGTTACGATGAGCCTGTCTGATTGAGGAGCATTGAGCCGGCAGGAACACTGAGGTCTCCATGTTAGACATCATCTTCGTCGTCGCGACTTTCCTCTTTGTCTGCGTTGCTGTCCTGTACGTTCGCGCCTGCGAACGCCTGCGATAGGAGCTAGGCTGTGAGCCTCCAAGACGTGGTTCTGCTGACCATCTGTGTCCTGCTGCTGGGCTACCTGCTCTACGCCCTGTTGAAACCGGAGAAGTTCTAGCTGTGACTGCCATCGGCTGGTTCCAAATCGGTGTATTTCTCGCGGTGATCCTCGCCCTCACCAAGCCTCTGGGCGTGTACATGGTGCGGGTATTCAATCGCGAGCCCACGATTTTGGACCCGGTGCTACGGCCGGTCGAAAGGCTGGTCTATCGCCTCACCGGCGTGCACGAACACCTCGAAATGCCGTGGACGGATTACACCACGGCCATGCTGCTCTTTAGCGGCGTCTCGATGCTGATCCTCTATCTGATCGAACGGATGCAGAAGTGGCTTCCTTGGAATCCCGAGCATCTTGGAAATGTGACGCCGGACCTGGCCTGGAACACCGCGGTCTCGTTTACCTCGAACACCAACTGGCAGGCTTACGTCCCGGAAACCACTATGTCGTACTTCACACAAATGGCCGGTCTGGCGTACCACAACTTTGCCTCTGCGGCCGTGGGGATCGTGCTTGCCATCGCCGTGATTCGCGGAATTGCGCGGCACGAGGCGGAAACCCTGGGAAATTTTTGGGTGGATTTGACGCGCTGCCTGCTGTGGGTATTGCTTCCGGTCAGCCTGCTCGTGGCGCTCGTGTTCGTTTCACAGGGCGTGGTGCAGAACCTGAAGCCCTACACGACCGTCTCGCTCGTTGAGCCGCAAATGGTGCAGGTGACAGGGGCCGACGGTAAGACCTCCACTGAGACTGTTCACGATCAAAAGATTGCCCAGGGTCCCGTAGCCTCTCAGGAAGCGATCAAGATACTCGGCACCAATGGCGGGGGATTCTACAACGCGAACAGTGCCCACCCGTTCGAGAACCCCACTCCTTCCACCAACTTTCTCCAGCTCGTGCTCATATTCGCGATTCCCTCGGGTCTCACCTACACCTTGGGCCGCATGACGCGCTCGCCGGGACACGGATGGGCCGTCTGGGCTGCCATGGCCGCGCTCTTTCTCTGCGGTGCGGCCACCGCCTATTGGGCCGAGGCGCAAGGCAATCCGTTGCTCGCCGGCGTCAACCAGGCGGCCGGCCCCCTGCAGCCGGGCGGCAACATGGAAGGGAAGGAGACGCGGTTCGGCATCGCCAGCACGGCGCTCTATGCCACCGTCACCACGGACGCGAGCTGCGGCGCGGTGAACGGCATGCACGATTCGTTTACTCCCCTCGGTGGCATGGTCCCTCTCATCAACATCATGCTCGGAGAGATCGTGTTCGGCGGCGTCGGTTCCGGCCTCTACGGAATGATTGTTTTCGTGATTCTGGCCGTCTTCATTGCCGGCCTGATGGTGGGCCGCACTCCGGAGTATCTGGGCAAGAAGATCGAAGCCTACGACGTTAAGATGGCCATGCTCTTCGTGCTCGTCGGTTCCTTCACGATCCTGGTGTTCTCTGCTTTCTCCTCGGTCGAGAAATCCGGTCTCGCCGGCATTTCTAACCCTGGACCGCACGGCCTCTCCCAGCTTCTCTACGCCTATAGCTCGGCCACGGGAAACAACGGCTCGGCGTTCGCCGGAATCAATGCGAACACGCTTTGGTTCAACAGCACTCTGGGCGTGGCCATGCTGCTCGGGCGTTTCTTCATGGCCATTCCCGTGCTTGCCATTGCCGGCAATCTGGCCAGAAAGAAGATTACGCCGGAATCGCTCGGAACCTTCCGCGTCACCGGGGCGCTGTTCACGACGCTTCTGGTCTCGACGATATTGATCGTCAGCTCGCTGACCTTCTTCCCGGCTCTCAGCCTGGGCCCGATTCTCGAGCATCTGCTGATGTACGCCGGAAAGGTGTTCTGAGGTCCCGATGACCACCGTTTCCCACGCACGCGCGACCCCGCTCACCGATCCGCGGATCCTGCAACGCGCCATCCTGGATTCGTTCGCAAAGCTCGACCCGCGTGTCCTGGTCAAGAACCCAGTCATGTTTGTGGTCGAGGTCGGCGCCGTCGTCACCACCTTTCAGTGGGCCCGCGACGTGGCGGGACACGTCACTGGAAACGCTTTCGGCCTGCAGATCAGCCTCTGGCTCTGGTTCACCGTCCTGTTCGCCAATTTTGCCGAGGCTATGGCCGAAGGCCGCGGAAAAGCCCAGGCCGATAATCTCCGCAAGGCCCGCACCGAAACCATGGCGCGGCGGATCAGGGAGGACGGGACGCGCGAAATGGTTCCCAGCTCCGCTCTGCGCGCTCTCGACCTGGTCGAAGTCGGGCCCGGCGAATTCATCCCCGGCGACGGCGAAGTCGTTGTCGGTGTCGCGTCGGTGGACGAGTCGGCCATCACTGGGGAGTCTGCGCCCGTCATCCGCGAAGCGGGAGGCGACCGCTCTGCCGTCACCGGAGGTACTCGCGTACTTTCCGACGAGATCCAGGTGTGCATCACCTCGAACCCCGGCGAGACTTTTCTCGACCGCATGATCAAACTGGTCGAAGGTGCCGCGCGGCAGAAGACGCCCAACGAAATCGCTCTCAACATCTTGCTGGCTGGGCTGACGATTATTTTTCTCTTGGCCGTAGTGACGCTCCAGCCCTACGCCATCTATTCCGGCGCGCCCCAGAATATATTCGTGCTCGTGTCGCTGCTCGTCTGCCTGATCCCCACCACCATCGGCGGACTGCTCAGCGCTATCGGCATTGCCGGCATGGATCGTATGATTCAGCGCAACGTCATCGCCATGTCCGGACGCGCTGTAGAGGCCTCCGGTGACGTGGACGTGCTGCTACTCGACAAAACGGGCACAATCACCCTCGGCAACCGCCAAGCCACGCAGTTGTATCCCGCTCCCGGCGTGTCCGAAGCGGAACTGGCCAATGCCGCGCAACTGGCTTCGCTCGCCGACGAAACGCCGGAGGGCCGCTCGATCGTGGTCCTCGTGAAAGACAAGTACGGCCTTCGCGGGCGAGAGCTTGCTTCCTTGAATCCGACCTTTGTACCGTTCACCGCGCAGACGCGCATGTCTGGCGTCGATCTCGATGGTCAAGAAATCCGCAAGGGCGCCTACGACGCCATCGAAAAATATTCCTCGGCGTTCGGCCAGCCCGTGCCTAAAGAGATCAAAGACGTCGTGCAGACCATCGCCAACACCGGCGGCACGCCCCTTCTCGTGGCTCGCAACCGCAAGGTGCTCGGCGCCGTGCAGCTGGAAGACATCGTCAAGGGAGGTATGAAGGAGCGGTTCGACCAGCTACGCGCCATGGGCATTCGCACCGTGATGATCACCGGAGACAACCCGCTTACCGCCGCCGCCATCGCGCGCCAAGCCGGGGTAGACGGCTTCCTGGCAGAAGCCAAGCCCGAGGACAAAATGGCGCTCATCCGCGGCGAACAGGCAAAGGGCAAACTGGTGGCCATGACCGGCGACGGCACCAACGACGCCCCCGCCCTCGCCCAGGCCGACGTCGGCGTGGCTATGAACACAGGAACGCAGGCCGCCAAGGAAGCCGGCAACATGGTGGACCTCGATTCCAATCCAACGAAACTCATTGAAATCGTCGAAATCGGCAAGCAGCTCCTGATTACGCGCGGCGCGCTCACCACATTTTCTGTGGCCAACGACGTGGCCAAATATTTCGCCATCATTCCGGCCATGTTTGCCGCGGCATTTCCGCAGCTCGAGGTGCTCAACGTGATGCACCTGCGCACGCCCCAGTCGGCCATTCTTTCCGCGGTCATTTTCAACGCGCTGATTATCATCGCCCTGATTCCCCTGGCGCTGCGCGGTGTGCGCTATCGGCCGCTGGGCGCGGCCGCTCTCTTGCGGCGCAACCTGTTGATTTACGGATTGGGCGGCGTGATTGCGCCGTTCATTGGCATCAAGCTGATCGATATGTTCGTGGCCGTCTTGCGATGGGCGTAGAGGTGACCGTGAAAAAAAATCTCTGGATCTCCCTGTGGATGACGCTGGTAACCACGGCGATCTTCGGCGTGGCCTACCCGCTGGCTGTTACGGCACTCGCCCAGTTCCTCTTCCCGAGCCGCGCCAACGGCGAACTCATCGAACGCGACGGCAAGCTGGTGGGCTCGCACCTCATCGGCCAGCCCTTTTCCTCGCCTTGGTACTTCCATCCGCGCCCGTCTGCCGCCGGCGCTGGCTATGACCCGCTCGCTTCCGGCGGCTCGAATCTGGGTCCCACCAACAAACAGCTCATCGATAGAGTGAAGGCCGACACCGCTCAGCTCGCGACAGAAAATCCTTCCGTGCCGGTTCCCGTGGATTTGGTTACCACCTCCGGCTCCGGTCTCGATCCCGATATTTCGCCGGCCGCCGCGGAATTCCAAGTCCACCGGGTTGCGCGCGTGCGCGGCATTCGCGAAAGCGACGTGCGGCGGCTGGTGGCCGCGCACACCCGCCCCCGCGATTTTGGGTTCTTGGGAGAGCCGCGAGTCAACGTCCTGGAGCTGAACCTCGACCTCGATTTTTCTTTTCCACGCAAGAAATAGGGCCGAACCAGTTCCTTCTAGGGCTGAGGCTTCCCGCCGGTCGGTTTTTCCTTGTTTTTGTCCTTCTCCGAGGACTTGTTGTCCTTGGACGAAGAGGATTTCTGCTGCTGTTGTTGTTGTGATTTCTGGCTCTTTTGATCCTCCGGCTTCGTTCCCTCGGTGTTCTTCGGTTGTGTGGCCGGAGCCGATTGCGCCGGAGGCCGGGTCTGCTGCGGCTGAGGCTGCGATGCCGGCTGCGCGGACTGCTTCGCCGGCGATGGTTCCGGCGTTGGCGCCGGCTCTATCTGCTCGTAAACTCGCGGTGCTGTCCGC
>JASHRU010000378.1 GCA_030037225.1 Candidatus Acidiferrales bacterium | reverse complement strand
AGTTTCGCTTTCTTCCGCAAAATCCACCACGGGCACGGCAGCCTCAGGCGATAGCCGTGTGGCGTTTCCCCACACGTAGCCGTCCAGCATGTAGTCGCCCACCACGCCCACGCGGCGGTTCGCCATTCCGCGCAGCCATCGCGCCAATCTTTTCGTGGAACTCATCCTTGGTGGGAGTGGACCGGACTGTCCGCCCTCCGCAGGCCCGTTCGCCTTCTACCGCTTCGCCTCAGCTGCCCTCAATCTTTGCCTCGTCCACCAGCATCACGGGAATGTCATCCCGTATGGGATACACGCGCCGGCATGTTCCGCACTTCAATCCCTGGGAATCCGGCGTGAGAGTCACCGGCGTCTTGCACAGCGGGCAGACCAGGATATCGAGCAATTCCTTGCTTACGGCCATCTTCCCTCCACACCCCTGCCGAAATCCATCTCGCACTCTAACAGACGCGCTTCCGCTAGCACAGACCCTCCCGCACAGCCTGCGCGCTGCGAAACGCGCCTCGCCTCATTATTCCTTCCTTCTCGCTGATGCCGCTCGCGCCAGCCCCACTCGCAACGTGAAGCGGCCCGTCCACAGCGCCCCCAACGGCAATTCCAGGGGCCACACCGGCAGAATCTGCGAGCCCTGATACACGCGCTCAAATCCTTCCTCTGATTCGGTCACAGTCTCAATGGGTGCCACCCAATACTCTCGCGCGCCCGCTGCCGAGAGTGTTATCGACACGTTCTGCCACTCATCCGCCAGCTTCAGCTCTCCGCCGGGCACAGTCCCAGCCCATCGCAGCGGCTGCCTCGTTCCGCCCCACTCGAAATAGCGGTCCGCCTCGTTCGGCGCCAGAAGGTTGAACACCATCTCCAGCCCCGCGTTCAGACGCAATGGCTCTCCCGTGTGGTTCGAGAGCGCCAGGTGGCAAGCAATTTCGAATCCCTTCGAGGTACGGGAAAATAAAAACGTCTTCGACGCGTGCAGCAGTTTCCCCTCTGGCGGCTTCAGCACCGCCCGCGTCGTGAACGGCGCCTGGTACAGCATTTCCAGCCGGTCCGGCGTTCCCGCCGCCACCGCGTACTCTCCGCCGGCGAACGCCGCCGATTCCTCCAGTTTCAGCTCCGCGTAGTCCTCGCACTTCTTCCAGGTGGGAAACAGCATCAGCCGGAAGGCGTGCCGCGGCCAGCGGTCGTAGCGCAAAAATCGGTCCAGTCCCGCTTCCTTCACCCGCGTCGCATCGTGGATGGAAGTTGCCCCCGCGGTCGCCGGCTGCGCTGCGGCGCCGAGTTGCCTCAATCTCTCGTGGTACGCCTCCTGCCGCCGCTGGATCGAATTGATTAGTGTGACGTCTGACACGCGGAAATCCAGCGCCACCATCGTCCCGCCGTCCCACGGCTTCGTCAGCGCGGCGTACGATTCCGAGACGTGATACATCTCCTCCCGCCCGTCTGCGTCAAAATCCAGCGTGAACACCTCGGCATAGCTCGGCACGCCGTGGTCGGCCGCATCAGCCAGTTTTTCCGCGATCACCAGTTCCCGCCAGAGTGCTGCGCGCAGGTGCGGCGCGTACAACCCGCCGAATACTCCGTGCCAGTATGCGTCATTGCACTGCGCGCGCAGCAGGTGCACCCCCGCCTGGTCCACCGCCCTTCGCAGTGGCAGTCCGCGCCGCACCTCCCGGGCTAGCTTCCGGTATTTCGCCGAAACGTTCAGCATCTTCTTGTGCAGCAGGTTTGCCTCGCTGTACTTCGTCAGGAACGTCCGCCAGAAGCTCCCGCGCAGGAATGGCAGCACGTCCGGCCGGTTCGAGAATTCCTGCAAGAGCGCGTGGAAGCGTTTTCGCGCAGGCGTCGGCAGCGCCCATTCCGTCAGTTCCGTGTACGACGCCGACGGCAGATCCGCCCGCCCGAGCGGCTGGTAGGTCGCCATCAGTTCGCCCGGCAGTCCTGTCTCGATCCATTCCGCGTTCTTTTCGATCGCGGAAAACCACTGGTCCAGCCACCCATGCACGTAACAATGGTCGAACGTCTCAGGCCACACCCCGAACTTCTCGCAGTCGTCTCCCATCGCCGCCATTCCGCCCGGATGTGCCTGCGCCGCGCGCCGCAGGAAATCCAGGCTCTCTTCCACACGTCCAAACGGCACGAGGTAGCGCAGCCGCTTTAACCCCGGAATCACTTTCACCACCTGGTTTAGGTCTTCCGTCAGGTAATAGCCAAATAGGTCTGCCAGCTCGAATCCCGCGCCCAGAAAATGAACGTCGTCCACTAGCGTGTATTCCACGCCGGCCGCCGAAAGCGTCCACGGCAACTGCGGCTCCCACACGCGCTCCGTCAGCCACGCACCCTGAGGCCGCCGCCCGAACTGTTTTTCCAGGTAATCGGACATGCGCCGGATCTGCTCCACACGGTCTTCCGGCGGAATCGAAATCAGGATCGGCTCGTAAAAGCCAGACCCCACCATCTCGATCTGCCCTTTGTCCACGAGTTGCCGCAGCAGCGCAAAATAATCTGGATGCTTCTGGTCCATCCATTCCAGCAGCGGCCCGCTGATATGCAGTCCGATCCGGATTCCTGGATGCCTCTCCAGCGTTTTCACAAACGGCAGATAGGATTTCTGATACGAGTTTTCAAAAACGCTCTCGAAATTCCCGATGGGCTGGTGCGCATGGATGAGCAGCAGAAGCCGGAACTTCGCCAAGGAATTCCCCCAGGAGCAAAGTAACACCATACCGCAAGTAGTTTGCACCGTACTACAGCTTTAACTTTTCACGCCGCATGGTAAGCATGCCCGAGCGCCCGCGTCAGGTCGCAACTTCCCGGTTCAATTCATGCCGCCCGTTGCTACCCCTTCCGCTCCCGCAAATTTCCTCATCCGCTCGGAGTGTTGCTCCGTCGCCCTTTGCAGGTCAGTAATCGGCGCCGTGATGGGTGCGAAAATCACTGTCAGCACGCTCCGCGTCGCGTTTGTCACCATCGTCCGCTGCGAGTCCCGGACCGGTCCTCCGAACGGCCCTTCCACGTCGCACAACACCGGCTTCCCCTCCACTACCCATGCTTCTTTTCCAATAGCCAGATACGATTCGCTCGCTCGCCCTTGCCGGAACTCGAGCGGCGGGCGCAGCCGGTCCAGATCGAAGCTGCCCCAGGGCCATCCCGTCTCGCACGATCCCAGATTGTTCAGGTCCACTACATTCGACACGCGGTACAGCCCTTTTCCCTGCAGCACCCGCCGGATTAATCGCTCGCCCGAAGGCCGTGAATGCGTCGGATCCACACCCCATCCGCGGAACATCGCCCGCACCGCCTGCACCGATTCATGCCCGGCCACCTGTTCGAGCGTCATCTGGCGTTTCAACCGCTCGCACATCTGCGAAACCTCGCGTTCCAAATCCGCGTTCGGCGGCCCAACCGTCACTCCCCGCGCCACAACCACTCCGAACCGCACTCCCGCCAATTCACTGCTTATCTTTGAAATTTCGAGCGTGCTGGAATCGTCCACGACCGCCAGTCTATGCGCCGGTGTCCCGATTTGATAGGGTGAGGTAACGCAGCCACTCTTGGCCGCGCTGCGGATCGTCTTCTTACAGCAATGACCGGCCGCGAACACCACGCCGCCTTCTCCCGCGGCATCCGTCAATTCAATTCCCATCAGTTTTGGCACTCTCACGAGTCCTGGGAAGCCATCTGGCTCACCGCGCCTGAACCCGACAAGACCTTTCTCCAAGGCATCATCCAGATAGCCGCCGGCTTCTATCATCACCAGAAGAATAACTACGCCGGAATGCGTTCTCTTATGCGTCGCGGACTCGCCAAAGTGGAGCAATTTCCCGCCGATTATCGCGGCTTGCACCTGGAGGGATTGAGGCGTGCGGTACGCGAATGGCTGTACAAAGATTCCGCGGGCGAAGCGCTGCCTCCGCGCTATCCCCGCCTTGAGCGCGGAAAGACCTCAGCGCGTGTTTCAAAGCATCGCGATCCTTAGGCTGTCATCACCAGGGAAAAAATGGGCTGGCGACTATCTCCAGCAGACTTGCCGTTTAGGGGCGGCTCCGCGCCATTACGCTGAACACTACGCCGGATGAGTTGGCGGTTCAGGTCGGCCGCGCATAGCAGCCGCTACAAACTAGGCCTGCTTCTTCGAATACCAATCCGAGTTGATGGCCGCGAAGTTCGACCACTTCTCCGGCAGGTCTTCCAGCGCGAAAATTGCCGTCACCGGACACACCGGAACGCACGCGCCGCAGTCGATACATTCCGTCGGATGAATATAAAGCTGGGTCTCGCCCTCAAATGCCGGCTCGTCCTTTCGCGGGTGGATACAGTCCACCGGGCACACGTCCACACATGCGGTGTCCTTTGTCCCGATGCACGGTTCCGCAATCACGTAGGCCATCTCAAGGCTCCTCGACAATAATAGCGCGCCCGCGATCCTGCGGACGACGTCTTTTATTCTCCCTCTTTCTTATATCACCAAAGCCCGGCCCGGACAACTTGCCGCCTCGCATTCGTCCCCCCTCCATTGTGGTGTATCCTCACTTTGTTCTGATCCGTTTCGTCCAGGCGGGCCTGCTTGTCACAACCGCTCCGCAGCGTCGATCTCACCTTGGTCCAGGAATGGCAAGACGGCCGCCTGCGCCCGTTCCAAGACTACCTCGCCGGCGAAGAACCCCTCGAAATCCGCGCCGGTGATCGCTCGCTCAGCGTCACCATGCGCACGCCCGGCCACGACCTCGAGC
>JASHRU010000377.1 GCA_030037225.1 Candidatus Acidiferrales bacterium | reverse complement strand
TCCCGCCTTCCAGCAGTATGCGGTGCACGTCGCCCACCAGCGCTCCGGAGTAGCGATGCGAGTACGGTCGCTCCGAGGCTTTATCCATCTGCGTCACGTAGCTCACGTAGTCCTGTATGCCCTGCGGCCAATCGCGCACGCGGCCTACGTTTGCGCTGAAACTTTTTCCCCGCTTCGGGCAGCGCATGTCGCGATGCGACAGCGGAACTCGCCGATGTCCGCATCCAAGGTGAAGCCGTGAACTCCGTGACCGGCCGTGTAAACCAGCATCGTGCTCGTGCTGTACAGCACGTACCCCGCCAGCACCAGTTCCGATCCCGGCCGCAACACCTCGTCCGGCGTCGGATCGCAATCGCGCTTCTTGCGGCGATAAAAGCCGAAGATAGTCCCCAAAGCGCCGTTGATGTCGGTATTCGACGACCCGTCCAGCGGATCGGTGCACAGGATGTACCGGCCTTCGCCCTTGCATTTAATGTGCTGGATCTCTTCCAGCTCTTCCGACGCGATGGCCGCCACGAGGCCCGTTGCGCTGAACGCGTCTACCACTGTCTCGTTCGAATAGACGTCCAGCTTTTTCTGAGCGTCTCCCGTGGCGTTCTTTTCGCCCACCAGTCCCAGCTCGCCGATCAGCGCCGCGCGACGCATTTCTCGCGCCAGCGTCTTGGCCGTGAAGCCGAGCTGCGCGATGAGGGTGGAAAGCTCTCCGGCGATATCGGCCCGCCGCTGTCCCTCCTCCAGAATGTGACGGCTAAGCGTGACCGGGAACGGGCTCATCGTTCTCACTCCCCCAGCGCGGCCTCTCACGCGGCCGCGCTTGGACTAAATTCCGAGCATGGCACATCGTGCGGCACCCAGGAGCGCCGTACGATCGTTCAAAATCACGCGCACCGGCACCCTCTCCAGCACCGGCCGCATCCGTCCTTTCGAAAAATACGCTTCCAAGAAAACCGGACCCCGCAGCTTCGGCAAAATCCTCGGCGCAATCCCGCCGCCAATGAACAGGCCGCCCGACGCCATTAACCGCAGGGTCAAGTTTCCCGCCTCCGACCCGTACAAGGACACGAAAAGATCGAGCGCCGCCACACAAGTCGGACTGTTTCCCTCGAGTCCCGCCTGCGATATCGCCGCGGACGGATCTCCCTTCTTCATCGCTTCCTCAAGCCAGACCTCCGCCTGCCCTCGGCCCGTCTCGCACAGAAAATCAAACACGTTGCGCAGGCCGGGGCCAGAGAGCGCCCGCTCCCAGCTCACGTGCCCGCCATACCGTTTTCGCAGGTAAACCACCAACGCATCTTCCAACTCGTTGCCGGGCGCAAGATCCGCGTGACCCGCTTCCGTCGAAAACGGCCGGTGCATGTTCCCATCCCAAAGCAGTCCGGCCTCACCAAGTCCGGTACCGGCGGCAATCACCGCCTGCATCCCCCGCGCGCTCTGAGCTCCCGGATTCAGGACCTCGAAGTCCTCCGGGCTGAGAGCGGCAATCCCGTAGGCGTTGGCCTCGACGTCGTTGACCAGCGCGACTCGCTTCAGTCCCAGCAGCGGTGCCAGACTCCGCGAATCGACCACCCACGGCAGATTTGTGGCGATGCAGACGCCATCCACCGCCGGCCCCGCCACCCCAAAGCCCGCGGACGTGATCTTGGCTCCCGACGGCTGGGCCACCGTGCTTACAAACTTTGCGACGACGTCTTCAAATCGCGCGTAGTCCCCGCTCGGATACCGTCGGCTTGTACCCTCCACCAGCGCGCCCGACCCCGCATCAAATAGCGCCAGATTGCACTTGGTGCCGCCGACGTCGCCGCCCAATATCACGGTCGCGGGCTGACCTTGGAATCGAGCGCCCCCTCGGCAGCGCGATCCGCTAGGAAAACCCGCTCACCCGCAATCGGCCGTACGTTCTGCGAAGGATACGGCGGCCTATGCGAACCTTCGAGCACTTCCCGCAATCTTTGCGCTTTGTCGGCGCCGGTCACCAAGAAAATCACCATGCGCGCCGCATTCAAGAGGGGAAAGGTAAACGTCATGCGCTGCGCCTTCGAGCCATCTGCGATAACTACCGGCTGGAAAATCACCCCGCGCGTCTTCTCCTCGAGGCCTCGGCAGCCGGGAAAAAGAGACGCTGTGTGCCCGTCCGGCCCCATTCCCAGATAGATCAGGTCGAAACACGGGAATCCGCCGGGACCTGACGGTAGCAGCTTGCGCAGAATGGACTCGTATTCCTGCGCCGCCTGGTCCGCGTCACCGCGCTCCGCTTCCATTCGGTGCACATTCGCGGCGGGGATCGAAATTCTTGTAATCAGCTCTCGATTCGCCATCCCGTAATTGCTGTCAGGGTGCTCGGGCGGTACGGAGCGCTCGTCAGACCAGTACAGTTGCACGCGGTTCCAATCCACTTGGGGCCGCATGTCGTCCGCGGCCAGAACGCGGAAAAGCGCTGCGGGCGTCTTTCCGCCGGAGAGCGCAACGTGAAAGGTCCCCCGCGCAGCAACGGCTTCGCGCGCCAAGGATACGAATCGAATGGCGCCTTCGCGCGCCACCGCCCCAGCATCCTCGAGCACAACTACGCCGGGGATAGACGCGGCCATCGCAGCTTTACTCGTTGGTCCAGTGGCGCTCGTCGCGAGACAGCAGGTCGTCCGCCTCGCGTGGTCCCCAGCTTCCCGCCGCGTAATTCGGGAAACTCCGCGGCGGAAGCGCCTGCCATACATCCAATACCGGCTGCACGACGCTCCAAGCCGCTTCCACCATGTCCGCGCGCTGGAACAACGTGGCATCGCCCGCCATGCAGTCGTAAATTAGCCGCTCGTATCCGGTCGAATGCGTGCTGCCGAACCGTGTTGCATACGAGAAATCCATATCCACCGTGCCCAGCTTCATCGTCGGACCCGGCACCTTTGCGCCGAACCGCAGCGAAATCCCCTCGTCTGGCTGAATGTGCAGGATCAGCCGGTTCTGCATCAATTGGTCGATCGCCGTATGCCGGAACAGCACAAACGGAGCCCGCCGGAAGTGGATCACGATCTCCGTCACCCGCTTCGGCAGCGCCTTTCCGGTACGCAGATAAATCGGCACGTCCGCCCAGCGCCAGTTGTCGATGCTCAGCTTCATCGCCACGTACGTCTGCTGGTTGGAGGTCGGCGATACTTTGGCTTCGCTCCGGTATGCCAGAAGGTGTTTCCCCGCTACGACACCCTCGCCGTACTGTCCTCGCGCCGTCCGGCTCAGCACCTCTTCCGGCGGAATCGGAGAGATGGCGCGCAGGATTTTTGTCTGTTCGTCTCGCACCGCGTCCGCATCGAAGCTAATCGGCGGTTCCATCGAGATTAGCGTCACTAGCTGAAAGATGTGGTTCGGGACCATGTCGCGCAGCGCCCCGGACGTTTCGTAATAGCCGCCGCGCGTCTCCACTCCTACCGTCTCTGCCACCGTAATTTCCACGTGCTTGATGTACCGCCGGTTCCAGATGGGCTCGAATATGCCGTTCGAAAAGCGGAACACCAGGATGTTCTGTACCGTCTCTTTGCCCAGGTAATGGTCGATCCGGTAGATCTGCTTCTCTTCCATCTCCTGCCGCAGCTCCCGGTTCAGTGCCTTCGCCGACTCCAGATCTGTGCCGAACGGTTTCTCCACGATTACCCGCCGGAAGCATCCGCTCTTCTCGTCGAGAAGGCCCACGGCCTTCAGGTTTCTCGACACCACTCCGAAAAATTCGGGGGCGGTCGCCAGATAGAAGAAAACATTGCCTCCGGTCTTGCAATCCTGGCCGAGTTGGGCCAGCAGCGCGGCGAGCTTCTTGTAGGCTTCGGCGTCGTCGAAGTTCACGCACGCGTAGTACAAGCGGTCCACCAGCCACTTTCCAAGCGCGGGATCGAACTTATCCGTGGCAAACTGGTCCATTACGGCCCGCTGCTTTTCGCGGAACTCCTCGTGGCTCATCGGCGCGCGTGACACCCCTACCACCGCGAAGTTGTCCGACATCAGGTTGTGTTTTGCCAGGTTGTACAGCGAGGGTAGCAGCTTCCGTTTCGTCAGGTCGCCCATGGCTCCGAAAATCACCATGATGCACGGTGTCTTTTTCTGCGATCCCGGCGCGCCCGC
>JASHRU010000376.1 GCA_030037225.1 Candidatus Acidiferrales bacterium | reverse complement strand
GACTGCCAGCGCTGTGGCTTGCCGTCGCACTTGTCTGTGGAGTTTTAATGGCACACGCGGCTCCGGTTTCCCCCGTAGCCTGGGCCGCAGTTTTGGTGTCGGCGTTTCTGGGCGGAATGTTGCTCCTGCGACGAGGGGCTCTGCGCGCAGCCTGGTGGACGAGCCTGTCATGCTGGCTAGCTTTGGGCGGAGTCGCGGCGGAGTTGCAGCGGCGGGATGTTCGCTCCGACAATGCCGCAACAATGATTGCGGACGGCCGGCTGGATGCACGAGAACCGCTGCGCTGGCGCGGACGGCTTCGACAAGGGCCATCGAGACTTCCCTCGGGCATACGCTACGACGTGAAATTAGAGGAGGTTGAGGTTGCAGGACGCGCGGTGCCCGTTAGCGGTGGACTGCGCGCAACGCTGCGCGACCTTCCCGGCCGGGAATGGGTCGATCCGCCGCCGGTCGCGCCGGGCGACCGTGTCGAGCTGTTGGTGCGGGCTCGTGAGGCGCGGAATTATTTGAACCCGGGAGCTTTTGACGAACGAGGAAGCTTGGCGCGACAGGGAATCCACGTGGAAGGTGCATTGCGCGACGGCAGCCTTCTCACTCGGCTGGAGACACCGCCCGGCGGCATCCGATGGACCGAGTACTTTGGACGGTTAAGGAATCGATTTTTCGGAACGCTTGATCAGTTATTCGCCGGATCGCCCGACGTTGACTCGGTGCTCCGGGCCATGCTGCTCGGCGATCGTGCCTTTCTGGAGCATCCCGTCTCGGAAAGGTTTCAAAAGACGGGCGTGTATCACGTGCTCGTGGTGGCGGGACTGCACGTTGCCGCACTGGCCGCATTTATGTTCTGGCTCGGCCGGCGGATGCGTGTGCCGATGGAAGCGACCGTTCTTGTGACGCTCGCAGTGCTGGGGTTCTACGTTTTAATCGTAGAGGAGCGTCCGCCAATTTTGCGGGCAGCTCTCATGGCTGCGGTTGTCCTGTCTGCAACATTCTTCTACCGGAGGCCCGGCGTCTTGAATGGGTTGGCTTTCGCGGCAATCGCGATTCTGTGCGCGGACCCAGCGGCGGTCTTCGATCCGAGTTTCCAGCTTTCAATGGCTGCAGTTGGGGCGATTGGGGCGCTGGGTCTGCCGTTGGTAGACGCTACGACAGCGCCATATCGGCGCGCGCTGGGGCATGTGAGCGACGCGACACGCGACCCGCTGTTCCCTCCGGGGCCCACGCAGCTTCGTTTGCTTCTGCGCGAGCAGGCTGCAGACCAACTCGGGCGGCGGCTGCCGGGGCAGCTAGCAGGCCACGCGCTTGGAATCCTGGTGGTCCCGTTGCGCTGGGGTCTCGCGTTATGGGAACTAACGGTGATCTCGCTGTCCATCCAAGCGGCACTCATTCCACTCATGGCGTTGTATTTTCACCGCGTCGCGCTCGCCGGACCTATTGCTAATCTGCCCGCGGTTCTGGTGACCGGGCTGATCGTGCCGTTGGGATTTCTGAATCTGGCTGTGGGGAGTGTGTCGCAAACGCTCGCCGGGCCGCTGGCGAGCATAGTCGGCTGGCTGGTGCGCACGCTGGACGGAACGGTTGCCTGGTTTGCCGGCCTGCCGGGGCTGTCCTATCGGATCCCAGGACCGCCCGGATGGGTGATCGCCGCCTGTGTCGTTGCCTTCGCGGCGCTCGCCGGATGCTTTTGGCAATGGACGCATCCAGAACCCAACGGGCGTGCGCCCAGTGCAAGGCTGCTCAGCCTGGCAACGGCCGGAAACGCGATGGTATGTGGGGTTCTGCTGTTATGCGTAGCCCTGTATCCGTTCCCTCCGCGGCTGAGGCACGGAGAGCTCGAAACAACCGTGATCGACGTAGGACAGGGCGACGCGATTTTCGTGGGATTTCCGGATGGGCGAACCATGCTAATTGATGGAGGCGGTAGCGCCCTCGCGCCGCTTGCGCGCGAAACAGGCCGTCCGGAATTCGACATCGGCGAAATGGTGGTCGCACCGTATCTGTGGGAACGTGGCCTGAAGCGACTGGACGTCGTGGCGCTCACCCATGGACACCGTGATCATCTGGATGGGCTGTACGCCGTGCTCGAGGACTTTCACGTGGGGGAATTATGGCTTGGCAGGGAAATCACAGCTCAGGCCTTCCAGGCTCTAGAACAGGAGGCGAGAGCTGAGGGAGTGCCGATTGTCCATCACCTTCGCGGAGACGGATTTACATGGGCCGGCGTTCAGGGCGTGTTTCTCTGGCCCAACGCGGAGGCGGCCACAGACAAACCGAGCAACAACGATTCACTGGTCCTGCGACTGCGATATGGTGCTGTGAACTTTCTGCTGACGGGAGATATCGAGCGTCCTGTGGAACGCGAACTCCTGTCGCGGGAAGACGCGCTCCACGCGGAATTCCTGAAGGTCGGGCACCATGGGAGCAAGACATCTACGACACGGGAGTTCTTAGCCGCAGTTGCTCCGCGTGTGGCCGTGATTTCTGCCGGCGCCGAAAACCCTTACGGTCACCCCAGCCAGTCAGTGCTCGATGAATTTCGAGGTTCCGGCGCTCGGCTCCTGCGCACCGATCGCGATGGTGCGACCACGGTGCTGACGGATGGACGTGGGATCAGCGTGTATTCCTACGCGCAGGGAACCGGGCCGGAGTGACGCGCCTCCGCTCTCAGGTGAGCTCTCCCGGAGGCTCCTCGTCGGAAGATTCCACCTCTACACCCTCTTCCGAAGACAAGTAGTCAGCGATGATCCGGCGGGCATCCTCGGCCTGCGAGGAAAGAACAACGATGTCTCCGTCGGTCATCCCTGCCGGAGGCGTGTGCATGGGAAAGGGCTCGCCAGGAGAAAAATCGGGAACCTTCAGGCCCGCGCTTTCGAGCAGGCCGCGAATAATCATGGCCTCGGTGGAGGTAGTTGCGCGATGAACAATTACGACTGCGTCTCTACTGCCGGGTTCGGCCATGCAGGGTGCCCTCCCAGCGCTATCCCTATACTGTGCTCCCAGGTGTCTGCCGTCAATAGAAGTGGCAGTCTTCTTGCCAACGGCATGATCCCGACCGCTCGTTTGCGGAATGGCGTCTGCTCAATGCCCGCGCACGTACATCTCGGCAAAAACGATTGCGAATGCCAGAGTCGCTCCAGCCAAAGCCTGATATTCCCGGTTGCGTCGATATTGTGTCCAGGAGAATGTTTCGCGGCCGGTCGTCTTGGGGAGCCGGGGCCAGAACAGCGGAACGCGTCTAGAATATTCGTCGAATGCGCTGCCATACTCAGCGCGCAGCTCTTCTTCCTCGCGATGCATTACGCCTGGGTAAAACAGAGCGAGATACAATGCGACGACGGCCGTAACAATCCAGGACCAGGTGGCAAGCAGGAATCCCCCGCAAAGCAGCAAGCTGCCGAAGTAGAGAGGATTTCGGGTCCAGGCGTAGGGGCCTGCTGTGGCCAGCACTTCGTGTTTGCGGAGATGACCCGCGGCGCTCGTGCGAACAGCAATACCCAGCACGGCGAGAATAGCGCCAGCGGAGAGCGCTTGGGGTGTGGGTCGCGCGAAAAAAAAGCTGAAGAGGACCACGGGATAGCCGATGCGCACCCGCCAGCGCGTCCGCCACGGCGGAGGGAGCGATTCCCCCGGCTTCACGGGCGGGCAGCCTCGGCGCGACAAGAGACTGTGGCGAGGCGGCGCATTACCGCGGCCTCGACCTGCTCGACGCTGATGGAGAGCATAGAAGGTGCGTAGGAGGAACCCCGGTTATACGTGGTTTCGTCGGGACGGGCATTGCGCACGACCACGTCTTCGCGGCAGTAGGGCCCGGTCTGGATGGGATCGGTCGGGCCATAAAGACCAACCACAGGCGTGCCGAGTGCAACGGAAAGATGCAGGGGGCCGGTGTCGCCGCCTACGAAAAACTGTGCACTCTTCAACGCAGCCATCAGTTGAGGCAAGTCCAATTCCAACAGAAGTGGTGCCGGGCTGCCAGCGGAGTCTACAACTGCATTCGCCAGCGGACGCTCGCCGGGTCCGTACGTGACAATTCCGCGCCATCCCAGCCTGGCGGCAAGCCGGCGGTGGAGTTCGCCGAACCGCTCTGCGGGCCAGCACTTCGATATCCAGCCTCCTCCAGGACTGAGTAGGAAATAAGCCGTGACGCCGTGATTGCGAAGAGCTTGCTGCACGCTCGCCTCGGCATCTGGAGAAATCGAAAGGGGAAACAGGGACCGCGGATCTCCGGCCGAGGATGGAGCACGCGCCTCAAGTGCGGCTGCGAGCGATAGATTTTTATCAATTCGATGGCCGTAAGACGGCAATACGCGCCGGTTGTAAAAGAGGGAGGCCCCGCTTTCTCGTGCTGCGGCACCACTGAAGCCCACGCGCAGAGGAGCGCTGGAGAGCCAAGCCAGGATTGCAGACTTATATAAGCCCTGCACGTCCACCACGCCGTCGAAACGCGCACGGCGCAAACGGGCAATACCCTCGCGCAGTCCCTTCCATCCACCTCGGGGAATTGCAACGACCTCGTCAATGCCTTTCACCTGATCGAGCACAGGACGCCAGCGATGGTCCACTAGCCACGAGAGGTGCGCGGAGGGGTATGCGGCGCGCAAAGCCACAGCAACCGGAAGCGCGTGGATAATATCTCCAAGTGAGGTCAGCCGGACGATCAGGAGGCGGCCGCCGTCGCGCGGAATCGAAAGCCGGGTCATGGGCGAGGAATAGCGGCGCTGCGGATGTGGGAGAAAAGATCGGACGTCGAATGCATTTTGGGATCACCGACTATCGCGACGCGAATTCCGAGACGGGCCGCGGTGGCTCGCTCGGGCACAGTGGCAGGCGTGTAGTCGGTTCCTTTCGCGTGTACGTCGGGGTGGAGAAATTCCAGCAATCGTTCCACGTTCAGTTCGTGAAAAATGACGACGCCGGCCACCGCGGCAAGCGCGGACACCAGTTCTGCGCGAGCCCGTTCGTTCAAAATCGGCCGTCCGGGACCTTTCAATTGCCGCGCGCTTGCGTCGGCGTTGATGGCCACGACCAGCATATCGCCTTCACGACGTGCGGCCTCGAGGTAGCGCACATGTCCCACATGGAGCAGGTCGAAGATACCATTCGCCAGCACGACGGTCTTTCCATGCGCGCGAGCACCCGCGGTCATCTCTCGGAGAATCTCGAGCGAGACGATTTTGTCACGCGAATTCACCGAGAATGCCGCCCCGCGCCTCCAGGGCCATCGGGCGGGGCCGTACTCGAAGGCTGTTGGGCTCTTGAGCCGCCAGTGATCTCGTCGCGGAGGGCTGCGAGCAATTCCGACTGCGTGACTGTTGCCGTTCCGCGTTTCATCACCACGATCCCGCCGGCGTAATTCGCCAGGCGAGCGGCTTCCAGATACGTTGCCCCGGCCGATAGAGCGAGCGTGAACGCTGCGATGACCGTGTCGCCCGCCCCGGTAACATCCACGGCCTCTGGGGCGCCAAAAACAGGGACGAACACGGTGGCGCGCCCGGGCTCGAAAAGTGCCATACCGTCCTTGCCTCGCGTCACAAGCAGCGCGCGGAGCCCGAGCCTTCGCAGAGCATTGCGTCCGAGGCGTTCGAGCACGGCGCGATCGGCGCCGATGCGAGCATGATATTGGGCTTCGAGTTCGGGCTCATTCGGAGTGGCGGCGGTGGCGCCTGTAGCCCGGTACCCCAGCAGACCATAGCGCGAATCGAGGGTGATAGGCTGCTTCACCCCCTTGGGCAACCTGCGGACCAGGAGGGGCGTCACCGCGCCGAATCCGTAATCGCTCGCCAGCACCCCGTCCGCTTTCGGGACTAGTTGATGGGCGCGGCGGGCAATGTGATCCAGCGCTGAGCCAGGGAAGGGGCATTGAGGTTCGCGGTCAACGCGGAGAACTTGTTGGCGCGCCGTGTGGGAAAAACCTGCGAGATAACGCGTTTTCGTTGGTGTCGTCCAGCCACGCACCACGCGGATGCCGGTGACCGGAACGGACTTGCGCCGGAAGTATTCCAGCAAGGAGTGGCCCGCTGCATCGTCGCCAACGGCGCCCACCAAGTGCACCTGCGCGCCCAAATCGACGAGATTGTTTGCCGCATTGGCGCCGCCGCCCGGCGTAAGCCGCGTCTCCGAGTGGCGAAGAATCAACACTGGCGCCTCGCGCGAGACGCGCGAAATCTCGCCGCTGACGAATTCGTCGGCCACCAGATCGGCCAGCACGAGGATACGGCGCCGAGGAAACGACTCCGTGATCTCGATCAAGCGCACGAGATCAGCAGTCATCGGATTTCCTCCGGCGTGACCGCGGAACGATCTGCGGGCACGTGCTCCTTCGAGGCGGCTCCTTCGCGCCACAGGATTGTGTCTACCGCGGCGGCAAGGTCTTCGACGACAAAATCCGGAGAGTGGGGCCAATCGCGCGAATGCCATTCGTGCTCGCCGCGGCCGTAACCAGTCAGAACAAATATCGAGCGGGCATTGGCGTTGTGTGCGAGGTCCACATCGGCTTGGCGGTCGCCGACCACCCAAGAGCCCGGCAGCGCGAGGGAATGCTCGCGAGCGGCACGTTCGAGCATTCCGGTGCGCGGTTTGCGGCAGTCGCAATTATCTTCGGACCGGTGCGGGCAGGCATAAAACGCATCGATGCGCGCGCCGGAAACGGCCAGATCGTGCCGGATCCGCTCGTGTACCTCGGCAATCAGCGAGTCCGGAAAGAATCCCCGTCCAGCTCCGGACTGATTCGTGACAACCACCACAGGAAATCCCGCATCGTTCAGCCGGCGAATGGCGGCCGAGGCGAACGGATAGATGTGGAGCCGCGAAATGTGGTTCAGGTAGCCCACTTCTTCGCAGATTGTGCCGTCGCGGTCCAAAAACACGGCACGGCGGAGACGGACCTCAGCCACGGACGGTAGCTCCCTTCCCCCCTGCGGCGGTCTGCGCCAGCCAGACCCGCGTCGCATCCAGCACCATTTGCAGATCCACCGATCTCATGCAGCGATGGTCAATGGGACAGTGTCGCAGAAAACAGGGGCTGCAGGCCACTTTTCGCTGAACGATTGAAAGATGCGGAGTCAGCGGGCGCGTTCCTCTGGCGTCGGTAGGACCGAACACGGCCACCACGGGGATACCAACAGCAGCGGCAACATGCATCGCACCCGAGTCGTTTCCGATGAACAGCGTGCAGCAGGAGAGAAGAGCCGGTAGATCGCCGATGGCGCTTCGTCCAATGAGGTTGGTCACTCCAGTTCCGGCGCCCTGCTCCACTTCGGCCGCGACGGACGCCTCCGATGCCGCGCCGAACAACAGTACGTGCGCGCCGTACTCCGAGACCAGCGTTCGCGCGAGGTCGGCGTAGCGGTTGGCCGGCCAGCACTTTGCCGTGCCATAGGCGGCTCCCGTGCCGAACGCGATTCGCAGCCCGTTGGGCGGGCAACCGGCCGCAACCAGCAGCTTTTCGGCGCGTTCGCGCGCCTCGGTCTCGACCCGAATTCGCACAGGCGTTATCTCAGGCAATGACTCGATCCAACCCGCGCGGCGAAGAAGTTCCAGATAGTAATTGGCTTCGTGCGCGGGAATTTCGCCGGGAGCGGGAACGGGCACGGACTTTGTGAGCAAGGGGCCACGTCCGTCGCGAGCATAGCCAATACGTTCCGGAATGCCCGCGCGCCATGCGATCCATGCGGCCTCGAACGCATTCTGGAGAAGCACGGCAGAATCGAACCGAGCGGCGCGGAGTTCGCGTGCCAGCCGTTCAAGACCGAGCGGGCCGCGGTGGCGTCCGCGATGGTCGAAGGGGATGAGCCGATCCACCAGCCCCTGGTCCTTGTAAAGGTCAGCCACCCAAGGGCGCGCAAGAACGAAAATTTCCGCGTCCGGCCAGCGCTTCCGAATCGCTCCTAGCGCGGGAACAGATAGGATCGCGTCTCCAACCCAGTTGGTGGCTCGCACCAGCAGCTTCACTTCGCAACTCCGCGCCGCTGGGCGGCGATTTGCGTGATGGCGCGATACACCGCATCCTGGTCCGCGGGAACCAGACGAATCCGGCAGGCGAAGAGCGGAAGTCCGGCGGCGAGAGGCAGAGGGAGATTGCGCGCATCTTTTTCCGTGCACACCAACGCCGTCCCGCCGGATTCACGCGCGGCGCGTTCGACTGCGAGAAGATCTTCGGCGGAGTAACGATGGTGATCGGGAAAGGATTTCTCGCCCACGACAGTCCCGCGTAATTGGCCGGACCATCGGCGCAGGTCGGAGAAAAACGCATCGGGGTTGCCGATGCCACAGAACGCGAAATAGCGTGGCTGGCCGTTGGGGGAAGCTAGCGGCTGAGAATGAACGGCGGTCGAAACTTGCTCGGATCCGCGCGCGCCAATCGGGCTCGAAGGAATGGAGACAGGCACAAGTTCATCCCACACGGTAGTGGCGTAGAAGATAGGAGCTGCAGAATAACGACGCAGCGCGGCCTCCAACCCTGGTGTGCGGATCGCGCGTGTAATTACCATGATGTCAGCCCGGCCCAGCGCGTTCCGAAATTCCCGCGCTCGGCCGGCCGGTAACAGCCCTGCTCCAAATGGGTCAGTAGCATCAATGAGTACGATGTCGACGTCGCGCTCGAGCTGCAAGTGCTGGAATCCGTCGTCCATCACCAACCATTCAACGCCTCGCGCAAGCAAAGGTTGCGCTGCCCGAAATCGATTGCTCCCCTCCGCGACTGGCACCTGCTTACTGAGCCGTGCCCGGAGCAATTGAGGTTCATCGCCATGGGGCGTCACGCCAGCGTTTGCATTTTCCGGTACCCAACCCCGGCCGAATCCGCGATAGCCTCGCGAGAGTATGGCGGTGCTTTTCCCATCGCGGTGCAAGCATTCGGCCAGCCAGCCGACGAACGGGGTCTTTCCAGTGCCCCCCACAGTAAGATTTCCGACGCTAATGACGGTGGCGGGGAGCCGGCGCGCCCGAAGGATGCCCCGCTGGTAGGCTCCTGCACGGATCCACGCAACCAGCCCATAGAGGGGCGAAATCGGCCATAGTGCAGCACGAAGCAGGCTGCTGGAACGTTCTGGATGTGGCTGCGATTCTCCTATGACCGCTGCCAGACGATTCAGCGAGCGTTCGGTGGCTCCCTGATTGCGCTCCACTAGCATTCGCGCGGCCTGCCCCATGCGAATTCGTCGCGGCTCATCCGCCAGTAGCTCGAGCCAGGTCCGCCCCAATTCACCTCCACTGTGGACCACGAGTGCGGCACTCTCGGCGCAGAATTCTTCGGCTATATTGCGGAAATTCTCCATGTGCGGGCCAAAAACAGGGGCTTTTCCATACATGGCGGGTTCGAGGATGTTATGCCCGCCCGCGGGAACCAGCGAGCCGCCGACAAAAGTAACGGAAGCGAGTTGATAGATGCCGGCGAGTTCTCCAACCGTGTCCAGCAGCAAAACGTCGACGTCCACAGGGAGCATCTGGGAAAGGTTCGCAGCAGTGCGGCGCAGGCACCGGTAGCCGCACCGTGAAACCACTTCGGCGGCTGCAGCAAACCGGTCCGGCTTGCGAGGGGCGAGAACGAGAAGCGCGCCAAGATATTGCGCACGGACCGCGGCGAAGGCCGCTAGTACCTCCTCCTCCTCGCCCGAGAGAACACTTCCGGCGACCACGATGGGCGAACGGCGCGCGACTTCCGCAGCCAGCCAGTCACCCAGAGGGCCCGACGCAGGTGGCATGATGTCGTACTTGAGATTCCCCGTGACTTCTACTTGTGAAGAGTTCGCACCGAGAGCCCGCAGACGATCCGCGTCGGCTGCGCTTTGCATCAAGAAAAGCCGCGCGTCGCCCAGCACGCGGCCAAAAAATCCGCGCGACAGCCACAGCGATCTGCGCGAGCGTACAAACGACCGCTCCGAGATTCGTCCGTTCACAAACACCACGGGGACACCGCAGCGCCGGGCATGACGCAGGAAGTTGGGCCAGATTTCGGTTTCCACCATTACCACGAGCGAAGGCCTGACAGTTCGGAACGCGCGGCGCACGGGAAATGGCCAGTCCAACGGGAAGTAAAAGATTGCGTCAGTCAGAAACGGTGGCGCGAATCGTTCCCGCGCCAACGCGTGGCCCGCGGGAGTCGTTGTGGAAAGAACTATCCTGTGCCCAGAAAATCGCTCGCGCATCCGTCGGGCCAGCGGGAGGGTAGCCAGAACCTCTCCCACGGAAACGGCGTGGATCCATACTGCACCCTCGCCGCCCGCGGCCGCCCTGCCCAGCGATGTCGGATAAAATCCCAGCTTTTCGCCGAGCCCATGGAGATATTTCCCCCGGCGCATGCGCGCCAGAGCAAACCAGGGCAGAAGCAGCACCGCGCTGATCGCCG
>JASHRU010000375.1 GCA_030037225.1 Candidatus Acidiferrales bacterium | reverse complement strand
GCCGTGGAAATCACCAAAAACTCCTCGGTAGCGCTGTTCCTGGACCGCGCTGCGGCTGTGAAGCCGAATTTTGAGCTGACCGACGAAAACGCCGCAGCCGTGGCCGCCATTTGCGCGCGGCTGGAGGGCCTGCCGCTGGCCATCGAACTGGCCGCAGCGCGGATCAAGATGCTCTCGCCGGCAGCCATGCAGGCGCGGCTGGAAAAGCGCTTGGAATTGCTCACTGGCGGCGCCCGGGACCTGCCCGAGCGCCAGCAGACGCTTCGCCGCACCATCGATTGGAGTTACGGCCTGCTGAGTCCGGCCGAGCAGGCGCTATTCCGGCGGGTCTCCGTATTCGCCGGAGGCTGCACGCTGGAGGGCGTCGAGGCGGTCTGCAACACGCGCGAAGATTTAGGCGTGGATCTGCTGGAGGGCATGTCGTCCCTCGTGGATAAGAGCCTGATTCAGCAAGTGGAGTCGTCGGGCTCGGAATCGCGATTTGTATTGCTCGAGACAGTCCGCGAATACGGACTCGAATGCCTGGCCGCCAGCGGCGAACAGCGTGAGATCCGGCGGGCGCATGCCGCTTACTGCCTGGTGGTCGCGGAGGAGTGCGCTTCCCCCAGCGCCAATCCCGCGCAGCCCGAATGCGTGCAGCTTCTAGAAGCCGAGCACGATAACTGCCGGGCCGCCCTGGAATGGCTCACCGAGAGCGGAGAAGCCGATTGGGGACTGCGCCTGGGCATCGCCATGTTCCGGTTTTGGGATACGCGCGAATATCTGGCGGAAGGCAGAGACCGTTTGGGAAAACTGCTAAATATGCCGGCAGCGGCGGGGCCCACTAGAGAACGAGAGCGAGTGCTCTTCGCAGCCGGAGTGCTCGCCGCCGCCCAGGGAGATTACGCCGCGGCGATTTCTCTGATGCGCGAGAGCCTGGAGATCGCTCTCCGCTTGGGCGACAAGCAGGGCGCCGCCATTTCTCTGAACGGCCTCTCGGTGAACGCTCGCGACCAGGGCGACCTGGCCGGCGCTCGCTCGCAGATGGAAGAATGTCTGGGCCTCTGGAGGGAGTGCGGCGACCGGCGGTCAGTGGCGCAGGCGCTCAGCAATCTGGCGGGCATCGTCCGCATGCAGGGCGACCTTGCCCGGGCGCGTGCGCTGCACGAGGAATGCATATCCATTTTCCATGCTCTGGGAGATCAGACCGGCGTGGCCTGGTCGCTGGACCACCAGGGCGACGTGGCCCGCGATCAGGGCGACCGCGCCGCGGCCCAGGCGCTGTACGAGCAGGGGCTGGCCTTGTTTCGCAAACTGGGCGATCACTGGGGAATCGCCGGCACTCTGGCTGATCTCGGAAATCTGGCCCGGGAGCAAGGAAACTTTTCGGAGGCGGATTCGCTCTTCCGCCAGAGCCTTCAAGAGTTCCGCGAGCTCGATCACAAGCGCGGTATCGCGCGGTTGCTGGCGTGTTTTGCCTGCTCGGCTGCGGCGCAACTGCAGTCCGAACGCGCCATGCGGCTGGCCGGCGCGGCTGCGGCGTTGTGCGACGCCATCGGCGCGCCTCTGACTCCCACGGAACGAACAAGATTGGATGCGATCCTGGAGCCGGCGCGGCAGGCATTGAGCGCTGCCGGTGCCAGCGCCTGGTTGGAAGGCTGGGCAACCCCGTTCGAAAAGGCTATTGAAGAGGTGCTCGCGGCACAGGCGAGCGCCTCCTGACGCTGCGACCCCGCTATTCGGCGCTCGAAGGGTCGAGCAGGCGCCGCACCGCGGAAATGCGGCTCGCCGGAAGTCCCACGCGGCTGGCATGCTGCCGGATCGTGGCCTCATCGGGAGCCATGTACACGCAATAGACCTTGTCGCCGGTTACGTAGCTGTGCAGCCACTGGATCTCCGGCCCCATCTCTTTGAGAACGTTGAGGGACTTCTGCGAAACCTCGCGCAGTTGAGTGTCCGTCAGATTCCCGGCTCCCGGAATTTCGCGTTCGATGACGAACTTGGGCATGATCCCTCTCCGCGGCTCTAACTTCTGAATGCTAGCACGCGGCTGAATCGCCTTCAACAGGCCCGTCATGTGGGTAGCGTCCTAATTTGAAAAAATTATTTGCAAAACGAGAATAAAATCGGGGGCCAATGGTAGAAGGACTCTCATCGCGTGCTCCAAAATCGCGTTGTAGGTTTTAAGGGCCGCGTAGTTCGTACCTGCTCGGCCCAACTTTATCCCCAATTCCTTCTTCGACGTCAGCTTTCGCAAACAGAGCGCATACGCGGATAAGAGCGCTATAATCGCGCCGCCCGGACAGCCCAGACCTTGAACAAACTATAGCGAGGCACGATGAAGTATCACCACATGGGAATCCCGACTGAGGTCGCGCAGGCAGGTGAGATTTACCTGCCGCGGTACAAGCTGTACTGCACTGACCACGAACGCAATCCGTTCGGCATCCAATGGATGCGATACGAACGCGATTGCCCGTTGCCCGAGTTGGTAAAGACCAAAGCGCACGTCGCCTTCGAGGTCGATGATCTCGCCGAGGCGCTGAAGGGCCACGAGATCCTGATCGAACCTAACAGCCCTTCCAAAGGGGTTCTGGTGGCTTTCGTGATCTGCGATGGTGCACCGATCGAGTTCATCCAGTTCCTGGACCGGGGCGACAGGACTGGCCGGAGCGGCGGGACAATTCCTGAACCGCAACGATAGCCGCCATTCATCAAATTCGGACCCCGCCGCGCACGTGCTCCGCGCCCGGCACTGCCTAACAATCACGCCGGCTTGATATTTTGATTCACTCGGAACAGGTTGGACGGGTCGTAGCGCTTCTTGATGCGCGCGAGCTTGCCGTAATTCCTGCCGTAGGTAGCGCGGATGCGGTCTTCCCCCTCCTCCATCATCATGTTGATGTAGGCGCCCCCGGCGGAATAAGGGTGCAACGCGCTCCAGTAGGCCTTGGCCCAGGCCGTGATTCTGTCCTTGTTCGCGGGATCGGGATCGACCCCGACGATCACCGAGCCCCACGTGGCGTCGCGGTGGAACCACGGCGTCGCGCCGCGCTTCACGCGCCCCGCCGCGCCGTTCACCGGATAGAGGTGCATTGTGGATTGCGGGCTCGGCAATTGCTCGGCGAACTTTACATGGATCGCGATGGCCTCGTCCGGAAGCGTGCGCACGAAATCAGCCTTCCAATACCATTGCAGGCCGGTTGGATACAGACGGTCAAACATGGATTGCAGCGCGGGCTGCGGGATCGGGCCAGCCAGGTCAACCGCCGGACGCCAGCGCTTCCGGATGGGCGCAAAGACCTTCTCCGCATTTCGGAGCGGGCCCGTGTACCACCATACGATCCCGCACATCTTCTTGCCGTAGAGGTGCTCGGGAAACGGCGGCCAGTTGGGAACGGCGTGGAATGCAAAGAACCCGTAAGCCTCCTCGGAGGCGCGGACGATGAAATCGCGGTACCAGCGCATCAATTCCGCCGCCTTTTCCATGGGCCAAAGCATCGGCCCGCCGTAAACGGTGTGCACGGGCCGAGCGCGGAACAAGAACGAGGTCACCACGCCGAAATTCCCGCCACCACCGCGAACCGCCCAGAAAAGGTCGGCGTGTTCCCTGGCGCTGGCGGTGACGAATCGCCCGTCTGCCAGCACCATTTCCACTGCCAGCAAATTGTCGATGGTTAGGCCGTAGCGGCGCGAGAGGTACCCGATGCCGCCGCCGAGCGTCAGTCCCGCGACGCCTGTGCTGGAGATGATCCCGGAGGGAACGGCGAGCCCGAAGGCATGAGTGGCATGGTCCACGTCGCGCCACAGCGCGCCCCCGCCGGCCAGTACGGTCTTGCGCTTCGGGTCCACGCGCACGTAATTCATCCGGGATAGGTCGATCACCAACCCGTCGTCGCACACTCCCAATCCGGCCGCGTTGTGCCCCCCGCCGCGGATGGCCAGCCGCAGGTTCTGCTCGCGGGCAAACTGCACGCACGCCATTACGTCGGCCACGTCAGCACAGCCCGCAATCAACCGCGGCCGCCGGCTGATCATGGCGTTGTACACCCTGCGCGCCGCGTCGTAATCAGGGTCGGAAGGCGAGATGAGCTCGCCGCGCAGCCGGTCACGCAGAGCCGCAATAGCCGATTCCATGAGCAAGGTCACCTTTCTCAGTCTCGATCCAGCTCAAAGGATGCGTGCGCCATTACGCTGGGGAACGGCTCAAAGCCAGGTGGGCGGAGTATATATCCTCGACTGCGAGGCCGAGCGACTTGAACACGGTGATTTCTCGGTCGTTCTGCCGCTTCGGCAGCTCGCCCAGTTCCGCGGAAATGTGCGCCGCCGTCCAGCGGCCTTCTTTGATGCCCATCACCACGTCGCCCGATTCCACCAGCGCCGCCGCGCGAGAGTCCACTACCAGCCGGGCACGCGCCATGAGCGCGGGATCGATCTCGCGCTCCGTCGGACGGTTGGCGCCCACGCCGATTACATGCGCGCCCTCGCTGACCCAGTCATCCATCACCACGGGAGTGGCGGATGCCGTGGCCGCGACAATCACATCTGCGCCGCGCACCACCGCTTCGGCGTTCTCCATCGCGCGCACGCCAGTTTCGCCAGTGAATTTCCGCAGCCGCTCCGCGTTCGGGCTCCACGCGCGCACCTCGCGGAAGTTCCGCACCAGCCGCAGTGCTTCCCAGTGGCTTCGCGCCTGCACGCCCGAGCCGATAATGCCCAGCACCTGCGCATCCGCGCGCGCGAGCAGGCGCGTCGAGACCGCAGAGACCGCCGCTGTCCGCGCTTCGGTGATGTAGCGCCCGTCGAGAACCGCCGTGGCAATTCCCGTTTCCGGATCGAGCATCACGATGATGGCCTGATGCGTGTCCAGCCCGCGCTTCGCGTTGGCGAGGACCAATGTGACGAGCTTTGCGCCTGCCGCCGGAAGCGCCGGTACTACCGACGGCATGAGTCCGAAAAATGCCTGCTCGCCCGGAAGATGCAGTATCGTGCGCACGGGCTGGCGCACGCGGCCGGCCGAAAATTCCACCAGCGCGCGCTCCATGGCCTCGATTAGATCGGGCATGCGCAGGCGCGCGCGCACTTCGTCTTCGCTGAGAAAAATGGGAGTCTTCATGGCGGCTCGGAATGATAACGCGGATAGCCGCCGCAGCCTATGTTTGCGCTATAGTCCCGACCCGCATCGGAGGAGGCGGCCATGAAGCGCGCGTTGCTTATCGGTTTGGTGCTCGGTGTTGCCGGGATATCGAACGCACAGACGAACCCGTCCGCGTCCGCCCCGGAACACTATGAAGTGAGGGTCGCCCAGGGTGTGGAAGTAAAGATGCGCGACGGCGTGAAGCTTCACGCCGATGTCTATCTCCCAAAAGCCGACGGCAAATTTCCCGTCCTGCTCACGCGCACTCCCTATGACAAGCAATACTCCATGCAATTCGCTCTAAAGGCCGCGGCGCGCGGCTACGTGGTGATCGTGCAGGACGTTCGAGGAAGATACAGTTCGGAGGGCGACTGGTACACGTTTCGCCACGAATCCGAAGACGGCTACGATACGGTGGAGTGGGCTGCGGCGCTTGCCCACTCAAACGGCAAGGTGGGCATGTTCGGCGCGTCCTACGTCGGAGCGACGCAGTTCCTCGCGGCGATCGCTCACCCGCCTCACCTCGCGGGAATCTGTCCGGAGGTGACCGCCTCGAACTATCACGACGGCTGGACCTATCAGGGCGGCGCCTTCGAGCAATGGTTCAACGAATCCTGGACCACGGGCCTGGCAAAGAACACGATGCGACGCAGGTTGGAGCAAAGCGCCGACGCCCTCAGCGGGACAAAGGTGCTGCCGCTCGAGGCCTATCCCGTGCTTCCGGCGGCCAGCGCAGAGGGCCTGGCGCCGTATTTCCGCGACTGGCTCGCGCATCCGGACTACGACGACTACTGGAAGGCGATTTCCATTGAGGACCATTACGCGCAGATCGAAGTACCCGTCTTCAACGTAGGAGCCTGGTACGACATTTTCCTGGGTGGCACGCTGAAAAACTACTCGGCGCTCAAATCGAAAGCGGGGACGGACGCTGCGCGCCGCGGCCAGCGGCTGCTCGTCTTTATCGGCGGGCACGCGGGATGGTGGCCCGACAAGACAATCGGCGCACTGGATTTTGGAGAAAAAGCTCCGGTCGATCTCGAAGAGGCGATGTTGCGCTGGTACGACTGGCTGCTAAAAGGGGAAGCGAACGGGGTCGACAAGGAAAAGCCGGTGAAAATCTTCGTCATGGGCAAGAACGAATGGCGCGAGGAGGACGATTGGCCTCTGGCCCGCGCACAGAGCGCGCGGTATTACCTGCATTCCGCCGGCGCGGCCAACGGACTTGGCGGCAACGGCTCGCTCAGCACCGCGCAGCCCTCCGACGAAAAGTCCGACCAGTATATCTACGATCCAGCCGATGCCACGCCGACGATCGGCGGCCCGCTCTGCTGCGAAGCGCTCCCGACCGGCATCGGCCCGCAGGATCAGCGCCCGGCCGAGGCGCGCGCCGACGTGCTGGTGTACACCACGCCGGCTTTCGCAAAAGACACGGAAGTCACCGGCCCCGTCTCGCTCGATTTGTATGTGAGCACGTCAGCCGTGGACACGGACTTCACCGGAAAATTGGTGGACGTGTGGCCGAATGGATTCGCGCAGAATCTCACCGAAGGTATCCTGCGCCTCCGCTATCGCAAATCACAGGAAAAGCCCGAACTGGCCAATCCCGGAGAGCCCTATCACATCACCGTGGATTTGTGGGCCACGAGCAACGTGTTTCTTGCCGGTCACAAACTGCGCCTCGAAGTATCGAGCAGCAATTTCCCCCGATTCGACCGCAACCTGAACACTGGCGAGGAGCAGGCGCGCGGCACTCACATGGTAAAGGCCACGAACGTGATCTATCACGATAGGGCCCATCCCTCGGCGCTGGTGCTGCCCGTCGTGCCGTGAGCGATCCAAACGTGTAGTCGGAGCGAGATTGGCCTGGGCCTTGTTTCCCACGGCGGTCTCAGCTAGCATTCGCGACCGTCCCATGCTGCGATTCCTTTCACGGCTGCTTTTCCTCGCGGCCTTCGCGCTTTTGCTGAGCCCACCGGGCGGGGCCCAGAGCAACGAATCCGTCCTTGTTCTCACGCACGCCAATTTGATTGACGGAACTTCTTCCGAAGTGGCGCACGACGCCACCATCGTGGTGCGCGGCGGCCGCATTGAAAGTGTGACAACGAAGCCGGCCCCCCCGCCCGCGGACGCCGTGGTGCAGGACCTGAAGGGCCGCTGGCTCCTGCCTGGATATGTGGACGCGCATGCCCACATCAGCTCACTGGCTTCGGCCCGTCGCGCCCTCCAGTACGGCACCACCACCGTCCGCGACATGGGCGTGAATTATTTTGTGGACGTGGGCATGCGCGAGCTTCACAACGCCGGCATGACGGATATTCCCGCCGTGGTCGCCGCGGGTTACCAGATCCGTCCTGACGTGGCCCAGGCGTTTTCCGGATTCCTTCTGGATTTTCCCAGCCTGATGAAATTCGCATCCGGGCTGCACGGAACCGACAATCTGCGCGCCGTCGTCCGTGCCTACGCCGGGCATCATGTGGATCTCATCAAAATTCTGGCCACGGAGCGGGCGGGAACTCCAGACACGGATCCGCGCAAGCGCACCTTCACGGACGAAGAGATGGCGGCAATTGTGGACGAGGCCCGCAAATTCGGCCTTCCCGTGGCCGCGCACGCGCATAGCGACGATGGCGCCCGCGGCGCGGTGCTGGCCGGCGTGCGTTCGATCGAACACGGAACCTATCTGAGCGACGAGACGCTCCGCTTGATGAAGAGCCTCGGAACCTATCTCGATCCCACGATCAGCACCTGGACCGACGGGTCCGAAGTCGGCAATCCCATTCTCGAACAGCGCACGCGCGCCATGCAGCCGCGCGCTCGCGATACAGCGGGACGCGCCTGGAAGATGGGCGTCAAAATCGTGGCCGGGACCGACAACTCCTATGAAGCCACCGGCCGCGGCTACAATATGGCCGACGAAGTCGCCGAACTCGTCCGCGCGGGAATGCCCCCGATGGATGCGATCAAAGCCGCAACGTCCGTTTCCGCCGAATGCCTCGGCGTCGAGAAGCGCGCCGGCACAATCCGGCCCGGAATGAGTGCGGATTTTATCGCCGTGGATCGCGACCCGATCGCGGACATCGTCGCGCTCCAGGATCTGGTGCTCGTGGTCCACGACGGCAAGGTCATCGTAAACCGGCTGACCTTTTAGGCCTTCACTCCATCGGGCAAAGGGTCACTGGCTCCTGCCAGGAGGATGCTTCGATGAGGCAGCGGGCCGCTCGGAACATCTCGTAAAACTCAATCAGAATCTCCCTCCCGCGGCTTATTGACTGCGTCCAAGGCTCGCGTAGGATTCAAGACGCACGAAGAAGCCGTCCTCGTTCGAGGATAAACCGCCTATGACAGACTGGTTCGCGCGCCCCGTCCTGCATGTGAAGGACGTTGACGCCTCGCTCCGCTTTTACGTTGACCGGCTCGGCTTCGCGAGCCCCTGGCGCTACGCGCAGGACGGCAAAGCGTTCGCGGCACAAGTCGAGCGGCAGGGCTGCGCGCTGATCCTGGCCGACAACTGGCCGCAGAAGGCAGGCAAGGGGCTGATGTTCATCTCCTTGAATGTCGAGCCTCAGACGCGCGAGGCCGCCGTCGCTGCGTTGGACGCGCTGCGCGCGGAACTCGAAGCCAAGGGCGCTCCGGTGAAGGAGGGTTGGTGGGGCTACCGGCTGCTAGTGGTCGATGATCCCGACGGCAACCAGCTCTTCTTCAATTATCCGAACGAGACAGCGCCCGGGAAGCCGGCTGGAGATGAACCATAATCATCTCTTGGAAGCAGCCATTTTATTCTCAAGAGCCTTTTGCCGGGCATCGCGCTCACCCTCCCACGGAACCGGCCCCTCAAGCGCTTACACGGAGTGTGCGGACCAGCTATACTTTGGACGCACTACGTGCGACTCTCAGGTAATCCCGGGCTCGGCCGTTTCGGAAACAACTCTTATGCACAGCACATTCGCCGCTCGACGCTGGGCAAATCCAGTCACTTGCGACCGGAAGAACGACAAGCCATCAAGAGCGCCAGAATGCCCGACAAGGTGATGCGCGTGAGAATGGGCAGGGTTCCTGTGATTGCGATCATGCGGCGAATCGGCCCTCTAGCGGCGTTATTCGCAGCAGGCCTCGCTGCGGTGTATTGGCACACAGGAACCGAAGCCGCCGGCCTCAGATACTCGAGCGCTTTCCGGACTTCCACCGATCAGCCCGAATGGAAAGTCATGAGCCTGTGGGACCAGAAGGCGGCAGCTGCCTACCTCGACCAAAGGCAAAGCTGGTGGATGGAGTGGCCAAAGGCCGCTCGGGATCACGAAACCTTCTGCGTGTCGTGTCACACAGCAGTTCCTTATGCGCTCTCGCGGCCTGCGCTTCGAAAGGCGCTTGGAGAAGAGGCTCCGTCCGAGAACGAACGGCGGCTCCTCGGCAATGTCGCGAAGCGGGTAAGACTCTGGAGAGAAATCGCACCGTTTTATAGCGACGCGGAGCGTGGCGCGTACAAGACGGCTGAGTCTCGCGGTACGGAATCTGTTCTGAACGCGCTCATCCTGGTCAGCAATGAGGCGGGGAAACGCGAGCTCAGCAAGGACGCGCGCGCCGCGCTGGATAACATGTGGGCGGAGCAGCAAACCGGGGGAAGCCGAGAGGGTGCCTGGCTGTGGCTGCGGTTCGCGAATGAGCCGTGGGAAGCGGACGATTCCGACTTTTATGGCGCCTGTCTTGCCGCCATCGCGGCAGGGACAGCCCCCGGGAATTATCGCGCCGAGCCCGAAATTCAAAATAACCTCAACTCCTTGCGCACCTACTTGAACCGCGAGAGCGCAGCGCAGCCCGCCTTCAATCGCGTTGTTCTCCTGTGGGCCTCGGCAAGACTGCCGGGAATTCTCGAGCCGGATCAGCAACACGCGATCCTCAACGAAGTACTGGGAAAGCAGCAAGCCGATGGAGGATGGAGCCTTTCGTCGCTGGCTGGTGCCTGGAAAAGAGAAGATGGAACTCCACAGGAAGGCAAGAGCGACGGGTATGCCACCGGGCTGGCCACTTTCGCACTGCGGCAAGCGGGGATATCGCCCGAGAATGCACAACTCAAGCGCGCGATTGTTTGGCTGGCGGCTAATCAGAGCAAGAGGGAAGGCGATTGGCCCGCCTATTCTTTGAACAAGAACGAAGCGCATCATCTGAGTCCGGATACCGCGCGCTTCATGAACGACGCAGCTACGGC
>JASHRU010000374.1 GCA_030037225.1 Candidatus Acidiferrales bacterium | reverse complement strand
TTGTCTCGGGAACTATTCGTTGAACAGCGTTGGCTGCCCCGCGGCGGGCCGCGCCGGTGTCCGTCGCGCGATCCCCACCACTCCCAGCACGGTCATCTCCGCGATCGCCGGACGTGGAATGAAGACCCGCGTACAGTTTGTTCCCGGGTCGGGAGGCACCAGATTCACGCCACGATCCAGCAGTGCCACCAGATCGTTCGCTACGACTCCTTCCAGTATTTCTTCATCCCGATACTTCACCCGCACCCAGAGTCCATCCAATTTCGGCCGGCTCAAGAAGCTTTTCCGCTCCGGCAGGAATTTATCCTGAAAATCGTTCACAAAATACACGGTGCGGACGCGCTCCAGCTCTATGAGTTCTACTTCACCATTCACATTCAGCAGCTCCAGTCCCTCTGCGCGCCCCAGATGTGCCGGAGTCACATATCCGGGCACAGTCCGGCCCTCAAATGTTTCCACAAACACCTTCTTGTGGCTGCTCGAGGATTCTTTTCGCCGCGGCACGGGCCAGTTCGCTTCCTCCATTGCAAAGCTAGCGAATGCCTGTTAAAATGGCAAGACTTTTGGCCATAACGTGTTGAAAATACTACTAGTTATCTAGCGGGGTCGTTTTGACCGATAAAAAGCAGATCCTCAAATCTGCCTCCCTAATCACAGCCATCACTGTTGTAAGCCGTTTTCTCGGTTATTTCCGCGACCAGCGCGTCACCGTGCTACTCGGCACCTCCCTCGCCGCCGATTCTTTCATTCTCGCTTATCGCATCCCCAATCTTCTTCGCCGTCTGGTGGGCGAAGGCTCCATGACCGCGTCCTTCATCCCGGTTTTCACCAGCTATTTGGCCGACAAAAAGCGCGACGAAGTGTGGGATTTCGCCAATCGTCTCTTCTGGACGCTCGCTCTTCTTCTGTCTCTCGTCGCCGTGGCCGGAATGCTCTTTTCTCCGCAGGTCATCCAGTTCTTTACACTGTTCGGCCACGCGCCCCAGAAGTGGGACCAAGCCGTCTCCCTCAACCGCATCATGTTTCCCTACATTTTCTTCATCGGCCTGTCTGCGCTCGCCATGGCCATACTCAATTGCTTCCAGGTCTTCGGCCTGCCCGCCTCCACCCCCATCCTCCTCAATCTCTCCATCATCGCCTTTTCCACCAGTATGGTCTGGCAGCGCATTGGCGATCCCGCCCGTTCGCTCGGATTCGGCGTTCTCGTCGGCGGCACTCTCCAGCTCCTGTCCCAAATTCCCGAGCTCGTGCGTCACGGCATGCACTTCAACCTCGGCTTTTCCGTTCGCCATCCCGGGATTCGCGCCGTGGGCCGCTTAATGGTCCCCGGGTTTTTCGGCATCGGCATCTACCAGATCAACTTTTTCGTGGACACCGTGTTTGCCACCGCCGCCAAGATGCCCAACGGCAGCATCACCGCTCTCTACGTTGCCGATCGCGTTATGGAACTGGTGCTTGGCGGGTATGCCATCGCTGTAGCCACTGCCATACTTCCGATGATGTCCCATCAGGCCGCGGCCCACGATTTCGAGAACATGAAGAAGACCTTCGCCTTTTCTCTACGCATCGTTTCCTACATTACCGTCCCCGCTGCCCTGGGCTTGATTGTCCTTCGCGTTCCCATCATTCGCGTGCTGTTCGAACACGGGCAGTTCCAGGCCGCCTCCACCACGCTTACGGCGCGCGCCCTGTTCTACTACGCCATGGGCCTTCCAGCCTTCGCCGCCGTCAAACTGATTGTTCCCGGTTTCTACTCCACGCAGGATACGCGTACTCCGGTTGTCGTCGCCGCTTACTCCCTGGTGGTCAATTTCGCGCTCAACGCTCTCTTTCTTAAGTCTTTCTTCCAAACCTTCCAGAACGGCGGCCCCGCTCTGGCCACCAGCCTCGCCGCGTATTTCAACTTTTTCATGCTCTTCGTGGTCTTCCGCCAGCGGTTCGGACGCCTCGGCACCTTTGCCATTCTCCATTCCATGTTCAAGATTTCTGTCGCCTCCGCCGTCATGGGCGTTCTCTGCTGGGGCATGGTTCACTTCTCGCATTTCGAGCAGCAGGCTCGTTTTCTGCCGCGCCTGGTGATTTTCTCCGTCATTCTCGCCGTCGCTACCGCGGCCTACATCGGCATCACCTGGCTGATCCATTGTCCCGAAGTCGAGGAAGTTTGGGGCATAGCCCGGCGCGCCAGCCCGCGCCCGTTGACGGGTGGATGAGTCATGCCCTCCCCGCGCGCATCCCGCAACGCTTCCGCCCCGCCCGGCTTTCCCGCGGGACGACTGGAGCCCGCCATCAGCCGGTTTCTTCGCCATCTTCAGGTCGAACGCGGACTGGCCGCCAACACCCTCACTGCCTACTCTCTGGATCTGCGCAAATTCGCCGCCTTCTGTGCCCAGCGGAAGCTTTCCTTGCAGTCCGCCAGCCGCGACGCCATCCTCGATTTCCTTTCCGGCCTCTACCACCGCAAGCTCAGCAGCCGCTCCGTCGCGCGCCACCTCGCCACGCTGCGCGTCTTCTTCCGCTTCACCGTCGCCGATGGGCTTCTTCGCGACGAGCCCACCATCAATCTCGAGTCCCCACGCGTTTGGAAGAGCCTTCCGGTCTTTCTTTCCATCCCCCAGGTGGAAAAACTTCTAGCCATGCCCGACGCCCGCACTCCTCTCGGCGCTCGTGACGCTGCCATGCTGGAAGTCCTTTACTCCACCGGCCTTCGCGTCTCTGAGCTCGTCGGCCTGCGTCTCGCCGAACTGGATCTTGCCTTGGGCTGTGTCCGCTGCGTGGGGAAGGGAAACAAGGAGCGGCTCGTCCCTCTCGGGCGTGCCGCGGTCAATTCGTTGCAGCATTATCTTGCCGAGCCGCGCGCGCGCCTGCTCCGCGGCCGCTCCTCGCCCTTCGTATTCGTAAATCATCACGGGTCCAAGATGACCCGTGTTGGTTTCTGGAAAGTCTTGAAATCCTACGGCCGCCGCGCCGGACTGCCTCCCAAGCTCAGTCCCCACAAGCTCCGGCACAGTTTCGCCACGCATCTGCTCGAGCGCGGCGCCGATCTTCGTTCCGTTCAGGCCATGCTGGGTCACGTGGATATTTCCACCACGCAGATCTATACACATGTCACCCAGGAACGCCTGCGGCAGATTTACCGCGCGCATCATCCGCGCGCCGGGTAGTGGCAGCGCAACAGTTTCTGGCAGTGGGGGATCAGCCTGCGAGGAATGGAAAGGATCGCGCCCCGCGAACCAGCTTCGCGCCGCACGCGACGGAATCAGTGAGGAGAAGCCATGCCTGACTACATGTTCCTTCTCGAAAGCCGGCTCTCTGCCGAGCAGCGCGCCGTGGTCATGCGCGTCGTCGAGCTCGCTCAGGCCCAGGGCGCCAACGTCTACATCGCCGGAGGCGCCGTTCGCGACCTCATCTCCGGCATGGCCATCCACGACCTCGATTTCGTCATGGAGGGCAATCCGCTGCGCATCGCCCGCGAACTCGAAAAGGGAGGCGCCCGCCTCCTCGACGTGGACGAGGACCGCCGCGTCGTCGAAATCCTCTTTCACGGTGACGTGGACGGCTCTCTTTCTGCCGCGCGCGACGATTACTACGAGGCTCCCGGCGCCAAAGTGCAGTATCGCTTCGGCACCATTCTCGACGATCTCCGGCGCCGGGATTTCTCCATCAACGCCATCGCCCTTTCCCTCAATCCCGCTTCCCGCGGCCTTCTGCTCGATCCCACCAACGGCCTCGCCGATATCGAGCGCCGCGAAATCCGCATCCTCTCTATGCACGGCTTCACCAATCGGCCCGGACGGCTGCTGCGCGCCCTGCGCTTCGCCGCGCGCATGGGTTTCAATCTTGAGGAGCGCACTTCCGGCTGGTTCGATCTCGCCATCGAGCGCAAACTGCCGCTCAACATCCCTGCCTCCGACGTCACGGACGAGGTCCGCCAGGTGGGCCGCGAGGATAACGCCGCTGCCGTGCTCAAGTCCTGGCAGGAACACAACCTCCTTCCTGTGATTCATTCCAAATTCAGCTCCCGCAAGCCCGACTACAAGGGCCTCGATGCCCTCGTCAAAGCTCGCGAAGCGCTGGCTTCCATTAACCGTCGCGCACGCCTGGCCGCTGCTACGCTCTATTACGTGTTCGGCCGTTTCAGCCGCGTTGAACGCTCCAACGCCCTCAAGCAGATCGGCCTCCGCGCCGCGGAAGTCCAGCTCGTGGCCTCGCTCGAGGAGCAGGCCGACGCTGCCGTGAAGATTCTCGGCGCCGCAAAGATGAAGGACGCGCGCGCTGCCTACGATACCCTCGAAAAAATGCCCCCCGAAACCATCGCCTTTCTGCTCACATACACCCGCCAATCCAAAGTGCTCGCCCGCGTCAACGCCTACATCTCCAAATGGAAACCCATGCGCGCCTCGCTTCCCGCCGTTCAGCTCGAGGCCCTCGGCGTTCCGCGCGGCCCCAAATTCGACGCCGTCCTGGAGCAGTTCTTCACTCTCCAGCTCCACGGGCGCGTCCGCGGGCCCGAACACTACGATCGCATCCTCCGCAATCTCGCCGGTATCAAGCCCGAACCCAAAAAGAAAGCCAAGCCCGAGAAAAAATCGAAGGAGGCGGCCAAGTCCGCTGTTCCCGGAAAAGGCCCCGCGGCTGCAAAGGGCCAGCCCGCAGCCAGGCCCGCACCGGCCGCAAAACCGGTTCCGCACCCCAAGCACGCACCTTCGAAGGCTGCTCCAAAGAAAAAGCCGTCCAAGCCGGCCCCCAAGAAAAAGCCGAAACGCAAGCGCTGAGTTAGCGGGCTGCACGTGTCGCCCGTTCTGTCTTGACAGCCTGTCTGCTTGAGTTTCCCTGGCGTTGTTCGGAGCGCTAGCGGTTGAAGCCACTGATAAGGATCACGTCACTCGATATCGTCCCGCGCGTGAGTGCGAGTTGCTGCCCGTCGCGCGACCATGCAAAGCTGAAAATCTGGCCGTTCGGAAAATTCGTCAGCGGTTTTGGCGCGCTCCCGTTTACTGGCTGCACCCAAATATTCGACACGCCTTTCCGGATCTCCACATACGCCAGGGCCTCTCCATCCGGGGTCCACTGCAAGTTGTTCGCGGATTCAACCGGCAGGGTCCCGCGTTCGAAAGGTATTGTCTTTGCCGGCTGGCCGCCCTCGAAGGGAAGGATCGCAATAGCCTGCTTGTTTGTCTCAGGGAAATAAATGCATGCGATCCACTTCCCATCCGGCGACACGGCGGGGAGCATCGCCCGGAAGCTGCTCAGTTCCACAGGCGTGCCCCCGTCAATGGCGACCCTCCGAAGCCTCCCGTCTCCTCCGCTGAAGACCACCCACTTGCCGTCCGCTGAACAGGCAGGCCCCTGATCATTGCCCGAAAAGGTTTGCTGTTTCGCGTTGCTCCCGTCCTCATTTACGCTCCAGATGGTTGAGGACGCCCCGGAAAGCACCGTATACAGAACCGTGCCCCCATTCGCACACGTGGTGGGTTCCAGTTTCCATCCCGCGCTTGCCGTAATCCGTCGCGAATGATTGCCATCTGCATCCATCATCCACAGTTCTTGGTTCCCGCCCGCCACCGAGTAATAGACGATCCGTTGGTCGGGAGTCCATGCCAGGCCGCTCCACCCCCCGAAGCCCACGGACCCCGAAGTGATCTGCTCCCCGCTCTCCGGGTGGGCCGCGGGCGCGACCCACACGTTCGAGGGCACCTCTGTGGCCACGGTAGCGAGCATATTCGAGTCGGCAGTTGCGCTCACATCGCCATAGTCGGTCAGGTCATTGGTGATCCGTCGCAATTCACCTCCCGGATAGGAAAGCTCCCAGATTTGCCCGGCCGGACCGGAAGAAAGATCGCTCGCGGTCATTGCCAGCCTTTTGCCATCCGCCAGCCAGGCCAGGCTCGCCACGTCTGTCCAGTTCTGTCGTCCCAGCGGTTCTTCCCGGCTGGTGGCCACATCAAAAACCCACACCCCCAGGGTCTTCGTTTCCCCGCTCCGGCTCCACACGGCTGCCGCAATCCTCTTGCCGTCCGGAGACCACGCCGGATTGGCCAGAGCGGATTGCTCTGAGGCCCGCCAGAGCATCTTTTCTTCACCGCCTTGCGAACTGGCGAGCACGAGTTCATGCCCATGCGTTGCGCGCACAAATGCAATCCGCCGGTCGTCGGGAGAAACCGTCAGCATGGTCACCATGTTTCGAGCGATCTCGCTGGGCTCGCCACCCACCGTCGGCACACGAAACGCCCTCGCCAGGACCGCGCCACTCGGGTACTCGCTGTAGAAAAGGAAATTGTTGTCGTGCGAAAAGCTTACTCCCGCGAAGGTGGCCGCATGCGCCGCCACCACCTGGAGATCGCTGTGCGTCGCCACTTGCCGCACCCACAGGCTCTGGTTCCCGGGATCGCCGGAGACGTAGGCCACGTATCGGCCGTCGGTAGATATCGCGGCGCTCTGCGCTCTCCCGTCCGTCGTCAATTTCACCATTTTCAATGTTTCACTGCGCGCGGCCGCTTCGCGTCGCCCCAATGGTCTATAGACCAGCAGACCGGCAAGCCCCCCGGCGGCGACAACGGCCAGGGCAAATCGCAGCGCCCGCGCCGCGGCCCCGCGCCGGGAAATCAGCCCCTGGCTCTGTTCTTTCAATTCCCCATACTGTCCGGTTGGATCCGAGTCCGTTTCTTCGCTGGCCTCCTCGTGCTGTTCCTCAACCACGATGCGCGTCCGCGTCCGCCTCTGCACGCGGATTTCATGCTTCGGAAAGGCCGTGCCTTCTCGCACCGGTGCCGCAAACCGGTAGCCCAGCCGGGGCACCGTCTCAATGTAGTTGCCTCCGTCTCCGGCGACGCCTAGCGCCCGGCGCAGTTGCGAAATCTGCTGCGTGAGATTGTTCTCTTCCACGTACGTATCCGGCCACAGCTCCCGCATCAGCTCATCCTTGGTCACGACGTGGCCGCTCCTCCGCACCAGCAGCAGCAATGTTTCAAACGCTTTGGGCGGCACGCTGATTGGGCGATCGATGCATAGAAGCAGGCGTTCAGAGGGTTCCAGGCGGTAGGGCCCGAACTCGTAGATGGCCTTGTCTGGCGAAAACATGGCCGCTTTCAGCCGTTCTTCAGAAAAAATTCAGAACATCCTAAGTACTTCCCGGTTCGCAAAATTTAAGAGAGCTCGACGGGGCGCATCCCGGGGTCCTGCCCGGGGGGAATGCGTGGATTCTAGAAGGAATGCCGCCCGGGTTCAAGCCCCGGGTGGGCGCCAGCCGGGCGGACCGTTCCGACAGTGGGACCATTGAAAAGGAAGCGAATCACACGGACCACGGAAGTGACCATCGAGACCGAAGAGAGCATTGTCATCCGCGCCGGCGCCGGACTTTCCCCCAGCGCCCTGTGGTGCCCGGCCTGCGGCCGCCACGTCGACATGGTCACTCTGGAGCAGGCCGCGCACATCGGTGGCGTCAGCCCGCGCACCGTCTTCGACTGGATGGAAACCGGTCTGGTCCATTTCATCGAGGCCGGCGGGGGCCTTTCGATTTGTCGGCCCTCTCTTCCCAGTAAGAGGGCCGCCTCTCGACCCGCGTTATCGACAGGGAAGACTAGCTTGCATCGGAGGAAGCCATGAAAAAGTCAGCCGCGTTTTCGTCCCCTTTGCGCTTCTCTGCCGCGCTGCGACTCGCCGCGGCGGCTGCCTGGGTCGTGTTTCTTCTTGCGCCGGCTGTTGCAGCTCCGCAGGCGCCTGCCAAGGCCGAGCCGCAGGCCGGAGGCCAGCCGCTGGCTGCGGCGCCGCAGGTGGTCCCTGTCCTGCCCGTGCCGCGCCTCGTTAAATTCTCGGGAGTGGTGAAAGATGCGGGCGGCCAGCCGCGCACCGGCACCGTCGGCCTCACCTTCTCCATCTATCAGGAGCAGGAAGGCGGAGCCACACTCTGGATGGAGACCCAGAACGTGGAACTGGATGCCGAGGGCCGCTACTCCGTGCTGCTGGGCAGCACGCAGAGCGAAGGGGTGCCCTTGGACCTGTTTGCCTCGGGCGATCCGCGGTGGCTGGGAGTGCGGGTGGAATTGCCAGGCGAGGTGGAGCAGGCGCGCATCCTGCTGGTGAGCGTGCCGTATGCGCTGAAGGCTTCGGATGCGGACACGCTGGGAGGGAAGCCGGCTTCGGCCTTCGCGCTGGCGACGACGGAGGCGAGCGCGACGACAGCAACGACGAGCGGGACGTCCACGACGGCGAGCAC
>JASHRU010000373.1 GCA_030037225.1 Candidatus Acidiferrales bacterium | reverse complement strand
ACCTAAGTATTCCGGGTGTCGCCTCTGCTGGTGGCGGCGGGGTCACCAACAACACCCCGCCTCCGAGTCCGACGTGCAGTCAAATTGCCGCATACAGCGGAGGCCCGGGCTACGCGTTGCTAACCTGGTGATGCGCCTCTCGGGGCCGTGCTTGGCGAGTGTCACGCCCCACCGCGGCGCGTGGCTGCCGCGTCCTGTGGTTTCATAGACTGCGGCACCTTCCGCGAACTGAACTCTTTCCTTATTCTCGTGCTCCACTACTCATCTTCGCCCCGGCTGCACACTCCCAGCACCGTGTAAATATTTCCTATTGATTTTGAATAATCACCTGTGTTATAATTATTACGAGTAAATATCGATGCCCCGCGCCATACCATCCCGAGCGCTTCCGACCAGAGCTTCCGCTAACTCCTTTAGAAGCAACTCTTGCGCGACCGCGTTCCCTAAGTCCTTTATCGGCAACTCTTCCAAGTTTTGTTTCCTTTCGTTACGTGCAACCCCTTTAGAAGCAACACTTCCAAAAACACTGGGGGGTGCCCCCTTCGGGTTCAGTCACCACCCACGCCGCTTCGCTCCCTCCCGTATGGGATGGAGCTCTGCTCCGTCTCGATTGCGACAGAGCCTCGCATTGCGGGGCGCTGGGCTCGCCACCGAATCGCTAACCCCTTTAGATTGCACAGTTGCATCCCTCCAGGGGGGGTGGGGCCCCCTCGCGGACGGGCCACTCGCCACCCTTCGCATCGGATGGCGCGCGGCCAGCCACCGGCCACGGGCCAGCATGATAGACTCGACGTTTAAGAGGGCCGGGGGAAAAGCGGCAAGACTTCTGCTTTCAAGGCGCACCATCGATGTATGAAATCTTCGTAGAAGAAACCTTCGCGGCGGGACACGCCCTGCGCGGCTACCACGGGAAGTGTGAGAACCCGCACGGCCACAACTACCGCCTGCGCATCACCCTCCAGGGCCCCGAACTCGACTCCACCGGCCTGCTCTACGACTTCGTCCAACTGAAGCAGGTGATTCACACTGTCATGGAAGGCGTCGATCACAAATTCCTCAACGACCAACCGCCCTTCGACGTCGTCAATCCGTCGGCCGAAAACATCGCCAAATACTTCTACGAGGAGCTATCGAAACAGATCTCTCGAAGTCCGAATGGTGCCTCGATCACCCGTGTGGACATTTGGGAGACCGATACCAGCAGGGCCAGCTACCTGCCTTCCAGGCAGAACCCTGGGAACGAAGCATGAATCGCTCGTTCATCATTATTCTGATTCCGGCTGTTTTCGTCGCGGCGATGTATGTCTCGCTTGGAATTTATCCCCCCGCGCGCGTCTGGATTGGCATCGGCATCTTCGCCCTCGCCCTGGGCATCTACCGCGTGCGCGCGATGAGGATCAAGCGAGGAATCACAGAAAGCAAGAAAACAGGGTCAGATTCTCCTGCTGTAAAGGCCTGAACCCCTCCATGCTCGTCACCGAAATCTTTCGCTCGATTCAGGGAGAAGGCACTCGCGCCGGGTTGCCCTGTGTCTTCGTTCGCCTCACCGGATGCAACCTGCGCTGCGTCTGGTGCGACACGGCCTACGCTTTCCACGGCGGCGAGAAAAAGACGCTGGAAGAGGTGCTACGCGAAGTTCACTCTCTCGCCGCCGCGCCCAATGGAAATGCCTGCCCGCCAGATTCTGGCCGCGCGATCGACCTCGTAGAAATTACCGGCGGCGAGCCGCTCCTCCAGCCCGAAGCTGTGCCTCTTTCCGCCAAACTTCTCGCTGAAGGCTACACCGTCATGATCGAGACCAGCGGAGAGAGATTCGTTGGTCCCGAAGCATCGGGATTGCCGCGCGAGGTGATCAAAATTGTGGACGTGAAATGTCCCGACTCGGGGGAGTTTGGAAAGTTTGACAAACGAAATCTGGAAGCAGTGGACGGAAAGGACGAGATCAAATTCGTCCTCGCCAGCCGCCGCGATTTCGAATTTGCCCGCGATTTTACGCGCGAGCACAGGCTCGCCCAGCGCGTCCGGCAGGTGATTTTCTCGCCCGTGCACGCCGACCCGGCGGGCGCCTGGCCCGGCCTCGAGTCGCGCGCGCTGGCCCAATGGATTCTCGAGGAGGGATTACCCGTGCGTCTCGGCCTGCAGCTTCATAAATTCATCTGGCCAGGAGCAGAACGGGGAGTTTGAATCGGCAATGTCCGGCAATTCAAAATCCGTGGTTCTTCTTTCTGGCGGGATGGATTCCTGTGTCACCGCGGCCATCGCCGCGCAAACCGGCGCACTCGCCTTGCTGCATGCCAGCTATGGCCAGCGCACGGAGCGCCGCGAGCGCCAGGCGTTTGACGCCATCGCCGATTTCTATGGCGTAAGCGACCGCCTGGTGGCGCGTCTCGACCATTTTCGCGACATCGGCGGCTCCGCGCTCACCGATCCGGCACTCGCTGTGCCCGAACGGGAAGAGCCTCCGCCCGCCGGTGAAGGCATCCCGGTCACCTACGTCCCGTTCCGCAACGCCCATTTTCTTTCCGTTGCCGTGAGCTGGGCCGAAGCCATCGGCGCCGCATCCGTCTGGATCGGCGCCGTGGCTGAAGACAGTTCCGGCTATCCCGATTGCCGGCCCGAATACTACCGCGCGTTCCAGGAGCTGGTCCGCGCCGGCACGCGGCCCGAAACACGAATCGAAATCGTCACCCCGGTGATTCAAATGCGGAAAAGCGATATTATCCGCCGGGGCATCGAACTGGGCGCTCCGCTACATCTCACTTGGTCCTGCTATCAGGACGAGCGGGAGGCCTGTGGCGCCTGCGATAGCTGCCTGTTGCGGCTGCGCGCGTTTGAAGAGACTGGAGTCACCGACCCGATTCCCTACCGGGCGCGGGTCGCGAGGTAATCGGAGTTCAGGGAGGAAGAAGTCATGCAGCGCAAACTGGGATTTTTTGCCGGCATCTTGCTGATGATGAGCCTGGGAGCCGTCGCGCCTCCGGCCGCGGGGCAGGCCTCGGCCGGGGTTTCCGGTACGATCACCGATCTGCAGGGAAAGCCGATCGCCGAAGCCGAAATCACGCTTAAGAGCGAAGATTTTGGCACAGCCTACACCGTAAAGACGGACAAGAATGGGAGCTACCGCCAGGTGGGTATGCGTCCCGGAAATTATGAGCTCACTCTGAAGGTCAAGGGCCAAACGGAACCCGTCGTGACCGACCGCCTGACGATCAACTCCGACCCCAACAACAAGTACGACATCGACCTGAGGAAGCGGGTTGCTCCTCTCACCGCGGAGCAGGAGGCGGCCCAGAAAAAACAGGAAGAGGACGCGAAGAAATTCAACAATATGAAGGCCGCGTTCATGGACGGCCAGGCGAAAGTGGAAATCGCCGACAAGGCGCGCCAGGATATGCTGAAGGCGCCCCCCGACCAGCGTTCCGCGCTCCAGCCTAACGTTACGAGCCTGTACCAGCAGGCATTGAGCAGTTTCCAGCAGGCCCAGCAGGCGGCGCCGGAGAAGGATCCGAACCTGCATCTGATTTACTACAAGCTGGGGTACTCGAACGAGATGCTGGGCAACTATGACGAGGCTGTCATCGATTATCAGAAAGCCATCGAGCTGAAGCCCACGCCCGACTATTACAACACTCTCTCGCTGGTTTACGCGAAGCAGGGCAAAGTGCAGGAGGCCATGCAGGCGTGCGAAAAATCTTCGGTGCTCGACCCGACAAAAGGCGCGACGGCCTGGCTGAACATCGGAGTCGTCTTGTACAACTCGAACCGGCTGGCCGAGGCCGTTGAACCGCTGAAGAAAGCCACCACACTCAACCCCAACAACGCGGATGCCTGGTATCTGCTGGGCGCTTCGCTGCTCTCCACCATGCAGACCAAGCAGGAGGGCGAGAAGATCATCTATGTCGTCACGCCGGGCACCGCGGAGGCGTATCAAAAATACCTTTCGCTCGCTCCCACGGGAAAATATGCGGGAGAGGCCCAGGCATCACTCCAGGCCCTGCAATCGCTCGGCGCCGGAGTGGACACCAAAGTAAAGGTGAAGAAGCCCTAGAGCGCGCGCAGCGCAACCGGAGCCGGTGGGCGGCTCGCTCCGCAGCCGGTCAGGGCTGTTCAAGACCGTGAAGAAGGTTTTCCCGCAACGTCTCGGCTTCCGCGTCGTCCAGTTTTCTGCCGCGCCGCGTCAGATAGAAAACGTCGATGGCCTTCTCCCCCTGGGTGTCGATCAATGCCGCCTCGATATTGCACTCGGCGTCGGCCAGGAGTTCGCTGACGCGATGGAGCAGTCCGGTACGGTCGCGCGCCACCAGCTCCAGCACCGTGCTTGTCGCCGAGCACCCGTTGTCCACCTGGATCTGAGTGGCCACACTGGAGCGCGAGCGCGCGCGGGGGCCGTGAGGCGCGCGACGCTGGTGCGGAGCCGCGTCGGGGCCGTGGCGTCCGGCAGCCACGTCTTCCATGTCGCCCAGCAGGCGCCCGCGCTCCTCGGGATTCAGTGTGAGCGTGTTGTACAGATCGGCAAAGACGAAGGTATCGAGCACGAGGCCGGAGCGGTTGGAGAAGGCATCCGCCTTCAGGATGTTCATTCCCCACGCGCTCAGCGCTCCGGTGAGTCCGGCGAACAGACGGGGCCGGTCGCGGGTCACCAAGGTCACTTCGTACTGTCCGCGGCGCTCGCGGAGTTGCGCCTCCGCCACCTGAGTTTCCCCCGCGATGAGCCGCTCCTCCAGCCGGTGGGCCATCTCGAAATGAAGCGCAATCTCGTCCGATGCGTGCAGCTTCAAATACCGGCGCGGAAATCCGTCCAGGAAGGCAGCGAGCGGCTTTGCCAGGGCTGCGAGCGCGGAGGAACCGCGGACGACCTCGATCAGCTCGCGGTCGCTGGCGGCGCTGCTGGCGATGCGCGCGCCGTCCACGCTCCGCGCCAGGTGGTTCGCCGCGGCGGCATAGAGCTGCCACAGCATCTCCGCTTTCCAGGGCGTAAGCGCCTCCGGATTTACCGAGCGGATGTCGGCATAGGTGAGCAGGCAGAGCATTTTGAGCCGTTCGGGAACGCCCACCAGTTCGGAGAAAACGCGAATGGCGTCGGGATCGAAAATGTCGCGCCGCTGGAGTGTGAGCGACATCTCCAGGTGGTTGCGGATCAGAAAGACCACCAGGTCGCGCTCGTAGCCGGAGAGCCCCAGGCGCTCCGAAGCGCGGCCCGCCGCCTCCACGCTTGCGGCTACGTGATCTGTTCCGGGCATGCCCTTCCCCACGTCGTGCAGCAGGAGCGAGAGGTAAAGAAGGTCGGGCTGCTCGACCTCCGCGAGGATTTCGGCAAGGCGCCGGTCGGGCTCAAACACGGATCCGCCGGGCCGGGAGAGCGAGTGCAATGCCTCGATGGCCAGCAGCGTGTGCTCGTCCACCGTGTAGCGATGATAGAGGTCGCGGATCACCAGCGAATCAACGACGCGAAATTCCGGCAGCACAGCGTCGAGCACACCCACGCGGTGCATGGCCCGCAACGCCACGCCCGCGCCGGGCCGCGTGAGAATGCCGCGCAGGGACGCTCCCGCAGAAGCAGGGTCACCTGCCCAGCCCGCGGCGTACGCGGAGCTTGCCAGGACCTGTTCCACCGACGCTTCCGTATCCACAGCCGGCTCGATCGCGTGCCGCGCGACAAATTCGTAAAGCCCGAGAAGGAAGGCGGGATCGGCCAGCGCCGCGGGACGCTGGCAAAAGACGCGGTTGTGGTGAACCGTGAAATCAGAATTCGAGAGCCGCGCGCGCCATTCTTCAAATGCGGTGTAGAGCGAGTGCCGCGTGGAGACCTCGTCCAGGCTGCGCGTTTCCAGCCGCAGGATCGTGCGTGCGTGGCGGAAGTAGGAGCGCATCCATTCGTCCACCCGCTGTGGCCCGCTGCCTTCGACCCCGATGCCCGCTGCTGCGGCTTCTTCCTGCAAGTCGTAGGTCAGCCGGTTGTCGTCCCGCCCGTTGTGGAAGTGGAGAAACACGCGGACGGCGGCCACAAAGCGATAGGCCGCTCCGGCGGATTCTCCCAGCAATCCGCCCCAGCCGGATTCGGGCGCGGTCCAGGCGCGACGCTGCGAGAGTTCGCGCACGGCGGTGGCCCAGCAGGCCACGTCGAAATCGCGCAACCCGCCCGGCGCGTCCTTGAGGTTGGGTTCCAGATGGAACAGCGTGTGGCCGTATTTTTCGTGCCGTTCGCGCGTCATTTCCACGAGCGAGCGCACCAGCGCGGTGCGTTCCCGAGCAGCCAGGGCCGGAAGGACCTTTTGCCGCAGCGCCGCGGCGAGTGCGGCGTCCCCGGCTACGTAGCGCGCATCCAGCAGCGAGATGGTGAACTCGGGATTCTCCTGCTCGAAGCGATCGCATTCTTCGAGCAGACGCGAGGTAACCGCCGCGCGCCAGCCCAGGTCCCACAGCGCACGGACCAGTGCGGCGCCCGGCCCGCTCACAGCCTCCGCCGCGCGCGCATCCGCAGCCAACAGCAGCACGTCCAGATCCGAGCAGGGAAACAGCGCGCTCCGGCCATAGCCGCCGATGGCTACCACGCAATAGCGGTGCGGGGAAGCGGGAGGAGGAAACAGCGAGGCGGTGAGCGAAGCGAGCGTGCGGTCGCCGAGCGCGGTGCGCGCCGCCAGCGTGGCGAGCGCGTCGCCGTGAGCCTGAAATTCCCCGCGCAGCGCCTCGCGCCCGGCGTCGCAGGCGGCGCGGAGGGAATCGAGCGGGGGCGCGTTCGTCACGGCGGAGAAAAGCCGGAGCGCGAGCCGGATGCCGCAAAGCTGGCCTGGCCGCGGGCGGTGTTCACAGCGCGTTCTCGCCGCGCTCCTCGTTCCGGATGCGGATGGCCTCGTCGATTTTGGTCAGGAAGATCTTTCCGTCGCCGATTTTCCCGGTGCGCGCGGATTTCAGAATGGCCTCGACAGCCGTTTCCACCAGGCGGTCGGCCACGACCAATTCGACTTTGGTTTTGGGCAGCAGGTCCATGGAGTACTCGCGGCCGCGGTAGACCTCGGTGTGGCCTTTCTGGCGGCCATGGCCGCGCACCTCGGTGACGGTCATGCCTTCGATGCCTGCTTCTTTGAGCGCGTCTTTGACGGATTCAAACCGCGAGGTTTGGATGATGGCTTCGATTTTGGTCATCGCTCACTCCGAAGCGGCGAGATCCGCACCTGGCGCGACCGGGACGGAGCGCGGCCAGGATTGGCCACGCCGCTCAAACTTCCAGGTTGTAACCCTCCTCGCCGTGTTGCGTTACGTCGAGGCCTTCCACTTCCTCTTCCTGCGTCACGCGCACACCGAGCAGCAGGTCGGCAATCTTCAGAATTACCAGGCTGCCCACGATGGCCAAAACCCAGGCGATGGCCACTCCGACGAGTTGGTTCACCACCTGTCCCGCATTCCCTTCCAGCATCCCCACGGGCAAAACCTTTCCCGCCGCGTCGTGGAACACCGGATTCACGTCGCTCTTTGCGAACACACCGGTGAGAATCGCGCCGATGGTGCCGCCCGCTCCGTGCACGCCGAAGGCATCCAGCGAGTCATCGTAGCCGAATTTGGCCTTCACCGTGGCGACCATCAGATAGCAGCCGACTCCGGCGATGAGTCCAATCGCCAACCCGGCCCGTGGGCTGACAAAACCGGATGCCGGCGTAATCGCGACGAGGCCGGCAACCGCCCCCGAAATCGCTCCCAGCACGCTCGGTTTCCCGTTACGAATCCATTCGGCGCCCGCCCATCCGATGGCGGCGGAGGCCGCGGCAAAATGGGTGGCTACGAACGCGGAAGTTGCCAGGCCGCTGGCCGCGAGCGCGCTCCCGGCGTTGAATCCGAACCAGCCGACCCACAACAGGCAGGCGCCGATAAAACTGAGCACCACGCTGTGCGGCGGCATAGGCTGCTTCGGATAACCCACCCGTTTGCCGAAATACAGCGCGGCCACGAGGGCAGAGACACCGGAGGTGATATGCACCACGGTGCCTCCCGCAAAATCGAGCGTCGGGAATCTTCCGCCGGAATTGTTGAGCAGGCCGCCTGCGCCCCAGACCATGTGCGCCATCGGCGAATAGACGAGCAGCGACCAGAGCACCATGAAAAGCATGAGGGCGCTGAAACGCGCCCGCTCCGCAATCGAGCCGGTAATCAAAGCTGGAGTGATGATGGCGAACATCAACTGGTACACCATGAAGGTCTGCTGGGGGATTGTGGCGGCGTAGTCGGGATTGGGCGCGGCGCCGACCCCGTACAGAAAGCTGTATCCGGTGCCGCCGATGAAGGGATTGCCAGTGTGGAAGCAAAGGCTGTATCCCACCACGGCCCAGACGACCGTGACGACGGCCATCAGCGCGAAGCTCTGCATCATGGTGGCCAGCACGTTTTTCTTCCGCACAAGGCCGCCGTAGAAAAGCGCCAAGCCGGGACCGGTCATCATGAGCACCAGCGCCGCGGAGACCAGCATCCAGGCGTTGTCGCCCGCGCTGTGCGCGTCGGCGACCTGCTGTTCGAGCTGGGCGAGCCGCGCATGGAGCTGCGAGGCATCAGCGCTCGCCTGCGGACTCGCGCTTGTAGCCGGCGCGGCTCCTGCCGCAGGCGCCTGTGCCCAAAGCGGCCCGGCGCAAAGCGCCAGCAAAATCAAAAACACTCCTGCTGCACGCCTTCTTCGCATACACAGCTCCTCAGGCTATCGACAGCGCCAGCCGGATTTTTCGGGAGAACAACAGTGCATTATAGGAGATTGGCGCGGCGCGTCCAGAGAAAACAGAGGCCGGGCGAAAGGGTCCGACGCGCCGGGTGGCGCAGTGCAGGAGAGACCGCGAAAATACTATCGAGCGAATCGAAACTATGAGTCCTTCCGGCGGCGGGATTTGGGCCAAGCTCACCGGGAGCCTCTTCAGTCCCCGAAATGCTCGCCGAGGTTCACAGTTATAATCGGAGCGGCAGCGATGGATTTCGATCAACTGACGACGTTTCTCGAGGTGGTGAAGCAGCGCAGTTTCTCACGCGCCGGGCAGACGGTATTCCGCTCGCAGTCGGCGGTGAGCGCGCAAATCCGGCAACTCGAGCTGGAATATGGGGAACGGCTGCTCGACCGTTCGGCGAAGTCGGTGCGGCTGACCCCCGCGGGCGAAGTATTCCACGAGTATGCGGGGCGCATGATCGCGCTGCGGCAGGAATCGCTTCGGGCGGTGGCCGACCGTGGGGCGAATCCGCGCGGGGTGCTGCTGATCGGCGCCAACGAGGCCACCTGCCTGTACGTCCTGCCCGACATTTTTGCCGAATACCACCGCATGTATCCCTCGGTGCGAATCAGTGTGTTCCGCAACTTCAGCCGGAAGATTCTGGAACACGTGGAAGAAGGGCGCGTGGACGTTGGCATCGTGACGGTGCCGGTGAAAGCGCCGCGGCTGCGCGTGCACGTGATTTTCCGCGACCAGATTGTGCTGATGGTCGCGCCGAACAATCCTCTCGCGAGGCAGAAGACCGTACGAGTGCGCGACATCGCCGCGCAGCCGTTGATATTTCCGCGCACGGGCCACACGCGCAAACTGCTGGACAAAATGTTCCGTCCCTATCGCAACCGGCTGACAGTGAGCATGGAGCTGGCGAGCGTGGGGATGATCAAACGCTTCGTGGCCGCCGGGCTGGGCGTGTCGTTGATTTCCGCGAGCTTCGCCCGCGAGGAGGAGCGCGCGGGCGAAGTGAAGCTGATCGAAGTCGAAGGGCTCGATGCGTGGCGCGAATTGGGATTGATTTACCGGCGGGACCGGACACTGCCGCGAGCGGCGTCTGCGTTTATTGAGCTGGCGCGCCAGCCGAGCGCTATCCGCGGCACGGCGGCGCGCAGTGGGGAGAGCGGAAGCGTGAAGCACATGTCGCCATCGGCCAGATGACATCTGGCACGGACTCTTCGATTTCCCGGCAAATCACAAGTCACGGGCGCAGGGAAAGGACGATCTGAGGTAGAGCTCGCGGGGCCGGAGTAACATGTGTCTGTCGCTCGATGGGCTACTACCTTTTTATCGGCGCGTTGGCAATCGCGGGAGCGTTGCTCGCAACAGGTCTGATTTATCAGGCGCTGGGAATGGCGCGAGACCGGCGGCGGTTTCCTCCGCCGGGACGGCTGGTGGACATCCATAACGGCGAGGGCGGGCGCCTGCACCTGCACGGGATGGGAGACGCCGGGCCGACGGTGATCCTGGATGCGGGAATCGGCGCGTCGTCGCTCTCGTGGAGCTTGGTGCAGCCGCTCGTGGCGCGGTTCGCGGGTGCGTACGCGTACGACCGCGCGGGCTTCGGGTGGAGCGAGCCACCTCAGTTCGAGGACGGCCTGCGAATCGCTTCGCGCATGGCCGAAGAACTACGCAAACTGCTCCGCGCTGCCGAGGTTCCAGGGCCGTACATCCTGGTGGGACATTCATTCGGGGGTTATGTGGCGCGCGTGTAC
>JASHRU010000372.1 GCA_030037225.1 Candidatus Acidiferrales bacterium | reverse complement strand
CGCCCTGTCGCGGCAAATCGCAACGCAGCGCGGCCCCGCGTGGTGTGGAGAGGCGCGCTCGATAGCTTGATTTTTCCAATGGACGCCTTATAGTCCACGGCGGATGCGCCGCATGGGAACAGCGTTTCGTTTGAGGGCGCACGCAGGAGGCCAGCATGGCGCGGGATAAGAAGCACGGTACCGGAGAAAGTTCGTCGCAGGGCTCTGCAGCGCAGGGCGCCGGCGGCGGCACGGGCCGGCGCGAGTTCTTGCAGGGCGCCGCGGCTTCCGCAGCCGCTCTGGCAATGCCCCGATGGGCGCGGGCGGATTCGGCCGATCTCAGCCCCATCCGTGCCGAAGTGGCAAAGCGGCACGACGAAGCTCTCAAGCGGCTGCAAACCTGGATTCACCAGCCCTCCATCGCCGCCGAGAATCGGGGTATGAACGAAGGCTGCGAGCTGATGATGCAGATGCTGCGCGATGCCGGGTTCTCAGCCGTCACCAAGGTGCCCACTGACGGCCAGCCCGGTGTTTTCGCCACTTTCGATGCCGGCGCGCCCCGCACCATCGGCCTCTACTTCATGTACGACGTAAAGCAGGTGGATCCTTCCGAGTGGTCATCGCCGCCCTGGGACGCGGCTCTCGTGGACAAGCCCGGCATGGGAAAAGTGATCATCGGCCGCGGCGCCGTCAATCAAAAGGGACCGGAAGCCTGCTTCCTCGCCGCGCTCCACGCCATCCGCGGCGCCGGCCGCAAAGTCCCCGTGAATTTCGTCTTTGTGGCGGAGGGCGAAGAGGAAATCGCCTCCCCCCATTTCCCGCAGATCGTGCATCGGCCCGATATTGCCGCGGCTCTCGCAAAATGCACCGGCGTATTCATGCCCCACGCAACGCAGGACGTGGATGGCAGTGTCGTGCTCACTCTCGGAGCGAAAGGCGTGGTGGAGCTGGAACTTGTCTCGAGCGGCGAGCGTTGGGGCCGCGGACCGCGCAAAGACGTCCATTCCAGCAACAAGGCCCGGCTCGATAGCCCAGCGTGGCATCTCGTGGAAGCACTGGCATGCCTGGTCTCGCCCGACGGGAACGACCCCGTAATCGAGGGCTTTGCCGACGACGCGCGCCCGCTCTCACCCGCCGAGAAAGAAATGATCGCCACGGCCTCGCGCCGCCTGGTCGAGGCCGATACCAAGAAGTCGCTGGGGGTCCAGCACTGGGTGCACAACGTGAGCTGGCAGGAATCGCTCGAGCTCTGGCAGTCCCGTCCCACGGTCAACATTGAAGGATTGGTGGGCGGCTACACCGGCCCCGGCGGCAAAACGATACTTCCGGGCCGGGCCGTCGCCAAAATCGACATGCGGCTCGTGCCCAACATGAAGGCGCTCGAGACGCTCGAAAAGCTCCGCGCCCATCTCGCCAAACGCGGCTTCGGCGATATCGAAGTCAACATGAGCGGGGGCTACGATCCCACAAGCACCCCGGGCGATTCCGCGTTCATCCAGGCGCAGATTGCCGTCCTGCGCCGCTCGGGCATCGAGCCGGTGATTCTGCCCCGCATCGCAGGTTCCTGGCCGGGCTATGTTTTCACCGGCGATCCGCTCCGCCTGCCTGCCGGGCATTTCGGCATTGGCCACGGCAGCGGAGCGCACGCCCCGGATGAATACTTCGTAATCGAATCTGCGAACCCGAAGGTGCAGGGCATGGATGGATGCGTGTTCTCGATGGTGGAATACCTGCACGAACTGGCCACGATTTAATCGAGGGTCATCGCGGCTGATGCCAGGCGTCGAGGCGCGGCAGCCAGCGGCGCACGTTGCGGCAATACTCCTGGTAGTCCGCGCCGAATTTCCCGCGCAGGGTCGGCTCTTCGTAGAACAGAACGAAGAGATGGATGCCCAGAGCCACCGCCGCTACCGCCGCAATCAACGCTGGATTGGCGCGGCCGAATATAATCCACAATCCGATCCAGCCCGTGGCGAAGCCCGCGTACATCGGATTGCGCACGTAACGGTAGAAGCCCACGACCACCAACCGGCTCGGCGGGATTACGGGCACCGGAGTACCCTTCCCGGTCCAGCCGAAATCCCAGATGCACCGCAACGCCACAGCAAATCCAAGAGCCGACGGAATTGCCGCCAGCCAGCGCCAATTCGCCGCGCCGGCTATTTCCACGCGGAAGCCGAGCCATTGGGGCAACAGCCAGAACCAAAGGGCGAGAAATGCCGAGCCGACAGCGAGTGAGGCGAGTGCCGTGAGCCAGTTCAATTCCCCGTCAAGTGCCGCAGTATCTGAGCTCCGTTCCTGTGCCATCGCTTTTTACCTCTCTACTTCACCTTACTGTGGCCGCCCGATGGAGGTTTCAGATTTATGGGATGGAGAAGACCGGCTTGCGCAGTATTTCCGCCCGTGGCTGGACGCCGAGCCCAGGGCCCTTCGGAGCGGCCAGGTGGCCAATGGCGCGCTTCGGCGCCTCCTCTGCCGTGGAAACGGTGGTGTAGCTGTTGAAGTCGGTGGAGGAAAACAGGGCCGCGGGCGGAGTGCTGTGTGCCAGATGCGCAATCGTGGCTGTCGCTATGTCGCTGCCCCAGGTGTCTTCGATGGTCATGGCGATGCCGCACGCCACGCACAGGTCTCGTATCACCCGCGCACGGGTGAGTCCGCCGACGCGTGAGATTTTAAGATTGATCACGTCCATGGCGCCCTCGGCTACACCGCGCACGACGTCGGACGCGCTCTCCATGATCTCGTCGAGAATGAACGGGCGATTCGTATGCCGGCGGACCACCAGGCACTCCTCGTAGCTGGCGCAGGGCTGCTCAATGTACACGTCCAAATCGCGGACGGCGTCGGCCACGCGCAGCGCCTGGTGCTGCGACCATCCGGTATTGGCGTCGGCCACCAGCACTTCCCCTTTATCGAGCAGCATGCGCGCCTGGCGGATGCGTTCCATGTCCATCGCGGGATCACCGCCCACTTTGAGCTGAAATTTGGTGTAGCCCTCGCTGCGGTACTGCGCCACTTTTTCCGTCATCTCCCGCGGGTCCTGCTGCGAGATGGCGCGATACAGCGGATAACTGTAGCCGTAGCGCCCGCCGAGCAACGTGACGATCGGCTGGCCCGCCAGTTTGCCCAGGATGTCCCAGCAAGCCACGTCCAGCGCGGATTTTGCATACGGATGCCCGCGCAGCGCCGAGTCCATGCGCTCGTTGATCAGCGTGAGCGCGGTGGGATCGGCGCCGATCAGCGCCGGAGCAATTTTCGCGATGCCCGCGCGCGCGCCCTCCGCGTATGCCGGCAGATATACGGGCCCTAGCGGGCACGTCTCGCCGTAACCCGTGACGCCTGCCTCCGTGTGCACGGCCACGATCGTCGAGTCGAACACCTCGACGTAATTTCCGCCAGAAAAGGTGTAGCGGCCTTCGCGCACAGGCAGGTCCACCTGGAAGGTTTCAATGCGCGTGATTTTTGGCGTGGAGGGCATGGCCCGCGACAGGCAAGGGATGATACCACCCGCGGTTCTCACCGCCTCGCAGAGCCGCCGCAGTTCCGGCCACGCGCGGCACCGGAATGAGCTCTTCTGTTAGACTCGTCGTTTTGCGAGGAGAACGAGTTTCATGCAGTGGTGGTCAAGATTTCAGCATTCGATCGGCGCGGCGCTCCCCGCGCTCGGAGCCGGCGGAATATTTCTCGCCTCTTTTCTGGACTCCTCGCTGGTTTCGCTCCCTTTGGTGAACGATTTCCTGCTCGTGGAAATGTCCGTTCTCCATCCCGCGCGCATGCCGCTTTATGCCGTCACGGCAACCCTCGGTTCGCTCGGGGGCTGTCTGCTGCTGTTTTTTCTGGCCCGAAAGGGAGGGGAAGTGTACTTCCATCGCCATGCCGGAGGACGCGCGGCGCGAATCCGGGGCTGGTTGCAGAAAAACGCCTTTCTCGCCGTGGCTGTGCCGTCCATCCTTCCGCCGCCGATGCCCTTCAAATTGTTCGTCCTCGGCGCGGGAGTCTTCCAGGTGGGCGTCCGTCCGTTTTCACTCGCGCTCATCACCGGGCGCGGCTTCCGGTATTTCGCCCTCGGCTTCCTGGCCGTCAGGTACGGCGAGCAGGCCCAGCGCGCCCTGGTCGAACACAAACTGGGTTTCGCTCTCGCGGCGCTGGTTTTCGTGCTGCTGAGCTATCTGGTCACGCGGGCCGCATTCAAAGTTGATCACCTGCCGTCGCAGTGAGCCAGTTTAGGTGACCGCGTCAACGCGAGGGCGTAGCGTCGTAGCGCAATTCTTCGTGCGTCACCTTCGACTGCGCGTCGAGATCGATAACGGCGCGCCAGCCGCCCCCCCGTCCGTGCAGCGCCGAGTCACCGAGTTCTCTCAGTTCAGCGCGGCTTCCCTCGGCCGTCGCTTCCAGCGTCACCAGGGGAAATCGCGCCAGGGCTGTATAGGCGCGCGCGAGCGGCGCCGCCGCGGCTGAATCGAGCAGTGCCGACGGCTCCGGTTTGTACACAAGCGTCGCAGTTTCCGGCGCAAATGCTCGTCCCCTTCCCACCGGCACTTCCACTTCGGCCAGAAACGCCTCCGTCTCCACCACTCCGTGCCACGTGAATGGAGAGGAGCCGGACGCGAACGCTGCCCAGTGCAGCGCGATTTTTCCGTGGTATTCCGCATCGCCCAGCAGCATTTCCGCGCGCGCGTGGAGCGTGGCGCGCGCGCCCAGATAGAGCACCGCCAGCACGAGAGCGGCCATTGGCCACCCGCGCGCCGGCCGAGCGTCCTTTGGCGCGCCAATTTCTTCCGTCACCAGCCCGAATAGAATGGGCAGCAGCGCGCACAGGGCCAGGATCGCGAAAAGGATGGCATCAAAGCTGCCGGCGATGTTCCAGGACGCGCGTGCGGAACGCACCGGCCAGTAGATTTCGATCCCTGTGGTCGAGCACAGATCGAGCACCAGATGCGCGCCGCAGGAGACGAATGCCGCCGCCAGCAGGAGCGGCAGCGCCGGAGCCGAAGCTCGCTTCCTCCACGCCGCCCATACCCCGCCGCCAATCGCCGCGGCCAAAATCGCCGCGCCGGCAAGCGAATGCGTCACCGTGCCGTACGCCCTGAGCGGCGACAGTGGCTCGGGCAGATGCCACAGCCAGTCCGCATCCGGCGCAATGCCGGCCAGCAGGAAGGTCGCCATCTGCGGAGAGGCGACGCGCGTACGCGCCGCCCGCGCGAGCGTGTAGGAAACGAGCAGGTGAGTAACAGGGTCCATTCCCGTGACGCGATCGCCCCGCGCGTCAGGCCGCCGGCCGCGCGTTTTCCGGCACTAGCAGCGTCAGCGCCGAAGGCACGATGCGAAACGACACGTTCAGCCGCCCCGCCGGTTCTCCATCGAGCTGCGTGTACACCACTTCTTCGGCAATCTCACACCGCAGCGCGTCGGTTTTCCAGTAATGCACGTCGCCGCGCCGCCGCAAATACCCGAACCAGAGCGCCGGCAAGTAGCTAAGAAACACGATTGGATTTTGCGCGGTTACCGCAAGCACTTCGAACTGTTCTTCGAACAAGCTGGCGCCGGTAGTGATCTGGAACGGCCCGCCATAATGTTTCGTTCGCCCGACCACCACGAGCGTGGCTTCCAGCGAGCGCTCGCTCGAAGTGATGCGAAACGGCGGAAAACGGTAGCGCAAAAGCTGTCGCGCGCCTTCCATCCAGTAGGCCAGAATCCCCGTTTTTTCCTTCGTGCCCAAATCGAGCGAATACACCAGCGCCCCGTCCGCGCCCGCGCCACCCACACACAGAAAATATCGCCCCGAGACGCCGCTACCGGGATGCTGGGCCGGCCCGCCAAGCGGTTCCATGCTTCCCAGCGCGATGCGCCGCGGTCGCGCGCCGGGAATCAGCTCCGCGGCGCGACGCACGTCCCAGGGAATTCCCAGCTCCTTCGCCAGGACGTTTGCCGTGCCCGAGGGAAGCACCGCCAGCGGAACCTGGCTTCCGGCCAGCCCGTTCACGACTTCGTTGTTCGTTCCGTCGCCGCCGGAGACGATCACCATGTTGTACCCGTCCGCCACGGACTGTCGCGCGAATTCCGTGGCGTCGCCGGGCTCCTCCGTCACCAGCAAGGTAGTTTCGATTCCGCTGCGCGCCAGGATTTTCTGCGCCTCTTCGAGGTGATGGATCTGCCGCCGAAGGCGTCCGCCGCCCGCCGCCGGGTTGTAAATCAGCGCGGCGTGAGAAATCGCGCGGCGCCCGCCCGCAGCGCTGCGGTTTGCGGTCTCGACGAGTTCTGTCGGTGGCATCGGCTCCCCGCGGAGAAATCGCGTCACATTGTATACTACCGCTCCCTGCGGCATGCGGCGCCCGCGCCGCGGTGTGCGCGGATAGAAATGAGCCCGCGGGCGGGGCGTTCAGGCGGCGAGGAACACCGGTGGCTGCGAGCAAATCGGCGAAGAAGGAAATCGAGAGGCTGCGCGCGGACCTGCGCCACCACGAATATCGCTACTACGTGCTCGACGAGCCGGAGATCAGCGACGCGGCTTTCGACCGCATGATGAACCGCCTGAAGGCGCTCGAGGCGGAGCATCCCGGACTGGTCACTCCCGATTCGCCCTCGCAGCGCGTGGGCGGCGCGCCGCGCGAAGGGTTCGAGACGGTGGTCCATCGCCGTCCCATGATTTCGCTCGACAACGCCTACTCCTACGACGACCTGCGCGAGTTCGACCGGCGCGTTCGCGAACTGGCCGGCCGCGAGCGCATTGAATATGTAACCGAGCACAAGTACGACGGCCTGAGCCTGGCCCTCCTCTACGAAGGCGGGCGCCTGGCGCGCGGCGTCACCCGCGGCGACGGCACGCGCGGCGAGGACGTGACGCCCAATGTGCGCACCATCCGGTCCATTCCCCTCGTGCTCGACGCCGCGGCGATAAAAAAATGGAAGCTGCCGTCTGATCTCGAGGTGCGCGGCGAGGTCATCATGAGCCGCCGTGCCTTCGACGAGTTGAACCGCAAACAGGAAGAGCAGGGCGGCAAAATCTTCGCCAACGCCAGAAACGCCGCCGCGGGCGCAGTGCGGATGCTGGACCCCAAGGTCACGGCCTCGCGCCGGCTCGATTTCTACGCCTACTACCTGCTGAACGCAGACGGCCGCGACCCACTGGATCGCCACTCGCGCGCGCTCGACGCGCTCGAAGCAATGGGCTTCCGCGTGTGCGCCGAGCGCCAGCGAGTCAGCGGTATCGAGAAGGTGATGGCGTTTTGCGATGCCCAGGACGAGCGGCGCGACAAGCTCCCCTACGAAATCGACGGCATCGTCGTGAAAGTGGACGAGACCGCGCTGCAGGAAGAACTGGGCGCCACGGCCAAGGCCCCGCGCTGGGCCATTGCCTACAAATATCCCGCGCGCCAGGAGACCACCGTCGTCCGCGATATTCGCGTGCAGGTGGGCCGCACGGGCGCGCTCACGCCGGTGGCCGACCTCGAGCCGGTGAAGGTCGGCGGCGTCACCGTGAGCCATTCCACGCTCCACAACATGGACGAGGTCGAACGCCTGGGCGTGCACATCGGCGATACGGTGCTCATCGAGCGCGCCGGCGAGGTCATCCCACACGTGATCGCCGTCACGAAGAAGGGCGCACATCGCCGGCCGTTCGAGATGCCCGAGAAGTGTCCCGAGTGCGGCAGCCGCATCCACAAATCACCCGACGAAGTGGCCTACCGCTGCGTCAACGCCGCCTGCCCCGCGAAACGCAAGGAGTCGCTCATCCATTTCGCCGGCCGCCACGCCATGAACATCGATGGGCTGGGCGAAAAAATCGTGGACCAGCTCGTGGATACCGGCCTGGTGAAAGACCCGGCCGATCTGTATTCTCTGACGCTAAAAGAGCTCGTTCCGCTCGAGCGCATGGCCGAGAAGTCGGCCCAGAATCTGCTGGACGAAATCGAAGCCAGCAAAAAGAACGGACTGGCCCGGCTCATCTATGCCCTCGGCATCCGCTTCGTGGGCGAACGTACCGGCCAGCTCCTGGCCGAGCAGTTCGGAAGCCTCCAGGAAATTGAAGAGGCGGACGAAGAGAAACTGACCGAAGTGCACGAAATCGGCCCGAAGGTGGCCGCCAGCATCGCCGAGTTTTTCTCCGAAGCGGCCAACCGCAAGCTGGTGGCGAAGCTCGAAAAGGCCGGGGTGCGCATGTCCGCGGAACGCAAAGCGCCGCGCGACACGAAACTGGCCGGCAAGACCTTTGTCTTCACCGGCGGCCTCGCGCACCGTTCGCGCGAGCAGGCCGGAGAAATCGTTGTGAGCCACGGCGGAAAAGTGGGCGGCTCCGTCAGCAAGAAAACGGACTACGTGGTGGTCGGCAGCGACCCCGGCTCGAAATACGATCAGGCCAAAAAACTCGGCCTCACAATTCTAGACGAGGCAGCCTTCGAGAAATTGGTGGGCATCAAGTAGCCGCAGGCGTGCGGCCCGCACGCGGCACTTACGACTGCCGCTCGCTTTCCGTATTTTGTGAGGCCGCCGTCGGCGCCTGAATCCACGAACCGAGCGAGCGCGTCAGGCGCACCAGCGGCGATTCGGGCACCAGCAGATCCACGCGCGGCGGCGCGCCCGCCGAAGTCTCGCGCAACAGTTCGGTGCCCGGCGCGATTCCCACCGCGTAATTCCGTCCCGCCTCCTTCGCCGCGTACATCGAGCGGTCCGCCAGCACCAGCACATCGTCCACGCTAAGCGCGTCGGGCTGTCCCGTGATCCAGGGAAACGCGGCCCAGCCGATCGAGCAGGTCATCGGAATCTTTTTCCCGTCGCCGATGTCAAACGGCTCCTCGCCCATCAGCCGCAGCAGCCGCCGCGCCAGGATGTCGCCGTCCGAGCGGGTTCCCGACCGCAGCACCACCAGAAATTCCTCGCCGCCCCACCGGATCAGCAGGTCCGACTGCCGCACGATATGCGTCAGCCGCCGGGCGCATTCCACCAGCACCCGGTCGCCGGCGTAGTGGCCGAACTCGTCGTTCACTCGTTTGAAGTGGTCCAGGTCCACGAAATAAAAAATCAGGTCGCCATGCTCAATGGCCCCTGCGTTGGGGCCCGCGCGCCGGTACGCGCGAACCACCTGCATGGCGTCGGATTCGATGGTTTCGCGGAAGAACCGGCGGTTGCGCACCTTGGTGAGCGGATCGGTAAGCGACATGGCCTGCAACTCCGCGTTGGCGCGAGCCAGTTCCGCGCTCCGCTCCGCCACGGCCTGCTCCAGCATCAGCCGGTCGCCTTCCAGCCGCCGGATTCTGTAAATCACCACCGCGCGCACGGCCAGCGCCAGCAGCAACAGCGCGCCCAGCCGTGCCCACCACCGCGCCCACCACGGAGGGCTGACCGCAAACGAAAACGTCGCCGCCGCCGCGCTCCATCCCGCCGCCGCCGAGCCGCAGCGCACCAGGAAGCGGTAGTGCCCCGGCGGAAGCGCGGGGTAACGCACCTCGCGCTGCGAGGTTTCCTGCCATTCGGTCTCGAGACCTTCCAGCCGGTATTGGCAGCCGATGCTTTCCGGATTGTGGAACGTCATCACCGCAAAGTCCGCCACAAACGTGTTGCTGTCGTGCGGCACTTCCACTCCGGCTTGGTTCAGATACTGCCTGCCTCCCAGTTCGGCGGAGGTCAGCACCACCGAGGGAGGATTCCGCGTTGCGATCGTGCCGCCTGGGGTGTAGCGCGAAAGCCCCCGGCTCGTGCCCACCAGCACGGATCCGTCCGGATCGTTCCAGGTGTACCCTTCGCTCACGTCGTCCCACAGCAGTCCCGTGGCATGGTCGAAGTGGGCGATCACTCCTTCGTCGCTCAGCAGGTCGATTCCCCGGTCGCCTCCCGACCAGATGCGCCCCTGATAATCACGTCCCAGCAGGTATACGGAATCGCTTCGCAATCCTTGCTGCACGGTGAAGTGGCGTACCGTCAGTTTTTCATTTTCGATGCGCGCGTGGGTCAGGCCCTCGGACTCGCGGTAGCACAGCCACAATTCGTCGCGGCTGAGCGCGATCAGCAGTTCCACCTGATCGTCCTTCAGTCCGTCGGCCTTCGTGAACACCTTCCATTGATTTCCTTCCAGCCGCGCCAGTCCCGTGGGGCCGCCGATCCACATCGTGCCCTCGGGCGAAAACGAGATGGCGCGCGTTTTCCGCTGGATCTGTTCCGGCAGAGCCATCTCGTGAATTTCCAGCTTGCCGGATCCTGGCCGCACCCAGTAAAGCAGCTCTCGCGCTCCAATCCACAGTGTCCCGTCCGGGCTCACTGCCAGCGCGATGGGCGATTTGTCTCCGGTCACCGGCAGCGGCACGCGTGTCGCCGTGAGCGTGTGCGGATCGACTCGCGTCAATCCTCCAGGCACGGAAAGCGCCCAAATCGTTCCGTCTCCGCCGACCGCGAGCTGCGATACCGTGATTCCCGCCAGGCCTTCCTTCTGCTGCCAGACGCGCCACCGGTGCGGCACCGCGTCCCACATGGCCAGACCGTTGTTCGTTCCCACCCAAAGCCTTTCCTGTTTGTCGCGAATCTCGCTCCACACCAACGGATCGGGCAATCCTTCCGCTTCGCCCCAGCCGAACCAGTTTTCGCTGCCCGCCCAGCGGTCCATTCCGGTTCCCGCCATGCCTACCCAAATGGCGTTTTCGCGGTCTTCCAGCGCTGTGTACACCCCGCTCGTGGACAGCCCCTGTTTTTCCGTGACGCTCACCCACGAGTTTCCATTCCGCCGGTAGAGCCCCCGAATCGTGGGCAGCAGCAGGTTCCCCGAACGGTCCACTCCCGGCAGCCCGAAGTTTAGGGCGCCGGGTATCCCCTCGTCGGCGGCAACGTATTCGGTGAGAGCGGGTGTCAGATAGCCGACGTGATCATGTGTTCGCAGCCAGATCCGGCCCAGTCCATCCGTGATGATTGCCATCATGTCTTGCGCGGGCAACCCTCGGATGTCCAGCAGCTTCGGCTCTTGCGCTCCTGGCCGCAGGATGCCCAACTGGCCCGCCGCCCCAAACCATATGCTGCCGTCAGGCGCCGCGGACACTGCCGTCACCCGGCCCAGGGGCTTTCCCCCGCTCGCAGACCACAGATGGCTTGCTGCCGCGCCTTCCAAGTGTGCTGCCGTGTGCAGCAGCACAAGGCCGTTTTCCGCTGCCACGTACGCTTCTCCGCCCGCCAGCACCGCGAGCGTTTGCGGAACTCCGCGAACCTCGATCCCATCGGGCAGCTTCACAATCGAAAACCGAAAACCATCGAACCGGTAGATGTTCGGCCCCACCACTGCCCAGAGGGTGCCGTCAGGAGACTCCAGCAACTGCTCCACCAGATCGTTCAGCATTCCCTCACTGCGTCCGAAGCCCTGCGCCTTCTCTCCGTCGAACCGGTAAAGCCCGGTCTGCGTCCCCACCCACATGAAGCCCTGGCGGTCCTGCACGAGCGAGGTGACGGAGGCCGAGCCCAGGCCTATTGCCTCGCCAAGATGCTGGATTGCATAGCGCGGATGGTCGGGGACGGGTAGGGAATGCGTAGGCGCGTCCGCGGAGACGAGCCACGGAGCGAGGATCACAACGAGCAATCCTCCGAGAACCCGCCTTTGCCTTTGAGTGGGCACAGATTGGGCGGCGCAGAAACGAATCTCGTCACTTGCCAAGTCACCATTTTCTACGTCTTCCGGGTGCCCGCAATCATTTTCTCCGCGCCTGCTACCGGGCAGATAATTGCATCCCTGGCGCTGCACGGATCATTAAACGGGGCTAATTTTTGCAGTCCAATACCGCTGCGCCCGAGATCGCGTCGTGCTTCAGGGCGTTCAGCGCCCGGTTCGCTTCGCGCAGAGGAAACGTCTGGATGTGCGTGCGGATGGGAATTTCCGCCGCGATGCGCAAGAACTCCCGGCCGTCTTCCCGCGTGTTGTTGGCCACACTGCGCACCACGCGCTCGTGGTAAAGCAAGTCATAGTCGAGCTGCGGAATCGGGCTCATGTGGATGCCGCCCAGCGCCAGCGTGCCGCCTTTCCGCAGGGCTCGCAGCGCCACGGGGACGATTTCGCCCGCGGGAGCGAAAATAATGGCCGCATCGAGCGGAGCCGGCGGCGCGTCCAGCGTTCCGCCGGCCCACACCGCGCCCAGTTCCAGAGCCAGCCGCCGGTGGCGCTCGTCGCGGCTCGCCGCATACACTTCCACCTTCCAGTGCCGCGCCACCTGGATAGCCACATGCGCCGCCGCGCCGAATCCGTAGAGCCCCAGCCGCCCTCCCGGCTGAATCCCGCTCAGCCGCAGGCAGCGGAAGCCGATGATTCCCGCGCACAGCAGCGGCGCAGCCAGTTCGTCCGCGAATCCTTCCGGAATCGCATAGACGAACCCCTCCGGCGCCACGATGGATTCCGCATATCCTCCATCCACCGTGTAGCCGGTAAAGGCCGGGTTGTCGCACAAATTCTCCGCCCCGGCGCGGCAATAGGAGCACGTTCCGTCCGTGTGGTTGAGCCACGCCACGCCCACACGCGCGCCCGGAGCGAACCGCCGCGCGCCCTCCCCGCAAGCCTCCACCACGCCTACCACCTGATGCCCTGGAATCACCGGCGATTTGCGCGGGGGCAGCTCGCCTTCGATTACGTGCAAATCGGTCCGGCAGACTCCACAGGAATTCACCCGCACCAGCACGGCCCCGGGGCCGGGGCGCGGCGTCGGCACGTCGGTGTATTCGAGCGGGTTCGTCTCGATCCTGGCCGGAGCGCGAACGAGGCACGCTTTCATGAACGAGTCTCGGCGTTCATCATACGACAGCACCCCGGTGAAGTGCTGACCGGCTGGGCCGCCGCTCGATTGTCTGCCGGCCGTTTCAGTTGCGGATGATTTGAAGGAGCGAGAGCAGTCCTCCGGCCAGCATGAGGGTGAATCCAACGCTATAGACAATCCGCTGGATCTCGCGCTCTTCCTGCAGAAGCAGCGTGGATAAGAACAAAGCAGTGGCCATCGGCTCGTCCTGCTCGTCGCTGGGAAAGATCCACGGCTCGTTGGATTGGCCGGGATTGCCGTGCACCGCGTACAGCGTGATGAACTGCGGTGCCTTGCGCGCCCTCCGCCAGTCCGGATAGAGCGCCAGAAAAGTGGACGCATCGCGGCCCTCGATGCGCAACGCGCGCTCCGGAACGAACTGTGTGTGCCGGGATTCGTCGAACCGGCCTTGCTCCGTCCGCAATCGCTCGAGCGACCGCCGGCGCCGCCGCAGCGCGGGCATGCTCAGCAGGACGGGCTGTAGGAACGGCACGTCGTACGACAGCAGGATCGTGAGTCCCAGCAATTCGAGCACGCTGCCGTAAAAATCCAGACGGTAAAAGAAGGGCCCCATGTGGGGGCACAGGTTACCGAACCGGGCAACAATTTAGCAATCTTGGACGGATGCAGGCCAGCCCGGGTGTGTGATCTACTCAAAGCTGGGCTCTATTGGCGAACTCTCCTCCCACTCGTAGCCGCATGAGTTGCACTTCCAGCGGTCGCTCCCCGCTGTGGCCGGCCGGCGAACACCCGCGGCTCCCTTCGTTAGAGGCCAATTCGTAGGTGCGAACGCAACGTCGAGGGATTGACAGTGCGGGCAGCCAGGCTGTTCGAACTCGCCTACTCCTTCGACCTCGAAGTTGGCGGGGATTTCCGCATCGAGAAGCTTGGCTGCGGCTTCGGCGTCTCCTTCGTCCACCCAGAGCTTTATGCCGCCGATCGCGTTGGAATAGAACCAGTCCATCTGCACGAGGTTTTCGTCTGCGAGGAAACACTGAATCCCGGCGGACTCGAGAATCGATTTGGCCAACTGGGCCTGCGGCACGTCACGAAATGTGCGCAGCGTG
>JASHRU010000371.1 GCA_030037225.1 Candidatus Acidiferrales bacterium | reverse complement strand
CCATGGCTGGTCCTCCTAGCCCGTCTCTCTACCCCGATGCCCCCTGTTTGGGGCGGACATTTCACGTGCTAATCAGGCGGACATTTCATGTGCTAACTACAGCGGAATCTGTTTTTCCTTGACTTTGCCTGAACCTCTATGATATACTAACTGCTAGGTAAATGTCGGTGCCTCCTCCAGCACCAATCTGTGCGTCCCGAGTCGAGCCTCCTGCTAACTCCTTTAGTGGCAACTCTTGCGAAAAAGGCGTCCCTAAGTCCTTTAGAAGTCACTCTTGCGATTCATGGAACTTAAAGTCCTTTGTTGGCAACTCTTCCGCAAAACACCAGGGGGAGGGGTTTCCGTTCAGCTCAGCCTTGATTTCGTCTCAAGACCCTCTTGAGCCTAAGTCCCATAGAAGTCAGGTGATTACTCGCTCCTGCGCAAGATCGCGAAAAATGCCCCTTGTATTTTCAACATCTTACAAACTCAATTTCGCGCAAGCCCTTTCCGCTCAATTAATTACGCATTCCCAAGGGGGTGGGGGTACAGCCCTCCATTCCCGAAATGGAACTCGCAATGTGGAACCTGATTTTGCTGGCCTGCAGGCAGCGATCGCCCCGCCTGCCCGCCGTCTCGATTATTCAAAAGTCGGCGCTACACGAGGCTCACGGAAAGAGGCCGCGGACCAGCGTGGCATCCGCCACGCGGCCGACGGCCAGAATATACGCCGCAGTGCGCATGTGGACGTGATACTTCTTCGAGATCTCCAGCACATCGAAGAAGGCGCGGCGCATGACTTCGCCGAGCTTGGCGTTCACTTCCGATTCTGTCCACGAATACGAGTAGTGATTCTGCACCCACTCGAAGTAACTGACCGTCACGCCGCCGGCATTGGCGAGAATGTCGGGCAGCAGAAAGACGCCTTTGCGGGCCAGCACTTCGTCGGCGCGCGGGGTGGAAGGGCCGTTGGCGGCCTCGGCCACGATCTTGGCCTGCACCTGCTCGGCATTTTCGAGCGTGATCACGTTTTCGAGCGCGGCGGGAATCAGGATGTCGCACTTGAGCGAGAGCAGATCCTCGTTGGAAATGCGCGAGCCGCCGGGCATGCCGACGATCGAGCCGGTGCGTTCCTTGAAGCGCATGGCCTTGAGCGGATCGAGGCCGCGCGGATTGTGCACGCCGCCGCGGGAATCGCTGAGCGCGATGATTTTGGCCTTGCGTTCGAGCAGCAGCCTGGCGGCGATGGAACCGGCGTTGCCGAATCCCTGGATGGCCACGCTCGCGCCGCGCAGATTGATGCGCTTGACCTTGCAGGCTTCTTCGATGGCGTAGAGGACGCCGCGCGCGGTGGCTTCGTGCCGGCCCGGCGAGCCGCCCATGGCGATGGGCTTTCCGGTGACCACGCCGAGCACGGTATGGCCGGTGGTCATCGAGTAGGTGTCCATCATCCAGGCCATCACCTGCGCGTCGGTATAAACGTCGGGCGCGGGAATGTCGCAATCGGGGCCGATAATGGGCAGGATTTCGCTCGTATAGCGGCGCGTAAGGCGTTCGAGCTCGGCCTTCGACATGCGCTTGGGATCGCAGATGACGCCGCCTTTGCCGCCGCCGAACGGAATGTTGACGGTGGCCGTCTTCCAGGCCATCCAGGCGGCCAGGGCTTTTACTTCGTCGAGCGAAACGCTGGGATGGTAGCGCACGCCGCCTTTGGCCGGGCCGCGCGCGATGTTGTGCTGCACGCGGTAGCCGGTGAATACCTTCACCTGGCCGTTGTCCATCTTGACGGGAATGGAGACTTCCAGGATGCGCTTGGGAGTGCGCAGCACCTGCCGCAGGCCCGTGTCGAGCTTCAGATATTCCGCGGCGATATCGAACTGCATCTGCGAAATGCGATAAGGATTCAGATCCTCGCGCGGAGGAGTTACCGCGGGCATGGGCCGTGGCATTGTTTTTGCGACTGTGGACATAGTCGGTCGAGCCTCCTCGTCCCGCCGTGCGGGATCAGGGGCGCGGCTCGCCGCGTCGGGCCGCTGCCGGATGATTCAAATGTTTGTTCATCGCGTCCCGGTTCCACCGGGACGCCGCCCGGAAAAAAGCTCGGAAAAGATCACTGGAGAGGGCCGCTTGCATCAACGCCCTTGCAACTCCAGTGGGTTTTGCTCAGCAGTTGCTGCCCCCGTTTAGCGCTTCGGGCTCCCGGTTCCACTCGCCACGTCCGCCTGGAGCGAGAAAAGCGGGCGACCCGGAAGTGCTGTACTAAGTGGAATTTAGCGCCGTGCGGGAAACGGAGTCAACCGGAAGGGCGCGGGGAGGCGTAGGGCGATTGCGAGAAAGATAATGACCTAGAGGGGAATCGAGTAAGGGTTGGGCGGAGGGAGAGCATCTATGTGCTCTATTTTCTATGGGTTAGGAACAATTGAGGACAGTCCCACGGTCAGTCCCGATCCCGAGGCCTCTGGACGGGACCACCCACTGTGGCTACCGAGCCCCAGAGCCAATTCATCGAGCCACCTCGATTGGGGCGCGTCAGTATCGTGCCCCTACGAGTTAGCTGGCGGCGGGGATCGAGTCGGCGTGCATGTAGGGCCGAAGCGCTTCCGGGATGGCAATCGAGCCGTCGGCTTGCTGGTAATTTTCGAGCACGGCGAGCCAGGTGCGTCCGACGGCGAGGCCGGAACCATTGAGCGTGTGCACGAATTCGCTTTTGCCGCTTTTCGCTTTCGCGCGGATGGCGGAGCGGCGCGACTGGAAGGCTTCGCAGTTCGAGCACGAAGAAATCTCGCGGAAGGTTTTGGCGGAGGGGAGCCAGACTTCGAGGTCGTAGGTTTTTGCCGAGGCGAAGCCCATGTCGCCCGTGGAAAGAAGGACGACGCGATAGTGCAGGCCCAGGCGCTGGAGGATCGATTCGGCGTTGGCGACGAGAGATTCGAGCTCGTCGTAACTCTGGTCGGGCCGGGTGAATTTGAACAGTTCGACCTTCTGGAACTGGTGCTGGCGGAGGATGCCGCGCGTGTCGCGCCCGGCGGCGCCGGCTTCGGAACGGAAGCAGGCGGTCCAGGCGCAGAGTTTGATTGGCAGCCGGCCGGCGTCGAGCGTTTCGTCGCGGTGATAGCTGGTCAGCTCGACCTCGGCGGTGGGCGTGAGCCACAGGTCGGTGCCCTCCAGGTGGAACATGTCTGCGGCAAATTTGGGGAGTTGGCCCACGCCGGTGAGCGAATCCGTGTTCACCAGAAAGGGCGGAAGGATTTCCGTATAGCCGTGCTCGCGCGTGTGCACGTCGAGCATAAAGTTGGCGAGAGCGCGCTCGAGGCGAGCGCCCGCGCCGCGATAAACGGCAAAACGCGCGCCCGCAATCTTTGCCGCGCGCCCGAAATCGAGAATGCCGGCGCGCTCGCCGACCTCCCAGTGCGGACGGGGCTCGAAGGCGAATTCGGGCGGCCGGCCCCAGCGGCGCACCTCAACATTTTGTTCTGCGCCCGCGCCCACGGGAACGGAGGAGTGTGGCACGTTGGGAACGCGGAGAAGAAAATCGCGCAGGCGCGCGTCGAATTCGGCGATGCGCGCGTCCTCGGCCGTGATGGTGGCGGATGCCTCTTTCATGCGCGCGATGAGCGGCGCGGCGTCCTGGCCGGCTTTTTTGGCGCGGGCAATTTCCTCGCTGGCCTGGTTGCGTTCGGCCTTCAGGCGTTCGACGCCCGTAATGGCCCGGCGGCGTTCGGCGTCGAGCGCGCGGAAGGCGTCGAGATCGAGCGCGAGATTGCGGGCGCGCGCCATCTCCGCGAAGCGGTCCAGGTGGCTGCGAAAAAATTCCAGGTCGTGCATGGGCAGAAAAGAATAGCGCAACTAGCGGAAATGTTCACGGATTCGGCCCCCGGAGATTCGCGTGGGGGAGCGCGGTACGGTTCAGCGGCCCGGCTCGGGCGCTTCTTTCAGGGGCAGGCGCACCAGGCGCGCTTCGACCACCGCGGCGATCGAGCGAATGGGCTCGAGGATCGTCTCCGCGGCTTCGCCGTCCAGGCGGATGAGCGCGAGCGCCTCCGCGCCGGGCAGGGCATCGCGCCGGCCGAGTGCGAACGTGGCGATGTTGACGCCGCGGCTGCCCAGGAGCTGGCCCATCTGGCCAATCACGCCGGGCACGTCGCGGTTGCGCGTGAACAGGATGGTGCCCTCGAGATCGCATTCCACATGGATGCCGTCGATGCCCATGATGCGCGGCGAAAGATCGAAGGGCACGGTGCCTTCGACGCAGATGGCCGCGCCGGCGTCCTGCGGGAAAACCGTGACTTCGAGCGTATCGGGGAACCCGTGCTCTCGGCGGCGTGTCTGCTCTTCCACCACGATGCCGCGCTGCGCGGCCACGGCGGCGGAGCTGACCAGATTGACCTTCTCGTCGAGGACCGGATTCAGCAGCCCGGCGAGCACCGCGCTGCGAAGAACCGTATAGACGAGAGACGCGGTTTCGCCCGCGTAGCGGATGCGCACGCGGACCACGCGGCCGCGCGCTACCTGTCCGGCGAACAGGCCGAGCCGCTCGGCCAGCTCGAGATAGGGACGCAGGCGGCGGTACTGTTCTGGCGAAAGGTTGGGCAGGTTGACGGAATTGCGCAAAACGCCGCTTTCGAGATAGTCGAACACCTGCTCAGCGATCAGCGCGCCGACTTCCTCCTGCGCTTCGACGGTCGAGCCGGCGACGTGCGGTGTAGCCACCACGTTGGGCAGGCCGGTGAGCGGGGAATCTTTGGGCGGTTCGACGGAGAAAACGTCGAGGGCCGCGCCCGCGATGTGGCCGGAACGCAGCGCTTCGGCGAGCGCGGCTTCGTCCACCATTTCGCCGCGCGCGGTATTGATGAGCCAGGCGCCGCGCTTCATTTTGGCAAGCGTGGCGGGGCTGATGAGTTTCTCGGTGCCCGGGCCGAGCGAGGCGTGCAAGGAAACGCAGTCGGCGCGGGCGAGCAGATCGTCGAAGGAAACCATTTCGACGTCTTCCTCGCGCGCGACTTCCGGGCTCACGTAGGGATCGAACGCCACGACGCGCATTTCGAAGGCGTGCGCGCGGCGTGCCACGGCGAATCCCACGCGGCCGAGGCCGACCAGACCGAGCGTTTTGCCGCGCAGCTCGCTGCCCATCGCGCCGCCCTTTTCCCACCGCCCGGCGTGCGACGCGGCGGCCAGCCGCGGCACCTGGCGAGCGAGCGAGAGCATCAGGGCGAAGGTATGTTCGGCTACGCTGACGGCGTTCGTGCCGGGCGTGTTCATCACCAGGATGCCGCGGCGCGTGCAGGCATCCACGTCGATGTTGTCCACGCCGGCGCCGGCGCGGCCCACAACGCGGAGATGGGGCGCGGCGGCGAGCAGTTCGGAGGTAACGCGCGTGGCGCTGCGAACGATCAGCGCGTCGGCTTCGGCGAGAGCGGAGCGGAGCGCGCCCGCGGTGGGCGCGTCCACCTGCCAGCCCGGACGGGCGAGCAGCTCCATTCCGCGGGGAGAGATTTTGTCGGCAACCACGATGCGCATAGCCTAACGAGACTAGACAGGGCGCGCAGTCGTGTCAATTCCGGTGCGCGGCAGCCGGCAAAGATGCTAGAGTTTTCTCCGGGCCATGAAACTCATCGAAAAAATTCAAGCGGACATGACGGCGGCGATGAAGGCGAGGGAAGAATTCCGGCTGGGCGTGCTGCGCATGGTGAAAGCGGCGCTCAAGAACAAAGAAATCGAGAAGGTGCGTGCGCTCGAGCCAGCCGAAGAAAATGCCGTGCTGCAAACGCTCATCAAACAGAGGCAAGACTCGGTGGAGCAGTTTACGAAAGGCGGGCGGACGGAGCTCGCCGACAAAGAGAAACGCGAGATTCCGATCATCGAGGCGTACCTGCCGTCTGGCGCAACAGCAGAAGAGATGGACGCGGCGATTGCTGCGGCCATCGCGGAGACGGGCGCCAGTTCTCCCAAGCAGATGGGCGCGGTGATCAAAGCGGCGCGCGCGAAGCTCGAAGGAAAGACGATCGATGGGAAAGCGCTTTCCGACCGCGTAAAAGCCAAGCTCGGCGGCTGAGGCGGCGACCTGCCCAGCGATTTCTCGACCCTCCTGTGACACGGCGGTATGCTCTGTGCGTGCCGCTGCCGAATGTAATCTCCGTACGTTACACCGACGAGGAGGCGGGATTCGTGAGCATCCGTCCGGTAATGCGGATGGGGCTACGTCCGGAGCAATTGCTCGAGCTAATTCTGGGTGTGACGGGGAAAAATCCGGAGCGTGTGGAACAGATTCTGCGCAGCGGCAGCGTGGCGGCCGGCGGATTCCGCTATTGGTGGGAAGCGGTCGAAATCGGCGC
>JASHRU010000370.1 GCA_030037225.1 Candidatus Acidiferrales bacterium | reverse complement strand
AGCAAATCCTCAGTATCGAGCCCGATCCCGATTGCAAGCCCGCCGAACAGGGCAACGTCGTCCGTGTGGATGTGGATCCCTCCGCTCTCGCTTCCCTCGACTCGGTCCGCCGCAATTTTTACGCCACCTCGAGCTGCGGCATCTGCGGGAAGGCCTCCATCGATTCTGTCCGGCTCCGCGGCATTCCTCCTCCCAATCCAGCTTTCCGCGTCAGCGCGGCCACGCTCTGCCGCCTTCCCGAGTCGCTCCGCACCGGTCAGGCCATCTTTGAGCGCACCGGCGGCCTCCATTCCGCCGCGCTGTTCACCGCCGAGGGCCAACTCGTCGTCCAACGCGAAGATATTGGCCGCCATAATGCCGTGGACAAACTCGCCGGCTGGGCGTTGCTCAGTGGACGCCTCCCGCTTTCCGATTGCGTTCTGATGGTCAGCGGACGCGGCGGCTTCGAAATCCTCCAGAAAGCCGCAGTGGCCGGCGCGCCCGTGGTCGCCTCCGTATCGGCGCCCTCCAGCCTCGCCGTCCGCCTCGCTCGCGAGCTGCGCATGACGCTCGTTGGCTTTCTTCGCGGGCGCAGATTCGTGGTGTATGCTGGCGAAGAGCGGCTGGAACTGCACCCGGCTCCCGCGGGCCACGATCCCGCATGAGGGTCACTGTTCCGGTCAGTCCGTGCCCGCTGTTAACGCTCGGACCGTTTGGCACATCTAACCCTGAGCCGAGGAGTTTGGGGTTTTGTCATCCCGAGCCCGTCCCGAAGCTTAGGAACGGACGAGGGATCTGCTGTTGCGGCTATCGGGTTTGGGGGTTGCCTTTTTGATTGCCGATTTCGGGTTCTTTCCAAAGGAGGATTCATGCGTCTTCGCATTCTGAGCCTTTCCGCCATTCTCGCGCTTACCGCTGCCGTCGCCCTGGCACAAGGTTTCGGGGGTAGCGACGTCCCAGCCGCGCCTCCCATCGGCAGCAAGATGCCCGGCCTGAAACTCTCCACGCTCGCTGGCGAGTCCACCGTCCTTTCCAACTACGCCAATAAGAACGGTCTCCTCGTCGTCTTCGTCTCCGTCCAGTGCCCCGTCTCCAACGCCTATAACGAGCGCATGGAGGCCCTCGCACAGGAATGGCAGGCGCGCGGCTTCGGCTTTGTCGGCGTGAACGCGAATCGCACGGAGACCCCTGAGGCCGTGGTCGCCCACGCCCACGAGCACAACCTCACCTTCACCATTTTGAAGGACAACAACAACGTATTGGCCGATGCCCTCGGCGCCTCCTTCACTCCGGAGACCTATCTGTTCGACGCGTCCGGCATTCTTCGCTACCACGGCCGCATCGACGACAGCAAGGATCCCTCGGGCATCAGCAAGCGTGATTTGCACGACGCATTCGAAGCCCTTGCCGACGGCAAGTCCATCGCCGTCGCCGAAACCAAAGCCTTCGGCTGCACCATCAAGCGCGTCCCCCGCTCCTGACCAGCGGAGGTCGGCATAGGCGCGCTCCCGAGGCTTCGGGATGCTGCGCCCGTGAATGCAGTTTTAGCGGCTCAGAGCGCTAGACGGAGAATCGCGCGCACGATGAATCGATCGTCTTCATTACTGCCATTTTCTCTCATGCTGCTCTCGGCCGCCTGTCTCTCCGCGCTTGCGGCCCGCGCCCCATCCACTGCTTCCCCTCGCTCCCTCGAAGTTCTCGACCCCGACCGCTACGCCGCCAAAGTCGCTGAGCAGCACGGCAAACCCTTGATGGTGACTTTTTGGGCCACTTGGTGCGAGCCCTGCCGCGACGAATATCCCATGGTCAACGAGCTCGTCCGCCAGTACCAGCCCAAGGGCCTGGCCGTCTTCGCCGTGAGTCTCGACGACGACGCCGAGGAGTCTCTCGCCCTGCGCTTTCTCGCCAAAATCAATCCCGTTTTCCCGAACTATCGAAAAAAGCCCGGGAAGGAAGACGAATTCATCAATCGCGTCAGCCCCAAATGGTCCGGAGTCCTCCCCGCGACCTTCTTCTATGATCCCGATGGCCATTTGATCGGCGAGCTTACCGGCGAACAGAAGCGCGAAGCCTTTGTCGCCGCGATCGAAAAGACTCTCTCGACCGCCTCGCACAAATAGCCGCCGGTCCCGTTGGGGCGCACGCCTCTTTGTGGGGCCCTCGTTGCCAACTCCCTGTTTTCGTCCGTCCTCTGCTGTAGAATTCCGCTGCATCGTCGGAGGCGCCTCTCATGCTCAACACCCAAGGCAATAAAATCACATGGCTCGGTCACAGCGCTTTTCGCATCACTACCTCTTCCGGAAAGGTCATCCTCATCGACCCGTTTCTCAGCGGAAATCCCATGTGTCCCGAAGCCCTGAAGAAGCAGCCGCGCGTTGACGCCATCCTGCTCACCCACGGCCACGGCGACCACCTGGGCGACACCATCGAGCTCGCCAAACAGCACAAGCCCGCCATCGTTGCCATCTACGAGTTCGCCATCTGGCTCGAATCCAAAGGCGTGACAAACGTGGTTGGAATGAGCAAAGGCGGAACTACACAAGTCGCCGGCGTCGAACTCACCATGACCAACGCCTTCCATTCCTCCAGCGTCAGCGACGGAGGCAAGCAGGTTTACGTCGGCGAGCCCGCCGGCTTCATCGTGCACCTTCCCGGCGCCCTCCGCATCTACCATGCCGGCGACACCTGCGTTTTCGGCGACATGAAGCTTATCGCTGAACTATACGAGCCCCACATCGCCTGCCTGCCCATCGGCGATTTCTACACCATGGGACCGCGCGAAGCGGCTCATGCCATCCGCCTGCTCGGCGTTAAACACGTTTTACCCATGCATTATGCCACATTTCCCGCGCTCACCGGACGCCCCGCCCACGTCCGCGAACTCACAAGAGACGTCGCCGGCCTCGAGATCCACGAACTGAAGCCCGGCGAATCGCTCGGCTGACGAGGAGCGTCTGCAATGTGGAGCGCCAAGAACATCACCTATCCCGCTGTCGAGAAATATCTCTACGCGATCACTCCCAAGAGCGATCCCGTGCTCTACGAAATGGAGCGTTACGCCTACAAGCGTGATATCCCCATCGTCGGCCCCACCGTCGGCCGCCTGCTCTATCTGCTCGCGCAGATTTCCGGCGCCAAGCGCATCTTCGAGATGGGTTCTGCCATCGGCTATTCCACTTTGTGGTTTGCGATGGGCGCCGGCAGCGCCGCGGAAGTTCACTATGCCGATGGCAGCGTGGATAACGCCGCGCGCGCTCAGGAATATTTCCGCCGCGCGGGCCTCGCCGACCGCATCCGCATCCACCTCGGCATGGCTCAGGAGAAACTCGCCGAAACCCCGGGCGAGTTCGACATCATATTTATTGACGTGGATAAGCCGCAGTACCCAGAAACGCTGCGCCTCGCTGTCCCCCGCGTCCGCGCCGGCGGCCTTCTGCTCACCGATAACACCCTTTGGAGCGGCCGCGCCACACGCAAAGCCCCTCGCGGTGACGCACGCACGCGCGGCATCCAGCAATTCAACCGCGCCGCCTATGCCGCAAAAGATTTATTTACGGTGATGATTCCCATCCGCGACGGCGTCACCATTTGCCGCAAACTCTAACCGGCCCTGTATCACCCAACGTACACCCTACATTCCGGTGGCTCTCACCGGAACAAATTCCTCACAATAAACAGCACATTCGCCGGCCGCTCCGCCAATCGTCTCATAAAGTAGGGAAACCAGTCCCGTCCGTACGGGATGTACACCCGCATCCGGTATCCCTCCCGGATCAAACTCTTCTGCAAGTCCGGCCGGATCCCGTACAGCATCTGGAATTCGAATTTGTCCTTCGCAATCTTCTTTTCCTCCGCAAACTGTTTCGTCGCCTCGATCATCGCTGGATCGTGCGTGGCGATCCCGTGATACACCCCGCTCGGCAGCAGCGCCCGCATCAACTTCACGTAGTTTTCGTCCACGTCCTTCTTTTCCGGAAACGCGATCTCCGGCGGCTCCAGATATGCCCCTTTGCACAGCCGGATGCGGCATCCCGCCGCCACCAGCGTCCGCACGTCCTCCTCGCTCCTCCGCATATACGATTGGATCACCGTTCCTACCGCCGCCGACTCCCGCCGCAGCCGCAGCGCCATTTCCACCGTCCGCTGCGTGTACGCCGATCCCTCCATGTCGATGCGCACAAAGTTGCCGAGCGATTCTGCGTGCTTCACGATGGGCAGCATCTGCTCCAGGCAAAATTCGGCCCCGAAATCGAGTCCCAACTGCGTCAGTTTCAGCGACACATTCGCGTCCAGCTTTTCCCGCGCGATCCGGTCGAACACTCCCAGGTACATCTCCCGCGCGCGCACCGCGTCCTCGCGCGACGTCACGTTCTCTCCCAGAAAATCAAGTGTCGCCTTCAGCCCCGATTCGTTCGACGCCCGCGCCGCGGCCATCGCGTCGTCCAGCTCTTCTCCGGCCACAAATCGCCGCGCCGCCCGCCGCGCCAGGCCGTTCGACAGCACAAACTTCTTCGCCCTCTTGTTCTGCGAGAACGCAATCAGCGTGCCCCGGATCATTGCCTGCCCGGTGCCGACGGCCCCATAACTTCGAAACCGGCCTTTGGTCTGGTTTCTTGCTGTGATGAGTTGGGTATGGAAAAGAACTTCTGCTTCCGGCTTTCCGCCGGCCCTTCCGTAATCGCCGCTGTCGCGCGGCGCCTCAGTGGGCGTGCCCCTCGGCTTCCAGGAACCGCTCCGCTTCAATCGCGGCCATGCATCCCGACCCCGCCGCCGTCACCGCCTGCCGGTACACGTGGTCCTGCACGTCCCCGGCCACGAATACGCCCGGCACGCTCGATCTCGCTCCGCCCTTCGACACCAGGTATCCCGCTTCGTCCATTTCCAGTTTTCCGCGGAACACCTTTGTATTCGGCTGGTGCCCGATGGCCACGAACATCCCGTCCACTGGCAGGTCCAGCGTTTTCCCATTATTCGAATCGCGCAGCCGTATTGTTTCCACCGCGTTCTTCGCGCAGTCCAGCACGTCCGTCACTACGTACGGCGTCAGGAATTTGATTCTCTCGTTGCTCCGCGCCCGGTCCAGCATGATCTTCGACGCCCGGAACTCGTTCCGCCGGTGCACCACCGTCACTTTCGTCGCAAACTTCGTCAAGAAGATGGCCTCTTCCATCGCCGTGTCGCCGCCCCCGACCACAGCCACTTCCTTCCCGCGATAAAAATAGCCGTCGCAAGTCGCGCACGTCGTCACGCCGTGGCCCATCAGCTTCTTCTCATTGGGCAGCCCCAGCAGCCTCGCCGAAGCGCCCGCTGCCACGATCAGCGTCTCGCACTCGTGTTTCTCCGCCCCCGCCTCCACTCGGAACGGCCGCTGCCCCAGTTCCACATTCGTCACCGTTCCTGCACGGAACGCCGCGCCGAATCGCTGCGCCTGCTTCCTCATGTTCTCGATCAGGTCCGGCCCCATGACACCGTCCGGAAATCCCGGGTAATTCTCCACCATCGTCGTGATGGTAAGTTGGCCGCCCGGCTCGTGCCCGTCAATCACCAGCGGCGCCAGGTTCGCCCGCGCCGCGTAAATCGCCGCTGTCAGCCCCGCGCATCCGCTCCCGATGATGATTACCTTCTGCACTCGGAAACTTCCTCCGCCGCCATTCGATTCCTCGCGCGCCTCTCAGGTTACGTGCCCCAAAACGCGCCCGATTTTAGCACGCCTCTCAAATCAACTCGGTGGCTGCTGTATGCCGGTCTCTTCGTTCTCTCTCTTCTTCTTCCTGCTCGCCATTAGCCACTCGCCACTGTCTTTCTGCATTCCTCACACGGGCACACGCTCCGCAGATACTCAAAGCTGTAAATCCCCGTCGTATGCCCGTCGCTGAAGTCAATCTGTATCGCGTAACTTCCCACCGCCTTCGCCTGCCGCGCCGTGGGCTTCGGCTTAAACATCGGCAGCGATGGCCCCATTCCCGGCAGCGTCGCCGCCGGCCCGCCCGGCACGGTAGCATGTTCCTTCTTCTCCCGCTCCTCATTGCAGGTCGCGCACGGACACTGCTCGCGCAGGTAGGTGAATTCGTAATGGCTCGCGTGCCCATCACCCCACTCAATATCCACACCTTTGCCTGTGGACACGTTCACCTTCACCGATGTCGGCCGCTTCCGGGGATCGATGAACGACGGCATGCCGCCTGTCAGTGGCTCTTTGTTTTCGTTCCGCAGCAGTCTCCCGGAGGAATGGGGTTCCCGTGCGGACACGTCTTGGGATGGTTCAGAAACGTGCAGATTCTCTCGTCCAATTCCGGCGAAATAATGTGCTCGAATTTGCAGGCCTGCGTGTGCGCCTCCGGATCGTCGATTCGGAACGTGTCCGTGAACAGCCGCTCCGCCAGCCGGTGTCGCCTTACGATGTCCCGCGCACGCGCCTCGCCTGTGACCGTCAGCGTCACCTCCGAATCCCGCACGGACACGAGCCCGGAATCCGCCATCCGCCCCAGCATCCTCCGTGGATCGAGCTGCCCTACTGTCCGGATCCGCTCGATTCGCGGCGCCGTCCCTTCCTCGCCGCAAATCCAGATCTGCTGCAGCATGTGGTCCACGCGTTCCTGATCGTCGGCGGAGTAGACCGTCACCTGCGCCAGCCGTCCGTGCGCCAATTCGATTCGCCGGTCCGCCAGCCGCCCGATCGTTGGATCATGCGTCACCAGCAGGATCGTGTGTCCCTGCGTGTGCAGCTCCCGCAGCAGGCTCACCACGATGTGCTCGTTCGCCTCGTCCAGATTTCCCGTCGGCTCGTCGGCCAGAATGATTTTCGGCTGATTGATCAGCGCCCGCGCGATGGCCACGCGCTGCTGTTCCCCGCCCGACATCTGCGACGGCAGGTGCGTCGCCCGCTCGCCCAGCCCTACACGCTCGAGTGCTTCCCGCGCCTCCCGTTCATCCGTCATGCTGTGGAAGTATTGCGCCAGCATCACGTTTTCCAGCGCCGTCAGATACGGTACCAGGTGGTATTGCTGGAACACGAATCCCACCTTCTCCGCTCGGTAGCGCGTTAGCCCTGCCTCGTCCATTTTCCCAATGTCTTCTCCCGCCACCAGCACGCGCCCGCCCGTCGGCGCGTCGAGCCCCCCCAGGATGTTCACCAGCGTCGTCTTTCCCGATCCCGACGGCCCCATGATTGCGATCCACTCGCCCGCGTCCACCGTGAAACTCAAATCGTCCAGCGCACGCACTCCGCCGTACGCCCGCGTCAGGTGCTCGACTTCCACCAGCACGCTCATTCGCTCTCCCTCAACACTGTTCCCGGCCGCACATGGCTCAGCAGCCGCAGCGGCAGCGCTCCCAGCAGCGCCACTGCCACCATCACCGCCAGGATCAACGGAATCACCTCAAACCGCACCGACGTCGCCGTTCCGAATACCTGCCTCCCAATCCACGCCGAAAGCAGCGTCCCCATCACCGCTCCCGCCATTCCGCCCGCCGCTCCCAGCAGTCCCGCCTCCACCAGGAACAACCGCACGATCCTTGTCATCTGCCCGCCCAGCGCCTTCATCAGCCCCACGTCGGCCCGCCGCTCCACCGCCAGCGCCAGCGTTGTCGCCAGCACGCACAGCGCGGTCAGCACCAGAATCAAGCCCACTGACCAGAAAAGCAAATCCTGCACTCGCGCCAGCAGTTGCCCCTCCGCTTCCGCGATTTGCCGCAACGGGCGCATCTCGAGTCCCGCGAGCTGCGGCGCCAGTTGTGCAGCTTTCTTCTCCGCCTCTCGCGGCGAGCCCGGCACGCTCACCTCCGCCACGCTGATTTTTCCCGGCAGCCCCGCCAGTTGCTGCGCCACTACCAGGTTCGTGAACACCTGGTCGTCTTCCGCCCCTCCCGTCGAAACGATTCCGGCTACCCGCAGCGCGGCCGTCCGCTCCCCGTAGTGCAGTTCCAGCGGACTCCCCGGTCGCACACGCAGTTTCGCCGCGGCCTGCTGCCCAACCAGGCACGCGTTCGCATTCTCCCTGTCCGTCACCCACGCCCCATTCACGCTCCACCACGGCGTGAGTCGTGGATATTCGTCCAGCCATGTTCCTGCCAGCACTAGACTCGTTTCTCCGCCCGGCGATCGCACGATCACATATAGGCTCGGCGCCACCTCCATCCCCAGCCCGTCCCCGTCGCCGTGCGCCGCTCGCAGCAGCGGCTCGAGCGCTTCTTCGTTGAACACGGCGCCCGGCTCATCGCTCGCTCCCGCCGGCACCGCGCTTCGCACCAGGTAGTTCGGCCCCAGCGTGCGTAGCTCGCGCGTGAATTTTCGCTCCGCGTCAAATTCCAGATTCAGCAGCGCTGCGCTCGCCGTCGCTCCGCTCACCAGCGCCACCAGCGCCACCGCCAGCCGGCCGCGGCCCCTCACAATCATCTGCCGCAACACGCGCCAAAACATCATTCCCCTCGCAGCACCGGCGCGGCTTCCAGCCGCGCCACTCGTCCCAGCGGCCACAGGCTGCCCGCCAGCGTCACCGCTAGCGCCAGCGCCATCACCACCGGCAGCAACACGATCCGTCCCGTCCCCGGAATCCCAAACACAATTCGCCCCACCAGGTATCCCAGCCCCTCGCCCGCCAGATATCCCGCCAGCCCTCCGCACACCGCCACCAGCACCTGTTCTGCCACGAACAATCCCACAATTCTTCCCCGCCCCGCGCCCAGCGCCTTCATCAAACCAATTTCGCGCCGCCGCTCCAGCACCGTCGTGGCAGACGTTGACCCGATCACCAACGCCACCGAAACCAGCGCCGTCACGCTCACCAGCCACAGCAGCGCGCTCAGCCGACCCAGCACGCGCCCCTCCGTCTCCGCTACCTGCCGAACCACGCGCACCTCCGCGCCCGGCAGCGCCTGCTTGATCTGGAACGCGATCGACGAAATGTACGGCGTGCAGAACCATCGGTCGTAATCCGCCGGCTTCATCGTATCCGGATCCCGCTTCCCGAATTCGTCTTCCGGCACCGTCAACGCGCTCACCGCCAGCCGCCGGTACTCGCCCCGGTGTCCCGTCAGCTCCTGCACCTCCGCAAGCGGCGCCACGATCGCCTCGTCCTCCGCTCCTCCACTCGTCAAAATTCCACTGACGCGCGCTTCCATCACTTTGCCTGCCACCTGCACCTGAACCGCGTCTCCCGGCCTAATCCCCGCACGGCTCGCCAGCGATGCTCCCACCACCACATCACGCGGGCCAGGGCCTGTATTCACTTCCTCTTCGCTGAACCACGCGCCCTCCACCTTCCACCACGGATGCGTCTCCAGCACCCCTGTCCGGTACGTCGTTCCATCCGGCACTGCCACCTCGTGCGCCACCCACGTCCCGATCAACCGAGTCGCAAATCGGTTCTGTCCGCGCTCCAGTTCGGTTGGTGCCTCCAGGAACGGACTGAACCCCACCAGATTCAGCCGCCAGAAAATCGTCCGCAGTTTTCCCAGATCATCGTCCCGCAGGTACGCGCCCTCTTCTACCGGCCGGTAATCCGTCCCGCCAATTTCCAGCGGGAGCGTGTCCGTTTTCGGGGTCACCACCAGGTTCGCGCCCAACCGCCGGAATTCCCGCGCCATGCGGTCCCCCACGTCCAGCGCCGTCACCATCGCCGCCGTCGTAATCGCCATCCCCAGTGCCAGCGCCACAGCCTCCAGCCATTTGCGCGCCGGATTGCGAAGGAACGACTCGCCTAGAATGCGGAAAAACATGTTTCGTGGTTAGTGCTTTGTGAATGGCCGCGCCGCTTCTACGAGCGCGGAAACATTGAACACCACCTGCCCGCCTTCCGAACGCGACGCAAACCCGATGGGATTGCATCCCCCCGACTGTCCAATCGTGGGAATGTAAATCGGCGCGCCGCAATTCCGGCAAATCACATTTTGTCCGTCCTGCCGGTAACCGGCCGGCCCGCAAATGGCGCACGCGTCCAGCGCCGTCGCGTACCCCCCTCCCGGCTTCCGGATGACCAGAAAGCGGATCGTCGTTCCCTCCGCATCCAGCGTGAAGAAATGCAGCCTTCCGTCCTCCACCGCCGCCTGCGGGATGCGCACTTCTCCGTTCTGTGCCGTCACGCTCTGCGCCGGAGGGGGCGCCGCGGCCACCTCCGAATACACAAAATCCGCCGTCAGCCCCAGGATCACGATCAGGCACGAGCTCGCTGCCAGCAGCATCCTTCGCCGCTGTCGCCGCCGTTCCCATTCCTTCCGCCGGCGCTCCGCCGGATTCTCCGCTTCATCCACCGTCGCTGCGCTCGACGCAAACCATTCCCGCAAAACCAGCAGCACCGCCACGCCGAAGATCAGCACGAAGAAAAAAACCTCGTGCCGCACGATAGGACCCACAATCGCCATCTCGCGTTGGCTCGACGGCAGCCACTGCGCCTCGCTCATCTCGTGCAGCCCGGTAAGAAAAAGCTGCGCCGCCACTACGTACAAAATGGTGCTCGTTGCCGCAAAGAACCGCCCCAGCGGGATCCGCAGCGTCCCTTGGAAGAAGAACACGCCCACTGCCACGGCCAGCGCCAGTCCCAGCGACGTCCCAATCCAAACCCCTACGCCCTCGCTCGATAACTCCACCGCGCGAAGGATGAGTACCAGTTCCACTCCCTCGCGAACCACCATCACGAAAACAAACGTCGCCAGCCCCATCCCCGCGGCCAGCGCGCTCTTCTGCGCATACCCTTCCACCCGCTGCTCGATCTCCCTTCGCAGGCTCCGCGCCACCCGGTTCATCCACACGATCATGGTGATCACCAGCCCGCCTGCGAGCAGCATCAAAAGGCCTTCAAACCCGTCTTCGCTGATTTTCCACCGGTCCAGCAACGCCGCCCCCGTCAGGCTCGCTGCCACCGCCGCCGTCAGCCCCGCCCACACGTATCGCGACAGGTGCTGCCGCCCCGTCCTGCCCAAATACACCAGCACAATCCCCACCACCAGTGCGGCTTCGACACCCTCACGTAGCGCAACCAATAGAGCGGAAAGCAATTACACTCCTTGGATGGACCCCCTGTGGCCCGTCCCTCTGTTCTAGTTGCAAACCATTCGCAACTGGAAGTTCTAAACTACCAGCATCCGTCGCCCCCGTCAAGCCCTTCTCCCTCCTGCAACTTACTGCCCCCCAATGGGATACCCACGATCCCGTCGCTCTGCGAAAAATCTTGCTCTATACGTTGTTTTTCCCTTGCAATTCATTAACGACTATGATATTATCTTGAGTTATGGCAGAGTCCCGCCACCTTCGGACGCTCCGCAATTTCATAGCTGGCCCAGGGGCCGCTAACTCCTTTATTGGCAACTCTTGCGGTTCCGGCTCCGCTAAGTCCTTTGTTGGCTACTCTTGCGAAATACAGGACTTAAAGTCCTTTGTTTGCAATTCCTACGAAAGGAGACCTGGGGGGTAGCATCCAACTGCAGCACTGAGCGACTAGTCCATCCCTCCTGTGCGCGTTTGCCGATCCGCTACTGACTTCGCATGGCAGCAGAAAAAGCTCGTTAACGAACGTCCCCGTTCCCTGGCTCGGAATTCAGGAGCAGCCGCGGTCTTTCAGGCGAACACAGCGGCCCATTTCTAGTCCGCCTCGGGCAACGAGGGGACTTCCGTGCCCATTTCTTCGCCCTGCGA
>JASHRU010000369.1 GCA_030037225.1 Candidatus Acidiferrales bacterium | reverse complement strand
TATCGTCTCCTCGCTCCAGGAATGGGCAATCCGGTGCATTCCACTTCCGCTCACGCGCCCGCGCAGCCCCGGAATCCGCTCGCCGGATTCCTCAGCTATCTCCGTTCGCTCTTTCTCACCATTCCGCTTATGTACCTGCTGACAATTTTCTGGGGAACGCTTTCTGCCCTGGCGGCCGTAGCAGACGCTTCCGGCCGGCTCCAGCACCGCTGCGCCCGTTATTGGGCGCGCTGCTTACTCGGCATCGGGGGCGTCCGCGTGCGCGTGCGCGGCACGGAGCATGTCACTCCCGGAGCCGTTTACGTCTGGACGGCGAATCACCAGAGCTATCTCGACATCCCCGTCGTCTTTGCCTGCCTTCCCGCCGACTTTCGCATCATGGCCAAAGCCTCGCTCTTCCATTTTCCTTTCTTGGGCTGGCATCTCCGCCGCTCCGGCCACATGCCCGTCGCGCGCGAAAATCCCTCTCGCGCCGCCCGAAGCCTTCTCGCTGCCGCTGGCCATGTGCGCCGGGGCACAGCCGTCTTCATTTTTCCCGAGGGCGGACGTTCGCCCGACGGCCGGTTGCGCGAATTCCGGGCCGGCGCGTTTCTGCTCGCCATCAAGGCGGAAACAGCAGTTGTTCCCGTGACGATTCGCGGAACTCATGCCGTGCTCCCCGTTCATTCGTGGAATGTGCGGCCCGGCCCGGTGGAGATCATCCTGCACCCGCCGATTTCGACGGCGGGGATGACCAGCAAATCGTCCGAAGACCTTGCCGCGCAGGTGCGCGAGGTGATCGCCCGCGACCTCGACCCCTCCTCCAGCGCCTGAATCCCGCCGCGCGGGATGTTTCTTTCGGCCTGTACTGCCGAATTGGAGCATCGCACCATCCTGCAATGCTTCTAGGCGCCTTTGTGCCGGCGGCCGCGCGCGCTAAAATTGCGCGTTGGTTTGAGACCAGGGAGCCCCATGTCTGACCTCAGCTATCCGATTGGCAAATTCGAGTGGCCCGCCGCGGTGACTCCCGCGGAACGCGCGCGCCTCATCGCGCAGATCGACATGCTGCCGCGGCAATTCCGCGCCGCGGTGGCCGGGCTCACGCCGCGTCAGCTCGATACTCCCTACCGTCCCGGCGGCTGGACCGTTCGCCAGCTTATCCATCACCTTCCCGACAGCCACATGAACGCCTACATCCGCTCGAAACTCGCCCTGACCGAGAATCAGCCCACCATCAAGCCCTACGAGCAGCAGCTCTGGGCCGAGCTCGCGGACTCGCGGGACACTCCGGTCGAAGTCTCGTTGATGCTGCTCGACGCGCTCCACGGTCGCTGGGTGGCTCTGCTCCGCTCGCTCGACTCGGAGGGCTTCTCCCGGACCGTCGTCCATCCCGAGCAGGGCCGGCACATGTCGGTCGACGACATCCTGGCGTATTACGCCTGGCACGGCGCGCACCACACGGCGCACATCACCGCGCTGCGCGACCGCATGGGCTGGAACGCGAAATCGCATGCTCGAAAGCCGAAGGCGAAGCGGCGGAGTTTGAAAGCGAAACCGCGGAAGCCTCAAAGGAAATAAGCATTGCGAGACGCCGCGATCCTTTCCGGCGCGCGCACTCGCATGCCATTCGTTCTCTTTCTCGTCCAAGTTCTGTAAACTCCTGCCATGAGCCAACACTCCAAGCCTCTCGTGGGCATCCTGATGGGCTCCAAATCGGACTGGGAAGTGATGGAACACGCGTCGAAAACGCTCGATGAGCTCGGCGTCGCTCACGACGTCCGAGTCCTTTCCGCCCATCGCACGCCCGACCAGACGCTCGAATACGCCGCCGGTGCCGCGCAGCGCGGCCTGGAAGTGATCATCGCCGCCGCCGGCGGCGCCGCGCATCTGGGCGGCGTGATTGCGGCAAAAACGGCCCTGCCCGTCCTCGGCGTGCCCATGGAATCGAAATCGCTTAAAGGCCTCGATTCGCTGCTCTCCATGGTGCAGATGCCCGCGGGAATTCCCGTGGCCACACTCGCCATCGGCAAACCCGGCGCCATCAACGCCGCGCTCTTCGCCGCCGCCATCCTGGCCATCAAACATCCGGAAGTCGCGGCGGCACTTGCCAAGTTCCGCGAAGCGCAAAGCAAAGCGGTGCTCGAACAGGGCGACCCGCGCGAATCCGCCAAGAAGAACTGAAGTCTGCCAGAGTCTCCCTCGTTGCCTCGCAATTTTCTCCGGTGCTACGATGTCTGCCTCCATGACTTCCCCGGATCACACGCTCATCCGCGTCGGCGTGCCCTTCCGCACGCTCGAAGAGGAGCGCGCCGGCCTGCTCAAGAGCAAGAAAATCGAGTACTACTATCAAGCGCTTCGAGATGCGGGAGCCGAGCCCGTCCCCATCTCCCTGGGGCAGGACTCCGCCTCGATTCGTCGTCTCGCCGAATCGCTCGACGGCTTCGTCCTTCCCGGGAGCCCGGCCGACGTGGATACCGCCCGTTATCACGCGGCCCGTGACCCGCGCACGCATGACCCCGATCTCGCGCGAGAAATGGCCGATCGCACCCTGCTCGATCACGCCCTGGCCACAGGCAAACCCGTGCTGGCCATCTGCTACGGCACGCAACACCTGAACGTGCATCTCGGGGGCACTCTGGTTCAGGACATCGACACTCAGCCCGGCACTCACCTCCAGCACGAAGATAAGGACGGCGTCCATCCCCATCACGTCGTGCGTTTTGAGGGCGGCTCGCGCCTGGCTCCTCTCGCTCCGATTGCCGAGCCGCGCGTCAACAGTTCGCATCATCAGGCCATACGTCAGGCCGCTCCCACGCTTCGCGTCACCGCGCACGCTCCCGACGGCATCATCGAAGCCGTGGAATGGACCGGCGGGCCCAACTGGGTCATCGGCGTGCAGTGGCATCCCGAACGCATGGAGGGCGACGCGTTCGCCTCCGCGATTTTCAGTGAATTCGTTGCCGCGGGCCGCCACGCCGAGGTAAAGCCGTGAGGCATGCTTTGGATTTTCGTTTTTGGGGGTATCGATGATTTCTCTGGCCGGCAAGGCCGCGCTCATCACCGGCGGCTCGCGCGGCATTGGCGCCGCCTGCGTTCGATTGTTCGCGCGCGCGGGCGCCGACATCGTCTTCAGCTACAACCGCGACGCGGACTCCGCCGAGCGAGTGGCCCAGGAATCGCGCCGCCACGGCACCCGAGTGGAATTCTTCAAGGCCGATCTCTCCAAGATGCCGCCCGCGGAAAAGCTCGTCAAATTCACCCACGAACGCCTCGGCCGCCTGGACATCTTGGTCGCTAACGCGGGCATCTGGAATGTAGAGGACCTCCCAATCGAAAAAATGCCGGAGCGCGATTGGGACCGCATGATGGACATCAATTTGAAAAGCGTGTACAGCGTCATCCACTTCAGCGTCCCGCACATGATTCGCCAGCATGCCGGACGCATCGTGGCCATCAGTTCCACCGCCGGGCAGCGAGGCGAGGCCTTTCACTCCCACTACGGCGCCACCAAGGGCGCCATCATCAGCCTGGTCAAGGGCCTCTCCACCGAACTGGCGCCGCACAACATCCTGATCAATTCCGTCGCCCCCGGCTGGGTGGATACGGACATGTCCAAGCCCGTTTTCAAGGACAAAAAAGCCTTCAAACAAATCTGCGAAAAACAGCCGCTCGGCCGCGTGGCCACCGCCGAGGAGTGCGCCGGCCCGGTCCTCTTTCTCGCTTCCGACCTCGCCAATTTCATCACCGGAGAAATTCTGAACGTGAATGGAGGGTCAGTGCTGTGCGGCTAGTCGGTGCTTCTCTCCCGAGAGCGGGGCGCGAACCTCGCGGCGTTTGGTTCCGGCCGCCGGGCGCGGCGATCGCCGCGGCGATTCTTATTTGCTTTGCGGCCTGGCCCGGCTCGGCTCCCGCGCATCCGCAGGACACTCAAGTCCTGGCGCCCGATGCCAGCGCCGCCAAGGCGCGCGAAGTTATCCAGCGCTCCATACAGGCTATGGGCGGCGCCGCGTATATGGGCGTGAAGGACATAACCCGCTCCGGCCGATACTCCACCTTCGAGCACAACGGCTCAACCCGCGGCACCGTGCGCATCACCGATATGATCAAGCTCCCCGACAAGGAGCGCATCCAGTACATCTACAAGATGTATTACGGCGTGGACGCTCCGATCCCGCTCATCGTCGTGGATATCCCTTTTCCTCTGAGCAAGACCAACTCGAGCTTCGAGGTCCACAATGGCGACGAGGGATGGGTTCTCGGTCAGGGCGGCGTCATTCCGCTCGAGGCGGACGCTCTGGAGAGGACGCGCCGGTCGCGCAAGAAGGACATCAACCTGCTCTTCCGGACTCGTATGAACGATCCGACCCTCGTCTTCCGCTATACCGGCCAGGAGGTCGTGGACCTCAAATGGGTGGATGGCGTGGAGATCACCGACGCCGACCGCTTCAGCACGCGCATCGCCTTCGATCATTCCACTCATCTTCCCGTCCGCTCGGTGTTTCTCTATCGCGATCCGGATTACGACAACCAGCCCACCGAAGATCACGACTCCTACACTCTCTACCGTCCCATCCAGGGCATCATCACCGCCCTGCAGATTACCCACGAGCACAACGGGTACCAGACCTCGCAGATTTTCTACGAAGAAGTGAAGTACAACACCGGGCTGGACGACTCCCTGTTTACCCGCGAGTCGCTCGACCACATCGGCTCCAAGCACGGCAAATAGAGTTCGCGGGATTCACCGATGGCCACAGCCCAGCCCGCGCTGCTCCAGAAGAACGCGCCATGAGTTCCCTGCGACTGCCCGTCTTCGCTCTCGTGTTCCTGTTCGCCGCGCGTCTTGCCTTCTCCCAGCAGCAAAGCCATCCGCCGGCCGCTCCCGCCCCGGCGGATTCGGCTGCCTCACTTTTTGCCCGGGGCAGCAAGCTCTACCTGGCGCAGAAGTACAAGGAGGCCATCGGCCCCTACCAGCAGGCTCTGGACCTGGAGAAGCAGCATTCCACTCTCAGCCCGGACCTCTTCCGCGTGCTGGTGGACAACCTGGGCATTTCCTACGGCCTCACCGGCGACCTCAAGCGCTCCCGGGAGGTTTTTGAATACGGAATCTCCAAGGACGGCGCCTTTCCGCTGTTCCATTACAACCTGGCCTGCACGTACGCGGAGATGGACGATCTGGACCGAGCCCTGTCCGAGCTCGCCCTCGCCTACCGCAACAAGCAGAACATGAACCCCGGCGAGGAGTTTCCCGACCCCCGCCTCGACGACTCCTTCCACCGGTACCTCAAGAACCGGCGCTTTCTCGATTTCCTGAAGTTCGTGGAACAGCAGCCCGCCGGGCAATCCGCGTCGCCGCAGGCGGGTGCGGACTCTCCCCTCCCGGCCGCCATCCGGGGTAAGCTGCTCCACGACATCGTTCCCATCGCCGACGCACAAGTTACCCTGCAAGTCTTCAACGACGAAGCCTGCGCGAAATTATTCGACATGCGGAGCGATTCGCCTGAAGACGCGGAGAAGCTGGCAAAGTGCTCGCGGGATCTCTTCACTGTGCAGGCGGATGAGAAGGGCGAGTTTGTTTTCTCCGGCCTTCAGCCCGGATGGTATGCCGTGCGCTTCCTCTGGAACATCGATCCCAAACCCTCTACCGGTCCCTCCGCCGATTTCATCAGCGGCTTTCTGGTGGTTTACGCCGCTCAGCCCGACGTTTCCGGCCGTTATGACACGCTCGCTCAGGGTCCCGCGTTCCATTTCGATGCGGTGCAGGACCACACCATCGAGTTCAAGTACTAACTTTTCCCTACTGAGGACCTTAGCTGCTTTTTCGGGAGAGACTACGGCGCTTTTTCCGCCGGCACGCCAATCACCGCAATGTTGTCTCCCTGCTTCATCGACGGCACCGCGCAAATATGCATCACGATCCCGGCCACCGGCGCCCGCGCTGTATAAATAGTGTTTCCAAAGTAGTCGGTCACGTATCCGAGCTTCTCGCCCGCCGCGACGTACCCGCTGCGCAGCACCAGCGGGTAGAAAATTCCCGTCTTCTCGCTGCTCACCTCCACCGTCTTTTCCAGCCACACGGGGTTCTCGATGGGCAGCGGGGGTCCCCCCAACATCTTCAAAGATCGCATCGTGCTGATCGTTCCCGTCACCAGCAGCTCCACGTCGGCCAGTTCGGTCGTTCCCGCGTGTCCCGCCTCCACTACCAGCGACGGTTTCTTGCGCGCCGCCGCGGTGTTGTCCAGGTACTTCGTCGCCGCAGGATCCTTCGGCCGGTCCCGCCAGATGATGATGTGGTTGATTCCGAATGTCAGCGCCATCTCCTTCGAAACTCGGTCCTGCTCCTCGTTCCCGGTCGGCGCCCAATAGCTGTACGGCCGCAGGCTCTCGTCCAGATCCCCGCCGTGGTAGTCGATTAAATAGGTGCAGCGCTCCACGACCTCCTTTGTAATCACAAACGCCGCGCGCTCCGTCTGCGTCCCCTGCTCGTTACCCGGATAGAACCGGTTCATGTTTTTTCCGTCCACCGGGTTCAAATGGGGCACCTTCTGCTCGAACGAAGCCGTGTTCAGGAGCGGCACAATAACCACCGTGCCCGTCAGTTGCGACGGATCAAGGATCGCGGCCACGCGTTCCAACGCGATGATCGAGGCGTACTCGGTTCCATGCGCTCCCGCCACCAGCGCCAGAACGGGGCCGGGCCTCAACCCATTCACGACGATCACGGGAATACCCACCGCGCCGTCCACGCCTTTCGGCACTTCAAGAAAGCCGTTGGCTTTCTGCCCGGGCCGTGCATCCGCCGTCCCTACGCGGTAGCTGATCTGCGCCTGTGCCGCGGCGCTCCATCCCGCGAGCGCCGCTGCGAATACGAGCCACATTCGCCGAGTCATTGTTCGCCTCCGATCACGGCGAGCCTAGCACAGCTAGCCACCACAAACGCTGCTCCCCGCCTTCACAAACCGGCGGGATTTTCGTCGCGCCGGCCCGTTGTATATTCTTCCGCGGTTCGTCTATGAAAGGCTTTCTGCTCGCAGCCGGCTGCCTCGCAGCGATGCTGCTCACTGTTTCCTGCCGCCACGCCCGTGTGGATCCCGCTCCGCAACCCTTTCCCCCAGCGCCCACTCCCGATCCGCTGATCGCCCAGGGCCAGGCCCGCTTCTTCGCGAATAAATGCCAGGAGTGCCACGGCCCGAACGGCGAAGGAACCGACGACGCTCCCGACCTCACCGGCACTCGCCTGGATGGCGCCGAGATTGCGCTTTTTCTTCAGAAGCCCAGTGCACACGCCCGCTCGGTCGGCATGCCCACCATCTCCGCCGATAGCCCCGATCTCCAGCCGCTCGTTGCCTTCGTCCTCAGCCTCAAACGTGCGGGGCCCAAGCCCTGAGCTCGCCACCGCGAATTCTGCCGCCTGTTCGCGCTCTTTTGTCCTCCACGCTATAATCCCTGCATGCCCCGAGGCAGAAAAACCGACCCGATGCACGGCACCACGATTCTTTGCGTGCGCCGCGACGGCAGCGTTGTGATGGCCGGCGACGGCCAAGTGACCCTCGGCGATAGCGTCATCAAACAGGGCGCGAAAAAAGTCCGCCGCCTCTTTGAAGACAAAGTGCTCGCCGGTTTCGCCGGTCATACCGCCGATGCGCTCTCGCTCTTTTCCCGTTTTGAAGGCAAGCTCCAGGAATATCACGGCAATCTGGCCCGCGCCGCCGTCGAACTGGCCAAGGATTGGCGCACGGACCGCATGCTCCGCCACCTCGACGCCCTTCTTGTTGTCGCCGACATGAAGAGCACGTTCGTTCTCTCCGGCAATGGCGACATCATCGAGCCCGACGACGGCATCTGCGCCATCGGCTCGGGGGGCTCTTACGCCCTTGCCGCCGCCCGCGCCCTCGCCGGCCACACCAAGCTCACCGCCCGCGAAATCGCGCAGGAAGCCATGCGCATCTCCAGCGAGATTTGCATCTTTACCAACAACAATTTTTCCATCGAGGAACTGTGACGGATAAGAACGACAAGCAGCGCGTCCTCTATCTCCCCGGCGAGATGCCTCCGCAGGAGCCCGAACAGCTTCCCGCGCTCGACGACATGACCCCGCGTGAAATCGTCGCGGAGCTCGACAAATACATCATCGGCCAGACACCCGCGAAGCGCGCCGTGGCGGTGGCCCTCCGCAATCGCGTCCGCCGGCAGAAGCTCGCTCCCGAGCTCGCCGAAGAAATCCTGCCGAAAAACATCCTCATGATCGGCCCCACGGGCGTCGGCAAGACCGAGATCGCCCGCCGCCTTGCCCGCCTGGCCGGCTGCCCCTTCGTCAAAGTCGAAGCGTCCAAGTACACCGAAGTCGGTTACGTGGGCCGCGATGTCGAATCCATGGTTCGCGACCTAGTCGAAAACGCCATCGACATGATCCGCGAGGAAAAACTCGACGAAGTTGCCGAACGCGCCGAGCAAACCGCCGAGGAGCGCCTGCTCGACCTACTGCTCCCTCCGCCTTCGTACTCTGCACCCGGCCCCCAGCCCGCCTCAGGAGCAAGCAGCACCAGCACCGGTCCTACGCCGATTTTCTCCGGCCGCGATTCCGGCTCCTCCGACGAAGCCCATCGCATGGAGCAGTACGCCCGCACCCGCGAAAAGCTCCGCGCCCAGTTCCGCGATGCCAAGCTCGACACCCGCATGGTCGAGGTCGAAGTCCGCGAGCGCTCCATGCCTGCCTTCGAAATCGTTTCCAGCCAGGGCGTCGAGGAAATGGACCTCAACATCCGCGACGCGCTCTCCAACTTCTTCGGCCAGTCCAAGAAGAAGCGCAAGATGACCGTCGCCGACGCCTACGAGTACCTGATCCAGGAGGAAGAGAACAAACTCATCGACATGGACCAGGTCACCCGCATGGCCGTGGATCGCGCCGAGCAGATGGGCATCATTTTCATCGATGAGATCGACAAGATCGCCGGCCGCGAATCCGGTCACGGCCCCGACGTCTCCCGCGAAGGCGTTCAGCGCGACATCCTGCCCATCGTCGAGGGCACCACCGTGAATTCCCGCTACGGACTCATCCGCACCGAGCACATCCTGTTCGTTGCCGCCGGCGCCTTTCACGTCAGCAAGCCCTCCGACCTCATCCCGGAGCTCCAGGGCCGTTTCCCCATCCGCGTCGAGCTCACCTCGCTGACGGAAACGGATTTCGTACGCATCCTCACCGAGCCGAAGAACGCGCTCATCAAGCAATACGCCGCCCTGCTCGAGACCGAGGGCGTCAAACTCGTCTTCGGCGACGACGCCATCGCTGCGCTGGCCAAGTTCGCCGCCCACGTCAACACTCAGACGGAAAATATCGGCGCGCGCCGCCTGCACACCATCCTGGAAAAGGTGCTCGACGAGCTTTCCTTCGAGGCTCCCGAACTGAAAAAGAAGACCGTCAAGATTGACGCCGACTACGTTCAAAAGCAGCTCGCCGACATCGTGAAAAACCAGGACCTGAGCCGCTACATTCTGTGATCTTCGAAAATCGAAAAACGGAAATCGAATATCGGATTCCGCGGATTCCGTGCCCGCGGCCCGGGCGCTCCCTGTCTCCCCGGTTCTTGTTTTTCGTTTTTCGATTTTCCCCGCTCATCCTGCTCGCGGTCGTGTTGGAAGCTGGCTGTGGCGTTCCCGCCGAACCCCGGCCCCCGCATCCCCTGGTTCCCGCGGCCGTGGCCGACCTTTCCGCCCGCCAGCGTGGCGAGGGCGGCCTTCTGACCTTCACTCCCCCTTCCAAGAACATTGACGGCGATGCGCTCTCCGTCACTCCGAGCATAGAGATTCTCCGCGGCTTCGGCCCCGCCGCCGCGTCCTCTCCCGCGTCCGGCTCCCTGCGCCTCGTGTACACCCTGTCGGCACCCGCCATCGACAACTACCGCAACGGCGACCATATCGAGTTTCAGGATTCGATCAAGCCGGAAGAGATCGCCAGCCATGCAGGTGAGCGCGTTTTCTATATCGTGCGCGGCCGCACCTCCAAGCGCACCGCCTCAGAGGACTCCAATGTCGCAGCATTTATCCTCCATTCCGTTCCTGTTCCCATTGAAGACGTTCGAGTCTCCGTAGTCGAGGCGGGCGTGCAACTCGATTGGCAGCCGCCCGCCACGCTCAGCGGCGGCGCACCGCTCGCCAATCTCAGTGGCTTCCGGATCTACCGTATGGAAATGCCTGCCGCCGGCGCCCAGAATGCCCAGCATCCCGCTCCCACGCTTCTCGCTCCCACATCGGTTCCCACCTATCTCGACACCCAGATCGAGTGGGGAAAGTCCTATCAATACTCGGTGCGCAGCGTCGTTCAGTACGACGGTGAATCTCTCGAGTCGGGCGAGTCCCGACCGGTCGAGGTCACGCCCAAAGACATCTTTCCCCCTGCTGCTCCTCTCGACCTGGTGGGCGTGTATGTGCCGGCCGCCCCGGGCTCGCCCGCTGCCGTGGAGCTCTCCTGGGCCATCAGCCCCGAGGCCGACCTGGCCGGCTATTACGTCTATCGCGCGGGCGAAGGCCAGGAGAATCCTCAGCGCGTTACCCCATCCCTGTTGCTCACGCCCGCGTTTCGTGATATTTCCCTGACTCCTGGGGCGACTTATCGGTACCAAGTCACCGCTGTAGATCGTTCCGGAAACGAGAGCCAGCCGAGCAAGCCTGTCGCTATGAAGATTCCTGTGGCTGGAGAGTGAGAGCCTAAGGCGATGGCGCCCACCCATCTCCCTGGCGCAGCGTGGTTGCGGTGGTTGAAGAACCGGCCGCTACGCATTGGTGTGCTCACTGGAATTTATTTGAGCGCGGTGATGACGGTGTCTCTCATCTGTGCCAATCGCATTCCCTCGCTGGAGCCATACGCAGACCTGCGCAACTGGATCTTCCACAGTCTTTTCGTGCTCGTCGCGTTGATTCCCGTCGCTGCGTTCCGGCGCGCGCCCTGGGCCCTGTTCACTTCCTCCGCGTCCGGTTGGCTCGTCTTCAGCCTTTGCTATGGTTTGGCGGGTTTCTACTTCGAGCATTTGCAGACTCGCCTGAACAAGACCCCGTTCCACATGTTCCTGCTCGGGGTCGGCAGCTACGCCATCGTCGCCGTGGCCATCTGGGTTTGGGGCATGGCCAGCGTTGCGCTCACCCACGGACTCGTCCAAACCCACCATCGGGCCCCCTCTTCCGCCCGCCCGAACGAATGAAGCTCGCTCGCGTCCAGCCCCTCCTCCTCCCCGCCCCTGCTTCCCGCGACGAAAGCCGCGCCGCTCCCGCGCCTTGCTTCGCTGTTCTCGAAGGCGCCACCGCATGGGAAGTTTCCGGCCCCTTTGAAGGCGCGCGCACGCGCACCGGCCGCTCCTGGCCGCTCGCTGAGGTCCGCCTGCTCGCCCCCATCGTTCCCACCAAAGTGGTCTGCCAGGGACGCAACTACGTGGACCACGCAGCCGAGCTCAACAATCCGGTTCCCAAAGAGCCGCTCATTTTTCTCAAGCCGCCGTCCTCCATCATCGGCCCCGGCGAGCCCATCCTCCTTCCGCCGATCTCCAGGCGCGTGGACTTCGAAGGCGAGATTGCCGCCGTCATCGGCCGCACCTGCAGCCGACTGGCGGATGCGGATTCCGTCGCGCCCTTCCTCCTCGGCTATACCTGTCTGAACGACGTCACCGCGCGCGACCTCCAGAAGGCCGATGGCCGCTTCACTCGCGCCAAGGGCTTCGACACCTTCTGTCCTCTCGGGCCCGTGATTGAAACAGAGTTCGACCTCGCTCACGCCACGATCGAGACCACCATCAACGGCGAACGCCGGCAGTTCGGCCGCGCCTCCGATATGATATTTTCTGTTGATGCTATAATTCGCTGGGTTTCGCGCATCATGACGCTTGAGCCCGGCGACGTGGTCGCCACCGGAACTCCCGCGGGCGTGGGGCCGCTTCAGCCCGGCGATGTTGTCGAAGTCACCATCTCCGGTGTCGGCGCCCTTCGGAATCCCGTGGCTCCGCGCGAGAGTTGACGCGGCACAGCCTGCCGTCCTTGCTCCGCGCGCCGGCTGAAGGCGGACGTTGAGAATACTGCTCGCTCATCCCCTAGTCTCCGTTCTCGGTGGCGCGGCCGCGCTGCTTCTCGCCGCAGCCGCGCTGTGGTGGTGGCGCCGCCGTCCCCGTGACCCGGAAGAAATGGAACGGCGCCGGCGTGAATATTTGAGCCGCGTCGGCCGCATCGTCGAAGGCGAAATTCTGGAAATACGCGAATCGCCCGGCCTCGCTCCCGTTTCTCCCGGACGCCCCTCGGCCGCTCACGGCTCTCTCGCTCCCAACGGCAAGCGCTCGCTGGTCTGCTACACCTACGCCATCTCCGGCGTCACCTATGAGACTGCTCAGGACGTCACCGGCTTTGAGGAGCGGGCCTGCCTCGATCGGCTGATTTCCGGTCAGCCGGCCAGCGTCAAGTACGATCCACAGTCGCCGGGGAATTCCATGCTCATCGCCGAGGATTGGAGCGGCCTCGACTAACGCCGTAAGGATCCCGGGCGCTTGCCCGTCCGCCCCGGGGCAGACTTCTCTCCGCGCCGGAAGAATGATAAGGATGGGCCGGTTTCCGCTGCTGAGGTCCAGTCGTCCCGGCAGCGCGCGCTTTCCACGGAGCACCAGAAAATGCTTCGACGATTGCTCGCTGTCATTGCCCCGTTGCTCGGCGTGGCGCTCACCCTGGCCTCTGTCTTTCTGCTGCTGCGCATGACTGTGCAATCCGAACTCATGGAAGATCCCCTCTGGCGCAATCTCGCCATGCTCGGCACCTTGATTGCGGGGGTCATGCTCCTCGTCGGCAGCGTTTACGTCAGCACCCGGATCACCGTGCTCCTCTTCTCCGCAAGCGGCCGGACGAATAAATCTGAAAATGGGGATAAGCGCCAATAACCGCGTACTATAGGTGCGCGTAAGGAGCGTCTGCGTGGGCACTCCACCTCCAAAATCGGCGCGCAATCTCGATGGCATCGTCGCCGCCTCCACGCGCCTCAGCCACGTGGATGGGCAGGCCGGCCAGCTCACCATCGCCGGCTATGCGCTCGAAGAACTCGCAGGCCGCGTTACCTTCGAGGAGCTCGCGCATCTCCTTTGGACCGGGAGCCTGCCCGCGGCTCAGCAGCTCGCCGAGATCTCGCGCGAGATGGCCCGCCTTCGCCCGCTCCCATCGAAAACCCTGGAACTGGTCCGCACGGCCTCCTCTGTGCCTCCCATCGATGCCCTTCGCATGGCTTGCTCCACTCTCTCGCTCGATCTCAAGGATCCCGACGACGTCTCCCCTTCCGCTGATCTCGCTGCCGCGCGAATGCTCACCGCCCGCCTGCCCACCGCGCTCGCTGCGCATATCCGCGCCGCAAAAGGTCTCGAACCCATTGCTCCTCGCGCTGACCTTTCTCACGCCGCAAACTTCCTCTACATGGTCCACGGCCGCGAGCCCGACCCCGTCGCTGCCCGCGCGCTCGATTCCTACTGGGTCACTGTGATGGACCACGGCCTGAATGCTTCTACCTTCACCGCCCGCGTAATCGCCAGCACGCGTTCCGACATGGTCAGCGCCGTAACCGGAGCTATCGGTGCGCTCAAGGGCCCTCTCCACGGCGGTGCTCCCGGCCCGGTTCTCGATATGCTTCTCGAAATCCGCAGCGCCGACCGCGCCGAGGCCTGGCTCCGTGGCGAGCTCGCCGCCGGTCGCCGCATCATGGGCTTCGGCCATCGCATCTATAAGGTTCGCGACCCTCGCGCCGACGTCCTCAGCCGCGTTGCCGAATCCATGGGCGCCGCTCGCCTAGAAAATCACCAGCTCTATGACCTCGCGCGCGAGGTCGAAAAGATCGCCCTGCGCCTGCTCGATGAGCAGAAGCCGGGCCGCAATCTCCGCACCAACGTCGAATTCTTCACCGCGCTCGTCCTTCAGGCCCTCGGCCTCGAGCCGCGCACGTTTGTCGCCATGTTTGCCTGCGGCCGCACCGCCGGTTGGTGCGCCCACGTTATCGAGCAGCGCGCCGAGGACCACCTGATCCGTCCGCAGTCCGAATACATCGGCCCCAAGGGCCTCAAGCTCGCGCGCT
>JASHRU010000368.1 GCA_030037225.1 Candidatus Acidiferrales bacterium | reverse complement strand
GCGGATTCTGCCGCCGCGGGTGCAGTACCTGATTCCTCCGCCGGCGGCGCAGGAGCTGCCGGGCGACGACCGGCAGCTATTTGAGCACTGGCCGAACGCGCAGACCGTGGAAAACATCGGGCACCGCATCCGGCAATTGCGGGAAACGCGGGGAATGACCCAGAGCCAGCTCCAAGCGCGCTCGCGGGTCTCGCGCTCGTACCTCTCGCGGATCGAAAGCGGTCAGATGACCCCGAGCCTGGGAACGCTGGAGAAAATTTCCGAGGCGCTGGGCGTGGGGCTGAACCGCTTCTTCCTGCCGGAGTCGAGCAGCGAGACGCTGATGGAAGACCCGTTCATCCAGGGGCTGCGGCCGTTCCTGCGGCAGCTCGACTGGGAGCAATGGCAGTCGATCCTGAGACGGCTGCAAGTGATCAGCGACCACGTCACCGCCGTGACGGTGGCCGCCTCGCAGGGCCAACCCCCGCGAGGATCGGCGGCGCGCGGTGGACAGGCGCCCTCGGACCGCACGCCGATTCCGCAAAACGGGAGCGCGCGGCCACGGGGAGTCGGGGGGACGCCGCAAGCGCTGAATCGATAGGTCCCGGCGGCTCGATGGAGAGGACAGGCTGAAAGCCTGTCCCACTATGCGAAGCGGACTTTGACGTCGGGACGCTTCTCCAGGTGCACGGTGTCTATGAAGCGCACCTGACGATTCTCGAGAGTCATGATCAGGGATTGGGTGCGAATTCCTTCCCCGAAAAAGCGCACGCCTTTCAGCAAATTTCCTTCCGTCACACCGGTAGCCGCGAAGATGACCTTTTTGCCCGGCGCCAGATCATCCGTGTCGTATATCCGCTTGGGATCCTTGATGCCCATTTTTATCAGGCGTTCTTCGTGCTCGGGCTTGCTGACGACGAGGCGGGCCAGGATCTGTCCGTTGAGGCATCGGAGAGCGGCGGCGGCCAGCACGCCCTCCGGCGCGCCTCCGGTGCCCATGACGGCATGGACGCCGGTGCCGATGACGGCGGCGGAAATTCCGGCGGAGAGGTCACCGTCAGTAATCAGCTTGATGCGGGCGCCGGTCGAGCGGATGTCGTTGATCAGTTTTTCATGGCGGGGGCGATCGAGGACGATCACAACGAGACCGGAGACGGGGCGGTCGAGGCGGCGCGCAATCGCTTGCAGGTTGTCGGCAACGGGCGCATCGAGCTCGACGGCTCCTTTACAGGACGGACCGACGATGATTTTTTCCATGTAGAGATCAGGGGCGTGGAGCAGGCCTCCTTTTTCGCTGGCGGCAAGAACGGCGATGGCGTTGGGCGAGCCGGTGGCGCAGAGGTTGGTGCCTTCGAGGGGGTCAACGGCGATATCCACGGAGGGTAGATCGCGCCCGCCATGGACGGCGGCGCCGACTTTTTCGCCGATGTAGAGCATGGGGGCTTCGTCGCGTTCGCCCTCGCCGATGACGATGGTGCCGTCCATGGGAACCGTGTCCATGACGCGGCGCATGGCTTCCACGGCGACGTCGTCGGCTTTGTGGCGGTCGCCGAGACCCATGGTGCGGGCGGCGGCGATGGCAGCTTGTTCGACGACGCGGAGAAATTCGAGTCCCAGTGCGATTTCCATGGTTAGAAGGCTCCCTCGCGAAGAGCGGGGAGAGTTTTTACCGCAATTCGGGGGCGGAGACAATAAGAGTAGTGGTTGGTGGCCAGTGGCGAGTGAAGGACCGACCCGGCCGGCGGGATCACTCGTGGCGGAGGGCAACGAGCGGGTCGACGCGGGAGGCGCGGCGCGCGGGAACATAACTGGCGAGCAGCAGAACTGCCAGCATCAATCCCATGGCAGCGGCAAGCATGAGAGGGTCATCAATGCTCACACCATAGAGCATGCCGGTGTGCTCGTGCGGCACTAGATAGAGCTGGCTTTGGAGCAGCCTGCCCAGAATCAGCGCTGAGAGCAGACCGAGGCCTAGCCCTCTGGCCCCCATTCCCAGCGCCTGAGCCAGTGTATTGCGAGCGATACTTGCGGGCCCGGCACCGAGCGCCAGCCGGATTCCGAATTCGCGTGTGCGGCCCTGAACGAAGTACGCAACTGTGCCGAAGATGCCTACCGATACGAGTGCAATTGCCAGCATCGCGAGCGATGCGACGAGCACCAGGTTGATGCGGGCCCCATGAAGTGAATCTTCAATGAGGTCGTCCATTGTTTTCACGTCGAAGACCGGCTGGTCCTTGTCGAGCCGGTAAGCCGCAGCGCGGATGGCTCCGAACAGTGTCCCTCGGGGGATTTCCGAATAGGCGAGCACGTACGCGGCGGCGACGGGATTCTGTGCGAAGGGGAGATAGACGGTGTCGAACGGAACTTCGTCCGCTCCATACTCCTGAGCATTGTGGGTAATGCCGACGATCTCCACTGGGTCTCTTGCGGCCATGCCGCGCTCGGGATCGGACACAAACTCCAGAACCTTGCCAATCGGGTTTTCACCGCCGAATAGCTCCTTCGCCGCATTCGCGTTGAGAATCGCCACGCGAGCCGCGCCTGCGCCGTCGCCCGGCTGGAACACGCGGCCGGCGAGCAATTGAATGTGCAGCTCCTGGAAATAGTTCGGCGCGACAGAGTGGAGGATAACTGCTTCTCCATGCGGCTTGGCGGGGGGTCGTCCGGCTACGTTCACATTGGCAAAGAAACTCTCGGAGCCGGTCAGCGGCAGGCCGCTTCCGTAGGTGACGCCGCGCACGCCGGGGAGGCTGCCAACTTCCTGCGCCATTCGCTCGAAGTAGCGGCGCATGGCATCGGGCTGCGCGTAAGGCTCACCGCGAAGAGCCACGCGATAGGTGAGAGCGCCAGCCGCCTCGAACCCACGAGGAGCCGATCTGAGATAGAAGAAACTGGAAAGGAAAAGCCCTGCGCCGAACAGCAGCAGAAGCCCCAGCGCCACCTCGACGGCTACGAGTGAAGCGCGCGCGCGCTTCTGTTCGAGGGTTCCGCCTTCCCCCTGCCGCATTCCTTGATGCAGATCGGCGCGGGAAGAATGAATCGCGGGCAACGCCCCGGCCAACAAAGCGGTGAAGAATGTGATTGCGAGTGCGAACAACAAAATTCGCCAATCGAGAAGGATCGCCGTGTGCCGCGGGATGGCGCTTTCCGGCAAAAACGCGGAGAAGGAACGAGCAAGCCACAGTCCCAGCACCACACCCGCGGCTCCACCACCGAGCGCGAGGAGTAGGCTTTCCACCAGGGATTGGCGGGCGAGCGCAGCGCGACCCGCGCCCAGCGCAGAGCGCACTGCGAATTCACGACGGCGAGCAAGCCCGCGGGCCAGCAGGAGTCCCGCCGTGTTCACACACGCAATCAGCAGCACCAGGGCCACGGCTCCGGCAAAGAAATAGAGCGGCCGCGCAGCCCATTCTGTCCAGGTCTCCCGTAGATTTGACACCGCCGCGGTGTCTTCTTCCAGCCGGCTTTGAGTGTTTGGATCGCGCTTCAAGAGCAGCGCCAGTTCCGCGCGAGCCTGTTCCCGGCTGATTCCCGGAGCCAACCGGCCCATTGCATATGTATTCCGCGGAGCGACGGCCGCGGCAGGGTCGAGCGTCACGGGAACGAATGCGTCCGGCTCCTCGAGGTGCTCGAATCGCAGCTGCGGGGGTGTGATTCCGACTACCGCGTATTTCTCACCGTCCAGCAGGATGGATTTGCCGATCAGCTCCGGATCCGACTGGAATTGGTTGCGCCAAAGGCTGTCGCTCACAATCGCCACACGTTCGGCGCCGTAAGTTTCTTCCTTCTGCGTGAAGGCCTGGCCACGCGCGAGAGGCACTTCGAGGGTGTCGAAGAAATTGGAAGCCACGGCCATGACCCTGATTCGCTGCGAAGTTCCGCCGGCGGTCAGGTTTCGCGCCTGTGGATAGTTGTAAGCGGTCATCCGTGTGAAGGAGCGAGCCTCGCTGCGCCAAACCAAAAAGGCGTTCGGGGTGAGCACATCCCATTGCCGCGGGTTCTTGACGAGCCTGACGTGCACGTCAACGAGCTGTTCCGAGTCGGGATAGGGCAGCGGAGTCCAAAGCTGTGATTCCATAACGCTGAAGATGGCGGTCGTGGCGCCGATGCCGAGAGCGAGTGTCGCGACGGCGACGGCGGTGAATCCGGGATTGCGGCGAAGCTGGCGGGCGCCGAAGCGCACGTCGCGCCCAAAGGAGTCGAGCCAAGCGGAAGAGCGGGAAGCGCGGACATCCTCTTTCACCTGTTCGAGGCCGCCGAGCTCGATGCAGGCGGCGCGGCGGGCCTCGACGGGCGGGAGGCCTTCGCGAAATTTTTCCTCCGTGAGCAAGTCGAGATGGGCGCGGAGTTCGGCGTCGAGGTCGCGGTCGGCGCGCTCACGTCCGAACAGGCCGCGGAGAATCTGGAAGACACGCATTTCGCCTCCTACTCGTAATGCAGGGCAACGAGGGGATCCACTCGGGAGGCGCGGCGCGCGGGCACATAACAGGCGAGAAGCGCGACTAGAGTGAGAAGCAAGGCGACGGCGAGAGACGTGGCGAAATCGGTGGGCCGAACTTCGAAGAGGAGGCTCACCAGCAGACGCGTGAGGAGCAGCGAGGCGGCAAAACCAGCCAGCAGACCTGCGACTACCAGGCCGATTCCCTGGCGAAGGACCATGGCGAGGATGTCGCGTCGCTCGGCGCCGAGAGCCATGCGGATGCCGACCTCGCGGGTGCGCTCGTTGACCAGGTAAGAGACCACGCCATAGATGCCGATGGAGGCCAGAGCAAGAGCGAGCAGACCGAAGAGCGAGAGCAGAGCCAGGGTGAAGGTGCGTTCGGCGAGAGTGGCGGCAACGTAGTCTTCCATGGGCTTGACCATATAAACGGGCAGGGTCTTGTCCACTTCGTTGAACGCGGCGCGAACGGAGTGTTCGAGCAAGCGCGGGTCGACGGTGGTGCGCGCCACGAGCCAATAACCGAAGTTGAGATCCTGGGCCTGAGCGATATAGGCCTCCATCTGCGAGGGGCGGTCGAGCGAGTATTGGCGAATGTCGCCGACAATGCCGACGATGGTAATCCAGGGCTTTTTATCTTCGCGGCCGCCCAACTGGATGTGGCGGCCGATGGGATCTTCGCCAGGGAAAACGGATTTGGCGCAGGAATCGCTGATGACGGCGACGCGCTCGGCAGTGGCCACGTCCTGATCGGTGAACACGCGGCCGCGCTTGAGCGGTATTCGCATGACGCGGAAATAATCGGGCGTCACAGAGTAGGCGTCGACAAACGGAACATCCGATTCGTTGGCGACAGGGCGATCCTGGATGTGGAAGCCGCGGCGATCGAAACCGGCTAGGGGCAGCGTGCTGACCATGGCCACACCTTCGATGCCGGGCAAGGGGCGGAGGCGGGAGAACACTTGCTGGTAGTAGGCCAGCTCGTTTTCATTTTTCTTGTAATGCTCGCCGTAGACGTAGGTACCTACTGTGAGGACGTTGTGAGGATCGTAGCCGGGATTGACGTCGAGGAGGCGGACGAGGGTCCTGGCCATGAGGCCTGCTCCGACGGCGAGCACAAAGGCGAGGGCGATCTGCGTGGTAACGAGACTGTTGCGAAGTGCCTGGCGCTCGCGGGAACCGGTGGATTTGGAGGCGTCTTTAAGCGCGTCGTTCAGATTTACGCGCGAGGCGCGGAACGCCGGAGCGAGTCCCGAGAGCAGGCCGGTAAGAAGGCTGGCAGCGAACGCAAAGAGCAGAACGAAATCATCGACCTGAAGCTCGTCGAGACGGGGAATTTCGGCAGGAGCCAGCGAAACGAGCAAGCGGGTGCCCCACCAAGCCAGGGCCACGCCTGACGCACCACCGGCAAGGGCGAGCAGGAGGCTCTCCGTAAGCATTTGGCAGGTGAGCCGGCGGCGGCCTGCGCCGAGGGCCGCGCGCAGAGCCATTTCGCGGTTGCGGCCGGTGGCACGGGCGATCATGAGGTTGGCGACGTTGGAGCAGGCAATCAGCAGGACGAATCCGGCCGCGCCCAGAAGCACCCAGAGCGCAGTGCCAACGCGCCCCAGCACGCTATCGCGCAGAGCCTCGACGCGCACAGAGGTGTTGGGGGCGTAGCCGGTGGGATGCTCGCTGACGATGTTTTGCATGAGGGTGACAAGCTCGGCCCTTGCGCTGGCGACAGTGACGCCGGGCTTCAGGCGGGCGATCAGGCGGAGGTGCTGGCAGCCGCGGCAAGCGCCGTCCGCTTTCAAGTCGTATCCGAGCGGAGCGTAAATCTCGGGAAGCTCTTCCGTGCCGGGGAATAGTTGGGCGTGGAGACCGGCGGGCAAAACGCCCACGATGGTGAACGAGGCATCGGTGAGGCGGATGACGCGGCCAATGACGCCGGGATCGGCGCCAAAGCGGCGTACCCAGAGTTCGTGGCTGAGGATGAGGAAATGGCGATTGTCGGGCCGGTCTTCCTCGGGCAGAAAAGAACGGCCTAGAGCCATTCGGACACCGAGCGTGTCGAAGAAATTGCTGGTGACGCGAACGCCGCTGAGGCGTTCGGGCTCGGCGCCCTCGACGAGCGCTCCGCCGCCGCTCATCAGCAGAGACATACCCTGGAACGAGTGGCTGCGCTCCTCGAGGTCGTGCGTGGTGGTGTAATCGACGGTGACGTTTTTGATGGTGTCTGTGGGATCCGTCTCGGCGATTGCGACGAGCTGGTCTGGTTGCGGGAAGGGCAGGCGGCGGAGAATGACGGAGTTAACGACGGTGAAGATGGCGGTGTTGGCGCCGATACCGAGAGCGAGCGTGGCAATGGCAACCGCGGAGAAGCCGGGATTGCGGCGCAGCTGGCGTGCGCCGTAGCGGACATCCTGCCAGAACTGTTCGAGCCAGACGCCGGAGCGGGAGGAGCGGACGTCTTCTTTTACCTGCTCGACACCGCCGAGCTCGAGGCGAGCGGCGCGGCGGGCTTGGTCGGGTGGCAGACCTTCGCGAAGCCTCTCCTCGGTGAGCAAATCGAGATGGGCGCGGACTTCGGCGTCGAGGTCGCGGTCAACGCGCTCGCGGCGGAAGAGGTTGCGAAGGAGGGTCAGCAGCGCCATCAAGATCTCCTATTCGTGATGCAGTGCGACTACCGGGTCCACGCGCATGGCCCTGCGCGCGGGCAGATAACAGGCTGCCATGCTGACGACGGCGAGAAACAACGCCGTGCCGGCGAAGGCGAGGCCGTCCAGGGCGCTCAAACCGTAGAGAAACTGTACGAGAAGGCGAGAAGCGGCCGCAGCGGCGGCGAGGCCGATGGCGCCTCCGATGGCCACCAGCCGTCCGGTTTGACGAAGCAGGAGAGAAACAACGGCGACGGGCGCAGCGCCGAGGGCTATGCGGATGCCGATTTCTCGCGTGCGCTGCGTGACGGCGAACGCAGTCATGCTGGTGAGACCCACGGCGGCAAGAAGCAGAGCGAGCAGGCCGAGTGTGGCTGAAAGCCTAGCGCCAAGCTGCGAAGGCAACAGCCAGAACTCCAGATTATCCGCGAGTGTCGAGGCCTTTGAGGTCACGGCGGGATCCATCTGGCGGACGATGCCGGGCAGGGCATGGGCGAGCGCGGCGGCGTCGCCGGCGGTGCAGACGAGAAGGGCAGGGTCGGAATACTGGTCCAGGTTTTCGGGGATCATGGGCAGGTAGAGATAGGGAAGAGCAGCGGCCCACAAATAGACATTGCGCGCATCGCGCGCGACGCCGACGACTTCGTAAAGCGGCGAGTTTGGTCCGCGGCGAAGGCGTTTGCCGATGGGTTCCTGGCTGGGCCAGAGTTTTTGGGCAAGCGTCTGGCTGATGAGAGCAACGTGAGCGCCCGAGGCAATTTCGGCGGGAGTGAACACGCGGCCGTGTATTACGGTGATGCCCACGGTGTCGAAAAACTCCGGAGTCACGACATTGAAATTTATGATTCGCGCTTGCCGATCGGCGGACTGGCCTGCCTCCTCGGCGAAGACAGAGGTCTGGGAGAAATCGGTTCCGAGCGGGACGGTGCGGGCCAGAGCGACGCTGCGAACGCCGGGCAGTGCAGAAATGCGCTCCGACAGTCGGTGTTCGAACTCGACGGCACCGGCGGTGTCGTAGTTGTGCAGGCGGAGATCGGGATGGAGCACGGCCACGGACTGGGAATCAAAGCCCAATTCCACACGGCGGGCTTTTCCGAGGGCGCGCGTGAGCAGGCCTGCGGCGACAAGAAGAAACAGAGAGAGCGCGACCTGCCCCACCACGAGCGCGCTGCGCAGGCTGGAGCCACGGCCCCATGCGGCGACTCCGCTCTCTTCCCTCATGGCATCGAGCGGGTCCTGGCGCGAAACGCGAAGGGCAGGAAGCAGGCCGGAAACGAGTCCTGAGCCGAGCGAGATCGCAGCCAGGTAGAGGGCGACGCGCCAGTCGGGTGAAAGATTGAGTGAAAAGGCGCGAGCGCCTGAGGGATGGACGAGCGCCAGCATCAAATCTGCTGCCGCCCGGGCGAGGAACAGTCCCGCGACGCCGGACAGGCCACTTAGCAGCAGACTCTCGACGAGCAGTTGGCGGACAAGCCGAAGACGCGAGCCGCCGAGCGCGGTGCGGATTCCCAATTCTTTATGCCTCGTCAGACCACGGGCAAGCTGCAGGTTGGCAACATTGGCGCAGGCGATCAGCAGGACAAGCCCCACGGCGGCGACGAGCAGGATAGCGAGGGGCACAGTATCGCTTTTCTCGGAGGGAGTGAGAAAACTTGCCGGCGAAGCCAGGATCGAGGACTTGCGCACGCTTTCCGGGTCGGCGGCGTGATATCGCGCGGCAAGGACGCGCACCTCCGCCTGGGCTGCGTCGAGCGTTACTCCCGGCTTGAGCCGCGCGAGAAGCGACAGCCAGCCGGCGCCACGGTCGTCAAACAGCGGCGGGCCGGATTGGACGTTGGCGCTCATGGCAAGAGGGATCCACACATCGGGCACTTCCGGATCGGTGCCGATGAAGCCGCGCGGTGCAACGCCTACGATGGTGTAACGGAGCGAGTTCAAGGTGAGAGTTCTGCCGATGGCTTCCGGTTCGCCGCCGAAATGGCTTTGCCAGAGGTCATAAGCGATCACAACCACGGGGTGCGCGCCTGGAGTCTGGTCCTCCTCCGGCAGGAAGGCCCTGCCCTGTGCGGGCATGGCGCCGAGCAGACTGAAAAAATTTCCAGAAACGAGTTGCGCCTGGAGCCACTCCGGGGCTGAAGCGCCGGAACTGCCGGCATCGGTCATGAGCACGCGGCCGCCGGCGAATGCCGACAGGCTGGAGAAGCTGGAGTTCTGCTCGCGGCAAAACAAGTACTGAGGGTAGGAGATGGCCGTGGCGCCGGGCTCGTCCTGGGAGGAGAAGTAGAGACTAACCAGGCGCTGCGGGTCTCGCGCATCAAGCGGGCGCAACAGCAAGCCGTTGAACACGTTGAAAATTGCGGCGTTCAGACCGATGGCCAGCGTCAGAACGAGTCCCGCGAGCGCAGTAAATCCGGGATTGCGGCGAAGCTGGCGGGCGCCGTAGCGGACATCCTGCCAGAACTGTTCGAGCCAGACGCCGGAGCGGGAGGAGCGGACGTCTTCTTTTACCTGCTCGACACCGCCGAGCTCGAGAAGCGCGGCGCGGCGGGCCTGGTCGGACGGCAGGCCTTCGCGGATTTTTTCATCGGTGAGCAAATCGAGATGGGCGCGGACTTCGGCGTCGAGGTCGCGGTCGGACTCGGCGCGGCGAGCGAGATTGCGGAAGAAGCTGCGGAAGCGCATCAGTGATTTCATGGCACGCTGCCCTAGCTGGCCTCCAGCGCACGGGCGATGGCGAGCGAGATGCGGCCCCAGCGCTCAGTTTCGGATTCAAGCTGGCGGCGGCCTGTTTTCGTGAGCTGGTAATACTTGGCGCGGCGGTTGTTCTCCGACTCGCCCCAGTGGGAGCTGAGCCAGCCTTCCTCCTCCATGCGGTGCAGGGCGGGGAAGAGTGAGCCAGGCTTCACATGAAACGTACCGCGAGTTACCTGCTCGATGCGGCGCGAGATGCCCAGGCCGTGAAGCGGGCCCAGCCCGAGCGATTTCAGGATGAGCATGTCCAGCGTGCCTTGCAGCAATTCCGTCTGTTTGTCGGCCAAAGGGCCTCCTATCGAATACCGATAGGAATACCGCGGCTTCCTATCGAATGTCAATACGTAGGACGGGCGCGGCTGGTTTCAGGTGAGCGGCAAAATGCGAAGCATTTTGGTGTGCAGGGTGGCGCGAGGGGCTGACGAGCCGGTGGTGGAACTCTCCCGGCGGAAAAGGGGCGCAGCAAGCGACGCTCTTACTGAGAAAGGACGGACACCTCAGGCGTAGGCGGGGATGCCGGTGATTTTGTCGCCGATGATGAGCTTGTGGATGTCGTGCGTGCCCTCGTAGGTGTACACGGACTCGAGGTTCATCATGTGGCGCATGACGCAGTAATCGTCCACGATTCCGTTGGCGCCGAGGATGTCGCGGGATTTACGCGCGCACTCAAGGGCCATCCACACGTTGTTCATTTTGAGCATGGAGACTTTTGAGAAGTCCGCTTTGCCCGCGTCTTTCAGCCGGCCCACCTGCCAGGCGAGCAATTGGGCCTTGGATATTTCCGTGATCATCCAGGCGAGTTTTTCCTGGACGAGCTGGTGTGAGGCGATAGGTTTGCCTGCGAACTGTTTTCGCTGCTTGGCGTATTGGAGCGCCGCGTCGTAGCAGGCCATCGCGGCGCCGGTGGCGCCCCAGCCGATGCCGTAGCGGGCCTGGGTGAGGCAGCCGAGAGGGCCTTTGAGCCCTTCGACGCCCGGCAGAAGATTCGCGGCGGGAATTTCGCAGTCAGTCATGGCCAGACCGGAAGTGACGGAGGCGCGCAACGACCACTTGCCGTGCACGTCCCAGGCTTTGAATCCGGGAGTTCCTTTCTCGACGAGAAAGCCGCGAATCACTCCGTCCTCAGTTTTGGCCCAGATGACGGCGACGTCGGCGATGGAGCCGCTGGTGATCCACATTTTTTCGCCGTTCAAGATGTAGCGGTCGCCTTTGCGCGTGGCACGGGTAAGCATGCCACCAGGATTGGAACCGAACTGCGGCTCGGTGAGGCCGAAACAGCCGATGGCTTCGCCCTTCTGCAGTTTCGGCAGCCATTGGTCCTTCTGCGCGTCGTTGCCATAGGCGTAAATCGGGTACATCACGAGCGCAGACTGCACGGAGACGAAACTGCGGAGGCCGGAGTCGCCGCGTTCGAGCTCCTGCATCACCAGCCCATATTCCACATTGGACATTCCGGCGCAGCCGTAGCCTTTGAGCGACGCGCCGAAAAATCCCAGCTCGGCCAGTTTCGGCACGAGGTGGCGCGGAAAGGAGCCCTCGCGGTTGTGCTTTTCGATGATGGGGATGACCTCGGCTTCGACGAACTGGCGGGCGGTCCGGCGGACGAGTTTTTCGTCGTCGGTGAGGAGCGAGTCGAAATCGATGTAGTCCACGTGGGCAAAGGGCATGGCGGCTCACCTCGAATCCGGGTCGAATCGGACGCGTTAGTCTAACAAGGGCTTCTCCGCGGCAGCAAACCTGGCGCCGGCGGGGCGCAGAAATTTCGTTTGCAAACGCCGTGTTTGTGAATAGTCTAACTCTGCGCCGGAGGTGAACGGATGGGGGGCACAGGGACGGGGATCGCGCCAGTGAGCGGGTTTGGCGCCACGCTGCGCCGCGATGCCTGGTGGGTGGAACTGCTGCCCGTTGTGATTGTGTTGGGCGGCTTCGGGATTTACGCAACGCTGCGGGCGTTCGAGGGAAAATTCTACGAGTGGGGCTCGTATCTCACGCCTTTCTATTCTCCGCTGATTGACCCGCAGCACCACTGGTGGCCGTGGTCGCCGGCCATTCTGATTCTGGGCGGACCACTGGGCTTCCGCACGACGTGCTACTACTACCGAAAAGCGTATTACCGCGCGTTTTTCCTCGATCCGCCGGGGTGCGCCGTCGGCGAACCCGGCCGGAAGTATCGCGGAGAATCGGCATTTCCCTTTATCCTGCAAAACGTGCACCGGTATTTCTTCTACATCGCGGTGGTGTTTCTCGCTTTCTTGTGGCACGACGCGGTACGGGCATTTTTCTGGGACGATGGCTTTCACGCAGGCCTGGGGACGGTGATCATGCTGGCAAATGTCGTCCTGCTGAGCCTGTACACGTTTTCCTGCCATTCGCTGCGGCACCTGGCGGGGGGCAGGCTGGATTGTTTTTCGTGCGCGACGTTTGGCAAGCCGCGCTACAACGCTTGGCGCTGGGTGACGCGGCTGAACGAACGGCACATGCTGTGGGCCTGGACGAGCCTCGTTTCCGTGGGATTCACCGACTTCTACATCCGCATGGTATCCAGCGGCGCCCTCCATGACGTGAGGCTGTTTTGAGCGATTCCCTGGAGACGCACGAGCACGACGTTTTGGTGATCGGGGCGGGCGGGGCGGGCCTGCGCGCGGCTATCGAGGCGCTGGCGCAAGGCTCTTCGGTGGGCGTGATTTGCAAGTCGCTGCTGGGCAAAGCACACACGGTGATGGCCGAGGGAGGAATCGCGGCGGCCATGTCCAATGTGGACGCCGCCGACGACTGGCGCACGCATTTCCGCGACACGATGCGCGGCGGAAAATTCCTGAACAACTGGCGGATGGCCCAGCTCCACGCACAGGAAGCACCCGACCGGGTGCGGGAGCTGGAGCAGTGGGGTGCCCTGTTCGACCGCACACAGGACGGGCGAATCCTGCAGCGCGCGTTCGGGGGCCATACATTCAAACGACTGTGCCACGTAGGCGACCGCACCGGGCTGGAGATGATCCGTACGCTCCAGGACCGCGGGGTGCAGATGGGTTTCGACGTGTACATGGAGTGCACGGTGGTGCGGCTGCTGAAGGACGGGGAACGCGTGGCCGGTGCGCTGGCTTACTGGCGCGAGCAGGGCCGCTTTGTGCTGTTCCGGGCGAAGGCCATCGTGCTGGCCACCGGAGGAATTGGCAAAGTGTATCGCGTCACGTCGAATTCGTGGGAGTACACCGGCGACGGAATGGCCGCGGCGTATGAAGCGGGGGCCGAGCTGATGGACATGGAATTCGTGCAATTCCATCCCACCGGCATGGTCTGGCCGCCCGGAGTCCAGGGAATTCTGGTGACGGAGGCGGTACGAGGCGAAGGGGGCGTGCTGCGGAACCGGCTGGGCGAGCGCTTTATGGAGAAATACGACCCGAAGAAGATGGAGCTTTCGACGCGAGACGTGGTGGCGCGCGCCATCTACACCGAAGTGCGCGAAGGGCGCGGGACCGAGCACGGCGGCGCGTTTTTGGATATCTCGCAGAAGCCGGCGGAATACGTGAAGCGAAAACTGCCGAGCATGTACCACCAGTTCAAAGAACTGGCGGACGTGGACATCACCAAAGAGCCGATGGAAGTAGGCCCTACCTGCCATTACATGATGGGCGGCATCCGCGTGGAAGCGGAGACGGCGCAATCGTCGCTGCCGGGACTGTTTGCCGCTGGCGAGGCCGCGGCCGGGCTGCACGGCGCAAACCGGCTGGGAGGCAATTCGCTTTCCGATTTGCTGGTATTCGGCAGGCGGGCGGGACTGGCGGCGGCGCAGTACGCAAAATCGGCGAAGTCTCCGTCGATTGCTGCGAATGATGCGGAAGCGGCGCAGCGCGAGGCGCTGGCTCCCTTCGAGCGCAGCGAGGGCGAGAATCCCTATACGCTGCATCGCGATCTGCAAGTGACGATGCAGGATCTGGTGGGAATCTTCCGCGTCCGGGAGGATCTGGAGAAGGCGCTGGGCGAGCTCGAGAAGATGAAGGAACGAGGGAAGGGAATTAGCGTGGAAGGCTCGCGGCTGTTCAATCCCGGCTGGCATCTGGCGCTGGAATTGAAATCAATGCTGACGGTTTCGGAAGCAGTGACGCGCGCGGCGATGATGCGGCAGGAAAGCCGCGGCGCGCACAGCCGCATCGATTTTCCGAACACGGAAGCTGCCTGGGGCAGGAAAAACATCATCGTAAAGCGCGAGGGGAGCACGATGGCGCTGCGCGAGGAGCCCGTGGCCGAAATGCCCGAAGAGCTGAAGAAGATTTTGGCGGAAGAGAAGTGAGGCCCGAGATGCCGGATGCCAAACTGAGAATTTTTCGAGG
>JASHRU010000367.1 GCA_030037225.1 Candidatus Acidiferrales bacterium | reverse complement strand
GCGCGCATCCCAGCGCCAGGCCGACTACCATGCTCAGCATCAGGTTCAGCGATTTGCGCGGGCGAATCGGATTGATCGGCGGCCGCGCGCGGTCAACCACGTGGATATTGCTCGACCGCAGCCCCGATGAAATGCCGGCCTCCTTCAGCCTCTGCAGCAATCCCTCGTAAAGCTGCTGGTTGGTCTCATAATCACGGCGCAGCAGGCTGTACTCCACCAGCTTGGAATTCAGCGTGTTTGCCTCATTCTTCTGCTGGTCGAAGGCCTTCCGCAGCAAGTCTTCCTTGTTGAGCGCAGCCTGGTAATCGGTCTCGATCCGGCTCGCGGCAGCCTGTTCCTGGCTCTGAATCTGCGTATCCAAATCCTGAAGCTGCCGTTCGAGTTGAAGCACTCTCGGGTGCTTGGGTCCCAGCGTGCCTCGCGCGTCCGTGAGCTGGCCAGAGATCGCAGCGCGTTGCTTCTGCAGATCCTGGATCACGGCGTTTTGTACCACGGCAGTCAGTTCGCTCAGGCGGTGCGTTTTCACCAGTTCATACTGCGATTCCTTGGCGATCCGGTCGGCCTCGGCCTCGGTCAGATCTCTGTTGAGGTCGGCGAGTTTCGTCACCGTAACGTTTTGGCCCTGATCGAGCGCGAAGATCTGGTTGTCCCGTTCATACTTGATCAGTGCTTCGTGGGACTGCTCCATTTTTACTTTCAGCTCGCGCATCTGCTCGGCCATCCAGTCGGAAGCCTGCATGGCCGATTCGTACTTTTTCCGGAAATTGTTCTCCACGAAGAGGTCGGACAGCGTATTCACTACGTCGGCCGCTTCCTTCGGATTCGTGCTCTCGAACTTCACTTCCACGAGCCGACTGGAGCGAACGGCGGCTACGCTCAAGTGCGAGTGGAACATCCCAATCAACCGCAACTCTTCGGTCGAAGTGAAAGGAGCATTTTCGTTGCTACCTGCGGGCCGGACTGCAAATTGCGGATCCTCGTAGAGGTGCAGCGCGCGCACCGTCTGCATGGCTAGGTCGTCGCTCTGCAAGATGCGCACCTGCGTCTGCACGTAGTCTTCGCTCGTCGGCATTTGCAGGAAAAGCTCGCGAAGGTTCGTAAGGTCTGGAGTTTCGCCGTTGATTTCGATTCGCGCCGCTGCCTCGTAAACCGGCTGAATTCGATAGGTCACCACCGCCACCACAGTTACCATGACGGCGACCACAGCAACGATCATCAGCCGATGCTTGTGCAGGATCCGGAGCAGGTCCCGCAGAGGCAATGCTGCGGTCAGAATGTCCGGAGACGTCGTCGGCAGTGCCGAGCGCCAGCTTCCGGAATCCGCAAGAAGCGTGGACGGCCCGCTGCGCACGGTCCTTTCCATTGCGCTCGTGGGCTTGTGCTCCCCGCCATCACCTCCGCTTTTTCTAGGTCCGTTTTGTCGTGTTGGATCCATCCCCTCGTTCCCCCGCCGCCCGTCCCCCCAAGCCAAAGCATGTCCACGTCATTTAAGCTTCCTAAGGCACCGCGCCATACACGGCAGCTGCGGTGGCCACCTGGATGGCCGCTTCAAGACCGCGGCTGAACGCGCGCTTTGCGGTGCTCTCCGGCACGAACAGAACATCGTTGGGTCGCACAACAATATTCGGCTGCTGCTGCGCGACTATCTTCTTTAGATCCAATGGGATCTGTTCGACTTCCCCGGTCGAATCTTTTCTGCGAATCAGTACGGAGTGGGAGAGTTTGGCGGTGCGTTTCGCGTCCTCTGCCATGGCCAAGATGTTCAATACTGTCGTCTGATCCGTGTCCGAGGGCAGCAAAATCCGGCCCGGCCTATTCACTGCGCCGAGGACGTACACGGCTCCTGCGGGTGGTACGTTGACGATGTCTCCGCCTCTCACGACAATGTTGGCTTCTTCCTTCCCCAGCCGCACATCGGACACTCGGACTTCTGTGATGCGCTGCGGCCCCGAATCTTGTTCGTGGATGACTTGAACGATGGTCCCGGAGCCCTCCCCAATGCCACCCGCCATGGTGAGCAGCCGAAGCAGGCGCACGCTCCCGCTCACCTGGAAAACCCCCGGCTGCCGCACCGCTCCCGAGACCGTTACGGGCTTGCTCTCCAGCTCCTTTAAGGTGACCGTAATATTCGGGTCGTTTAGAATCCCGCTTTCCTGATACTTTTTCTTAAGCAACGCCTCGGCCTGCGTTAGCGAAAGCCCCGCCACGTGCGGGTGTTCGGCGAGCAAAGCAAGCCCGATGTTTCCCTCGGAGTCCACGCGCACGTCGCGCGAGAGCTCTGGAGACTCCAGCACGGAAATGGAAAGAAGATCGTTCGGACCGATCAAGTATTCGCCAAGGCCTTCGCCCGATGACGAGGCGAGAATGGTTGTAGTCTGACCGTTCCGCGAGACCTGACCCGTACCTTGCTGGGAATTTGAGGACGAAGGTGCCTGCGCAAGGCCGATTGAGGGAAAAATCAGACACAACGGGCACAAGAGAATGAAGGCAGCTATCGCTCTTCTGTGCGGCCGTGCAGACGAACGGCACACGCGGAGGCGCCCGGAAGCGAGTTCGCGTCGCGTCGGAATCCCTCAAAAGGAAAGGGGTCACACCCACACTGAGTCTGCGAGCGGTTCGAAACTCTGTCAAGACCATATCGACACTGGTTGTCGAACGGATTCTATGGGAGTACCGGACTGGAACAGGGCGAATAGTACTCCCTTGCTTTCCCGCGGCACTACTTCCACTACCAGCTCATTCCCGTTGCACCGCGCGAGACCAGTTTCTGCGCTGATCAAATCTGCCGGTCCGCGGCCGGGACTGGGGCGGGGCTTTTCAGAGGCAAGCCGGAGAGAAACGCGAAGGCGTAGAGGAAAATGGCCAGGACATAAAGGAAGCGGAAACCAAAGTACATGGCGTTGTACTCCAGAATGCCTCCGCACATGGCTCCCAGCAGGTTCATGGACATTGCACCGGAAATCCGGGAGCCAGCCGAGAGATGCACGGAGAATGCCAGCCCGGAAAAGAAAAGGGGGCAGCTCAAAACAAGTGCCGTTCCAATTCGACCAATCGGGGTCGACGGAAGGCCTCCATGGCTGGCGACCCACCAGCCAAACGCGAGGCTTAGGACAAGAAAAAGGTAGGGCAAGTGAGTGCTGCCGATACGAAACCAGGACACAACGGTGTTGGCAAGAAATGCCATAACCAAAATACTGGCGATAGCGATCGCTATGACCTGCCATGTATTCCCGAAGGTGAGTCCCAACTCCGTGATGGCCTTTGTCTCCACCAGCATGAATCCAGCGCCCAAGAAGAAGAAAGGAAGATCAGAAAATTGCGGGCGTTCCCCCAGGAAGCAGCGGAAAAGAACTGTGGAGAGGGCCAGAATGAGCGCAACCATCACGAGATAAGAAACCGGGTACACGCGGCGAGGCATATAGAGGAATGGCCAGTCGTCGGTGGAGACGTCGACGGGAATTACGGAATCCCGATAGAAACTGGATCTTTCCCCGAAACCGAATCCGGAAAGAAGAGCCGGTCGTATTGAGAGTTTACCGTCCGCGGATTCAATGAAGATGGTGTTGCCGTCAGCAAAGATGCAGATAGGCTCCCGGCCGTCGAAGGCTTCGGTCATCATGCGGTAGAGTTTTGTGCCCAGGGCGTCGTTCAGAACTGCGAAGGAGAGTGAAAGGACTCCATTCTCTTTTAATCGCGACCGCGCTTCCCGCAGACCCCCAACCGTGTAGACGAAAGAATCCAGCCGCACGCTCGAGGCGTGACTCAAGAGTGTGTGGGAGTCGAGCAGGCCGTAGGCGATCGTATCGTACTTCCTCGGAGCATTGCGGAAGAATGAGCGAGCGTCATTGACGATGGCCTGGACGCGAGGGTCATCGTACGGTTTTTCCGGATGATTCAGTCTTCCAGCCTGCAGGATTGCCGGATCGATCTCAATCGCGTCCACGTGGCTCGCGCCCGCACGTAGCGCCGCAGCCACGTCGTTGCCGCTGCCAGCGCCCACGATCGCCACTTCACCTGGCTCTAAGAGAAGCCGGTAGGGCAATTCGTAGTAATTCTTAGTCTGAAGCTGCTTAGGATCTTTCGAACCCTGAACCGCATCAGCGGAGAGATTGTAAACGCGCTGATAGTAGGTGCCGGCGGCGCGGATCGTCATCAACCCATTCTCCCCAGTCCCGATTTCGAGGAGCTGATAAGGCGAATACACGCGATTCCAGTAGGGATTTACGGGCCAAGCAAGCAGGATCGTGGCAAGCGTGGCAAAGCTGGCGCTGATTAGAAGAGATTGCTGGGAACGAACGATAAAAAACAGGATCACCAACGAGCAGATTCCAAACCACACGACCGGCGCGGTCCAGAGATAGCTCACCAGAAACATGAGGAGTACGCCGAGCAAGCTGCCCAGAAGGTTCCACCCATAAGCGGAGAGCTGCGATTTCCGTTCCATGAGTCGTCCGCAGAGCTGGCCCACGGGCAGGAACGCCAGCCCCGTTAGCAGGAAAATGATGGCAAGCAGGGCGTAGATAGCGACCATCTGAAAGGGCTTCGCGGCAATCACGCCCATGGTGAGTTGTTCTGTGAAGGGGATTGAGCGCAGGCTGCGCACCGGGAGGCCGTAGCGGAGTAAATAGAGCAGAGCAAACTGCCAGCCCAAAAGGGGCAGAGTAAGATTCAGCGGAATTTCCTTCGCTCGGCTCGAGAGCGCATAGCCCAAACCCAGTCCTACGAAGCACGAGAGCAGGCCGTAGTTTTTGTAGAACGCGAAGAACTCAAGAACAGTAGCCTGCCAACGAATTACCGAAAGCTCCAGAAAGAGGCTCAAACCGGCCGAGGACAGAATGGCGATCGGCAGATAGGATTCAGCGATGCCGTCAGCAATGGCGGCCTGGGCCATGCCCTCCCGCACGAGATACGGTTCCAGCCGGCGAAGCAGGTAATAGAAACCGGCAAACGCAATCAAGGCGACGAGGGCATACACGGCCAGCTTCAGAATTGCGGCGGCAGGAAGTTCCGCACCGGTGTTCGAGACGCTTGCAAAAATGGCAAGCAGTGGGAGCAAAAGACTTCCCAGGAACGTGGAATAGAGCAAGAGTCGAATGGAGCGAATCATTTAGGACCCGGTCCCACGGTAAGAGATTTCAATTCGATCTCCTCTGAGAAATCGAAATTTCGGAGGCACAGGGAGCGGACAGTTGTTGCGGGGACGTCAGGAGACTGAGATTAGTGGGAGCCGACGTAAACAGTGGCGGCTACCTCCTTCAACGACAGTTTAGCTCCGTAATCGCGATCCATTTTCAGAGAAAGAGACGAATTTCGCCGAAAGTAGTACTGGCGCTATACCTCACACGCAACCGGCTTCGTGGTGACTGTTCGACCGCCGGCCTCTCCGCAAGGCAACGACTCGTCAACAGGGAACCGGAAAACACTGCGCTTCTGGCGTTGACGTTGCTGCATAGAGTTTCTTATAATGTTGGTTTCGCTTTCTCTCTTGGAGGCTACATGTACGCCCTGATCCGTTCCGGCGGGAAGCAGTACCGTGTCTCCCCCGGCGACCGTATCGAGATCGAGTCCCTGCCCGGCAAAGTTGGGGACGCCGTGCAGTTCGGCGAGGTGCTCGCTGTGCGCACCGACGAGAAAATGATTACCGGCAAGGCGGTCGCACAGGCCAGCGTTTCGGGCAAGATTGTGGCGCAAACACGCGGACCCAAGCTGACCGTGCTGAAGTACAAGAGGACGAACCAGTATAAGATTCAGCGCGGCCACCGGCAGCACCTCACCTCCGTCGAGGTTGGGGAAATCAAGCTCTGAGGCGGGCGGAATGGCACACAAGAAAGGCGGCGGTTCATCAACAAACGGGCGCGACTCGCACGGCCAGCGCCTCGGTGTGAAGCGTTTTGGCGGGCAATTGGTGAGCGGCGGCTCCATCTTGGTCCGCCAGCGCGGAACGCGCTACAAGCCGGGCCGCAATGTGGGCCGCGGCAAAGACGACACGCTCTTTGCAAAGATCACCGGCGTCGTCAAGTACGAGGACAAGGGGCGCATGGGCCGGTTCATCAGCGTGGAACCGTCAGAAGCTCCGGCGAGCTAGCGTCCGACCGCCCTCCGGTTGCCTCTATTGGTTTTCTCTCTGGCCTGTCATAGTCTTTCCAGGAAGCGGCAGACAACTCCCCGTGTTCGTTGACGAAGCCCGCATCTACGTGAAGGCTGGAAACGGCGGACGCGGCTGCGTCGCGTTTCGCCGCGAGAAGTTTGTTCCGCGAGGCGGCCCGTCCGGAGGCGACGGCGGATCGGGCGGAAGCGTGACTCTGGTCTCCACCGCGAACGAAAACACGCTGCTGCGTTTTCGGTTCAACCGCGAATTTCGCGCCGAATCCGGCCGCCACGGCCAGGGCTCCAACTGTCACGGCAAGTCGGGCGCCGATACGGTCCTCGATGTTCCTATCGGCACGCTCGTTTACGATGACCAAACGGGCGAGCTGCTGTTCGATTTCTCCGCGCCCGGACAGCGGTTTGCCGCGGCCAGTGGCGGACGCGGCGGACGCGGTAACCAGCATTTTGCAAAGCCGTGGCACCAAGCGCCGCGCGAGTTCGAGGATGGAGAAAGCGGGCAGGAGCGGCACCTGCGTCTCGAGCTGAGGCTGCTGGCAGACGTCGGCCTGCTCGGCCTGCCCAACGCGGGAAAATCCACTCTCATCTCACGTATCTCTGCCGCCCGGCCAAAGATTGCCGATTATCCCTTCACCACGCTCGAACCGCATCTGGGCGTCGTGTCTGTGGACGGGCCACGGCCCGGAGCGGGTCGCAGCTTTGTGGTTGCCGATCTGCCCGGCTTGATTGAAGGCGCCCACGAAGGCGCTGGGCTAGGCACGCGTTTTCTGCGCCACATCGAACGCACGCGCCTACTCGCTCAGCTGGTGGACGTGAGCGGCGCAACATCGGGCGACCCAGTGCACGATTTTGAAGTCGTGCGGCACGAACTGATCGCTTCCAGCGCGTCGCTTGGGGACAAACCATTCCTCGTGGTCGCCACGAAGTTGGACGCAATCACGGATCGCGCGCCGCTGGATTCACTTCGCGCATATTGCGTCTCCCGCACCTACCCGTTTTATGCCATTTCCTCCGCTAGCGGCGAAGGGGTTCAGGCTCTGGTTCGAGCGATGGCCGATGCGCTCGACCGGTTGCCGCGGCAAGAGCGCGCCGAGGCTTCGCAGGACTTTGCGGACCGCTCCGTAGGTCCCATCCATTCGGAAGGACAGGCCGGGTGACCCTGGCATCGGCTTCGCCTCCCCTTTCTGTGCGTGCTCTCGCACTGTTCGGCGGAACGTTTGACCCAGTGCACCGCGGGCACATGGCTGCCGCGCGAGCCGCGCGCGACCGCTTCGGCCTGGACGCCGTGCACTTTGTGGTCGCCGGGAGGCCGCCGCACAAGTCAGCGCTGCCGCTCAGTCCCTATCCGCATCGATGCGCAATGGTTGCGCTGGCCTGCGCTGGCCAGGCCCGGCTGAGTTTGTCGCTCGCGGAGGCGGGCCCAGATTTTTCCGGCAGCGCCACTTCCTATTCCATCGAGCTGGTGCGCGCTCACCGGAAACGGTTGTTGCGCTCCACGCATCTCTATTTCTTGGTCGGGGCAGATGCGTTTCTCGAAATCGGAAAGTGGCGCGAGTCGGAGGCACTGCTTGATTCTTGCGACTTTATTGTGGTGAGTCGTCCGGGGTTTCGCCTTGAACCGCTGCGCGCGGCGATCCCCGCGGGTATTCTCGCGGATGGATGCGTGGTGCGCCGATCATCGGCGGGTGAATGCCTGCGATTGCGGAGTTCGACCGTGTATTTGATGTCCAGCGTCCACGTGGACGTTTCCTCAACCAGCATTCGCAGCCGGGTGGCGCGGGGCCTCTCGATCCGTTCGCTCGTCCCTCGGGCCGTGGAGGATTACATTTGCAAACAGGCTCTCTACCGCTGATGGAATCCAATCCGGAGTTGCGCGGTGCTGTCGAAGCGGCACAGGACCGGAAAGCGGTGGGCATCACGCTTCTCGATCTTTCCGGACTTGGCGCCTTCACCGGTGCATTCCTCATCTGCACCGGCTTCAGCCAGCGCCAGGTGCAGGCGATTGCGGACGGCATTCAGGAAGCGCTCGCGCGCGCGGGAACCCACCCTCTGCACCGCGAGGGCTACAGCTCCGCGGAGTGGATCCTGCTGGACTACGGCCGGTTTGTCGTGCACGTATTTGCCGAGCGGGCGCGTTTGTTCTACGACATCGAGCGGCTCTGGCGGAAGGCCTCGCGAGTGGATATTGCTGACCTCCCTGCGGTGCGGGATGAATCCGGGGCTGCCTCCGCATGAACGAGTCCCGCGTCGAATGGATTGCCTCGGACGCCGCCTCGCAACGGGTAATCGAGGTCGCCGAACGTGTAGCCTCTGCCGCAACCAATCTGCTCATCACCGGGGAGAGCGGAACCGGAAAAGACCAGCTCGCACGTTACATTCACGAACGCGGCACGCGCCGCGACGCTCCCTACCAGAAAATCGACTGTGCCAGCTTGCCGCCGGAACTCGTTGAGTCGGAGCTGTTCGGCCACGAGCGGGGCGCGTTTACAGGAGCCGTGGACGCCAAGCGCGGCCGCCTGGAGCTTGCGGGGCGGGGAACGCTGGTGCTCGACGAGGTGGGCGCACTCGAGGTTGCCGTGCAAGCGAAAATCCTGCGCGTGCTCGAGGAGCGCCGCTTCGAACATCTCGGCGGCACCGAACCGCTGCGCATGGAGGCCCGCATCATCGCGCTCACCAATTCGAACCTGGAGCGCGCGGTAGCTGAGCACCGCTTTCGCGAAGATCTGTTCTTCCGCCTGAACGTGCTGGCCATTGAGGTGCCGCCGTTGCGCGACCGTACCGGAGACATCCTGCCGCTTGCCGCTCATTTCCTGCAGCGCCTCGGGCCGGTCCACGGCCGTCCAGGAGCCCGGCTGGACGCGGAGGCGAGCGCCGCTCTCTCCGCGTACGGCTGGCCCGGCAATGTGCGCGAGCTGAAAAACGTGCTGGAGCGCGCCCTCGTTTTCGCTCACCAGGACGTGCTCGGCCTTGGGGACCTGCCGGAATCCGTCGGGGCCGCAGGGCGCCCGGGCGCTATCCCAGGCAATCTCCGCTCGCTCGAACAACTCGAGAAGGAAGCCATCGCCGCCACGCTGGAAACCACCCGCTACAAAATCTCGCGCACTGCTGAGATCCTGGGCATCAGCCGCAAAACCCTGCTGGAAAAACGCAAAAAGTACGGACTGCTGTGAGCCTGACAATTCATTTCGTATTCCTCGGCCGCACTCGTCGGCCGGAGTGCCGCGGGCTATTCGGGGACTACATGGAGCGCATTCAGCGATTCGCGAAGGTGCTCGTGACCGAATTACGCGAGCCGAGCGATGCGGCACTCGCCCGGATCAAAACCCAGGCAACGGCGCGCTGGGTGCTGCTGGACGCAGGGGGGCGCCAATTTACGTCGCAGGAATTCGCGCGCTGGCTGGGCAAGCTTCGAGACCGGGGTGTGCGTGAAGTCGTGTTGCTCTGCGGCGACGACACGGGATTCCCGGATTCGTTCCGCGGGCGCGCGCAGGAAGCAGTTTCCCTTTCCACCCTCACCATGCCGCATGAACTCGCGCGCGTTCTGCTCGCCGAGCAGCTCTACCGCTCCTTCTGCATCCTTTCCCACCACCCCTACGCAAAGTGACCACTGGCAGCCTCGGTCAGCGATAGCGAGCTGGGGATCGTTCTCTGCGCTAGGCCATCACCTTGAATGCATGGCACAATATCAGCCTCGTATTTTCGCAATGAGTGTTCGCATCACGCCCGACACCAACACTCCGACCGCAGCAGTCGAGCTGGCCATCACACTTTCCCTCCCTGACTACGATCTCGACGAAGTGGAGAAATTCACTCCGCGACAAATTGACGAAATCCTTGTCTCGCAGGGCTTCCGCGATTTGGTGGACGACGCGCGCGCGGCGCTGAGCCCAGCCACCGCAGACTCCGGCCTCGCCGTTGTCCAATTCACAGGCGCGATCTGTCCTGCGCAGGGCCTCTTTCGTCCGGGCTTGTGGATCGTCTTTCAGGAGGAAGGTGCCGAGCGCGGAGTGGCCATGTCCGCTGCGGCTCGCGAGCGTGTCGCCGAGCTTGCCGAACTTATCCGCGGCCGCTTCGGCCTTTCCGAGTAACAACCTGATAGCACCAGATCCTGACGGCAAAACGGCACGAGTCCGGGCCGTGCTACTCTCAAAACCATGCCGGAGGGGAAAGGACTACTCATCATTTACACCGGCCCGGGCAAGGGCAAAACGACTTGCGCCTTGGGAACCGCCTTCCGCGCAGTAGGACAGGGGCTACGGGTTTTGATGGTGCAGTTCATCAAAGGCTCGTGGCATTATGGCGAACTGGATGCGGCAAAGCTTCTCGGCAACGACAAAATCGAAATCCGGCCGATGGGCCGCGGCTTCGTAAAAATCGGCGGCGCGGAAACCGATCCGGAAGACGTGCGCCTGTGCGAACAGGCTTGGCAGTTTTCGCTCGAGCAAATATCGAGCGGCCGCTACGATCTGGTGATCCTCGACGAGATCAACTACGTGATCAGCTACGGCATGCTCGATCCCGAAAAAGTGACCGCGGCGCTGGCCGCTCGCCCCGAGCAGGTGCACGTCATCTGCACGGGCCGCAACGCCCATCCGCGCCTCGTAGAGCTGGCCGACTTGGTCACTGAGATGCGCGAGGTCAAGCACCCATACACAAAAGGCATATTGGCCCAACGTGGGATAGACTATTAGCCCCCGGCGTGATTCGGGGCCGGCTGAGCCACTTTCTCCTGACCGTTTTTCGAGTTTCAGTCTTCGAATTTCGTTACTTGGGTTTATATGGCCTGGTTCAAACGCGACAAAGATTCCATCCAATCCCCCGTGCCGCCGGAGGAGCGCCGCGTCCGCACCGAGGGAATGTGGGACAAGTGTCCAGCATGCCGCAAAATCATCTGGCGCAAAGACCTGGAATCCAATTGGCAGGTGTGTCCCAAGTGCGAACACCACTTCAAACTCGGCTCCGCAAAGCGGCTCGAGCTCTTGCTTGACGACGCGCGATGGACCGAGCACGACTCCGAACTCACTTCGAGCGATCCGCTGCACTTCACCGATACCCGTCCTTACAAACAACGGCTCCGCGAGGCCCGTCAGAAATTGGGTATGAACGACGCCATCGTGACGGCCGAAGGCGTTCTCTCCGGCCGGCAGGTGATTTGCTGCGCGATGGAATTCGGTTTCATCGGCGGCTCGATGGGCGCGGTGGTAGGCGAAAAAGTAACGCGCGCCATCGAATTGGCCATCGCGCGGCGCTGCCCCTTGATCATCGTTTCCTGCTCCGGGGGAGCTCGCATGATGGAGGGCACCATCAGCCTCATGCAGCTCGCCAAAGTTTCGGGCGCGCTGGCACGGCTGGATGCTGCCGGCCTTCCGTATATTTCCGTCCTGACCGATCCGACCACCGGCGGCGTGACGGCCAGTTACGCGATGCTCGGCGATCTGAACATTGCCGAGCCGGGTGCGTTGATCGGCTTCGCCGGACCGCGCGTGATCGAACAGACCATCCGGCAAAAATTGCCGGATGGTTTCCAACGCGCCGAATTCCTGCTCCAGCACGGATTTCTCGACGCAGTAGTACCGCGCCCGCAGCTTAAGAATTACATCGCTTCGTCACTCGAATTCTTTCTCGCTTAGCGGCGCTCGCGCCAAACCATGACGGCCCGCGCCTGCCAAAAGGAACTCGAGAAACTTCTAAAGGCGACGCCATTCAATCGCCTCTATGTCTTTCGTATCGAATCCGCGAAGCGCGGCTCTTGCACGCTCCGCATTCCCTACCACGCCGAATTCGAGCGCCCGGACGGAATCATCGGCGGGCACGCCTTCATGACGGCGGCGGACGTCGCCATGTGGCTCGCCATCGCGACTCGGTTGGGTACAGATGAGCGGGCTGTTACCGTGGAAATGAAAACAAACTTCCTGCGCAGCCTCCGCCGCGCTCCTTTCCAGTGCCGCGCGCGCGTTCTAAAAATAGGCCGGCAACTCATATACGGCACCGCGGAATGCTCCGCGCCCTTCACCGGAATCCTCACACACCACACCCTCACGTACATCCGCCTGCCGCGTGAATAGGGATTTTCCAGTGGTGGGACAAAGATTACGTCCGGCCGCGCTTCTTTTTCCGGGCGCGCTGATTGAGAACGCAAACGCAATTCTTAATCCGCCGCGCGCGTGTGGCGGGCGCCCTGGCCCGTTCGATATAGCGCAGTACTTCGCGCCGAAGCCCTGTGGTCCCTCCGGCAAAATAACTGCGCGCCTGGGGAGCGAGGCGCAGCGCGACCGCAAAGTCATCGGGCACGGGCATCTCCCGTGAGGCGCGGTCGAGCCGCAGTGAAATGCCGATCGGGTCACCCGCGTCGGCGCCAGCCGCCTCGCGCATTGCCCGATTCAGAAACAGACGGTAACTGCCTCCGGCCGCCGGGAGCAGAGTCGTGCGCAATGTCTGTCCGGCTACGGTAGTCAACACCGGTAGGGTCCTCGCTCCGTCGTGTTTCAGCTGAGCTCCGATTTCCTCCGGCACGGTTACGCACCGCAGAATCCCAACCCTGTAGATCACCGCGACGAAACGGTGGGTTCGCGCTGAGAATGGTTGAGCCCGCCCCGGCATTCTGGTTTCCTCCGACGACAGGCTACGATGCCGCCAACCGCAGCAGGAACTTTGAGCCGTCTTTCAATGGCGGCGCCGACGCGGCAAACAGCAGCAGGCCGCGCCCAAAGCAGCTCTTCAGGCGGAAAACGGTTCCCCGCCAAGTACCGCTGGCTGCCGCGTCCACATTCACTTCGACCGCGCCACCGGAGTGGGCCTGCAGAAGCGTTCGCAGTGCCTCGACACTCGCCTCGTCCGCCTGATGGAATACCACAACAGTCATATGGTTTGTCGAGTCAGTGTGAACCTCCATCGCGCGGCACGCGACTCCTGGTCCGCTTTCCGGCATTGGACGGCGGGCCGTTCGCGGCGCGCCATTGGCAGCTCCGACCAGCAGAAACACGAGTACCACAGATACACAATTGGCAATTCGATCGCGCATGGGATCGCCTCCGGCTAAGTCAGCGCAAGTGTACGCCTCAATTTCTGGGGATATGAAATGCTTACTTTTTGATTTTGCCTGCGGTATTGCCAGCCTGCCCATGCGCATGGTTATGGCAGGTGAGCGTACAAGAGTTGGTGACGCGAGAATAAGAGATAGGGGATGTCCCGTTCGGCGCAACCACGTTGACGTCGAAGTTCACTAGCCGCTCGCCGGTGACGCTTGCGCTCGTAGCGCCCATGCCGTGCCCTGTGTGGCAGGTGGAGCAGGTAAAGCCGTCATTAATGTGCCGGGCGTGCTCGCTGAACGTCGCATTCGAAATCACGTTCGACAGGCTGTGGCACTTTCCGCACAGCGCATACGGGCCGTTGACGCTCAGGTCCGGTGTCGGAAAAAGGTTGATGATGGTCTGGCCGGGCGCCGACGCTTGGCTGAACTCATAACGGCGTTCGAACAAGTGAGTCCATTTTGAGCCATGCGGGCCATTCGGTCCCGAGCCTCCAAATTCACGATTGTCGTCGCTGTTGTGACAGTCGGTGCAGAAAATCTGCACCCCCATGCTCCGCCCCGGCGTGATTCCGTCCAGATTCAGCATGTTGCTCAGCAGGCTGGGTTGCGACAGCGCGCTGCTGTTTACATGCGTCACCGGATGGCTTGAAGTCGAGATCTGTGCGAACTGGGGAATGACATTCAACGGATCGCCATACGCGACGGCCCACACAGGAAGATAGCCGAATGTGGCGGGAACCGTCATCTTCCCGGTGCTGTTTCCATGACAACGCAGGCAGTTCTCGTACTGGTTGATCGTGGGATTCACAACAGTGATTCCGTCGGTGGCGCTTATTCCTTCCACCCCGTTCTGAGAAGGGCGGACGCCGGGCGGCGGAAGAAACGCGCTTACCTGCAGAGCGGAATGGGGATTGTGGCAGTCCACGCAGGTTGCGTGGCGATTCTGGTTCAAAAGTACGGCTTCCGCTGCGTCGTGCGAACCGCTGGCCGTGGAATAGGGATGCGCCGCCTTCGCAAACTCCGCGCCAACGTTCAGGATTGCCGGAGAAATATTTGCTCCGCCCGCGTGGCAGGTGAGGCAGTCATTCTCGTTGTTACCGCGAAGCAGCCGCGCGCCTGCCGGCGCATTGTGCTCCATGTGGCATGAGGTGCAGGCATTCAGTGCGACGGTCGAGTAGGATCCCAAGTTCACTCCTGGCTGAGTGGACACCTGGTTTCCCGCGGTCGCGTGCACACTGTTTGTCCACCCGGCCACGTAGTTCGATTGATTGTTCACCGTGCGGTTTGACGGCGTATGGCAAGCCAGGCACAGTTGCCCGCTTGAGCTGTCTCGCACCAGAAAATCATGAGCAGTCAGGTCCGTGGCCTCCACGTGTGCGTTGTGGCAGCTCGTGCATTCGATGTTGCCCTTAATCAGTTTCACTGCGCCGGTAGGATCCGCGGTGACGCCCGAACTGTACAGCGAGGGAACCAGGTCCGGCGCATCCTTTAGTGGAAGTACCAGGCTGAAGGGGTGCGAATTGGAAAGGTTCGTTCCGAAATTGTCCACGGCATTCATGGTCCCCGTCATCGGCCACTTTCCGTAGGCCACCGTCTGGCCGGGGGCGATACTCCCATCGTGGCAGCTCAAGCAGAGATTGCTGTCACTCCCCAACAGCGGCCTAGGAGCGTCTGTTTCGTGGAATGTCGTGCTTTGGTAGGTCGTATACGTCTGCACCGTCAGCGTTTGGTTCCATAGCGGAGCTTGCACGCCAAGAGCGGAGTGCGGCGCGTGGCAGAAAAGACAGGGGGCGCTGTATCCACCCTGAATCGGAGAGGTACCCCCGGGGCTCAGATTGTGCTGGCCCAGCACGTCGCCGCTGAACTGCTGGGCCCGGGCCGTGGCGCAAGCGAGCACCAGAAAAGCAGTGAGACGGAGCACCTTCACTGCCCACCCCCTGCAGCCTGCTTGCCCAGGGCGAAATACCGGAACATTTGGACTCGTCGGTTGAATGAATCCACCACATACACGCGGTCCGCCTGGTCCACGAAGACGCTGGTGGGGAGTTGGAAATCTCCAAACCCGGTCCCTCTTTTTCCGAAGTAGTAGAGCAACTCTCCCTGACGATCGAACACCTGCACGACCCCGGACAGCCCTTCGACAAGGTACACATGGCCTTCTGAATCAACGCCCAATCCTTTGGGCCGGAACAGGTTTCCCAGGCCGTCACCCACCTTGCCAATGGCGAACTGAAATGTTCCCGCGCGATCCAGCACTTGGAGGCGGAAATTCATCGCGTCCACAACCATCAAGTTGGGGCCGTCCAGCCGCAAATCTGTGGGAAAATTGAACTCCCCGTCGCCCGTTCCACTCTTGCCGATCTTCTGGAGCACGCTACCGTTCATATCCATCACGAAAATTTCGTCGCGCCATGTATCGCTCACGTAGATTCGT
>JASHRU010000366.1 GCA_030037225.1 Candidatus Acidiferrales bacterium | reverse complement strand
GCGACGTGTTCGAAATGCGGCAAGGCCTGGGCGGGGAGGTTTGTGAAGCCAGATCGTGCAGCCCAGTAGCTCCCGGAATTGCCGGGGGAAAACCGGCGTGCATTCACACGGGTGTCCTGTCGCAGCCCACTTGGATGCACTGGCAGTATGGGCGCAGAGGTCGTTTTTTCAGTGGGCCGAGACGGAAAGCCACAGAGCGCCCAGCGCTGCCGGGCACACGCCCTTGATTCCCATTTTGGGAAACGCGGCCCAAGGCCCTCTAGACGCCGCTTCGCGGCGTCCTGGTCTTCACGGGCCGCCCGCCACTTTTGACCTTGTTGCCTCAGGGCTTGCCTGCCCCAGGCAGGGCACAATTCATCCTGACCCATTGTGGTTTGACCCCTCCGGTCCGGAGTCCCGAAAATTCGGATCGGGAGGCCGACGTAACTAAAATCGCGCAGACAGGAGTCTCCGCGCCACTCAGCCTCTACCTACGAGGACAAAAACTTCGTCGAAATTAGACCCTGTGCGCCGGGCGCACAACCCAACCTAATGCGTGCCTTGGTGGGGCCGGGAAGGCCCCCGTGCCAGTCCGAGAAGACGGGGCCGGGAAGGCCCCCGTGCCAGTCCTAGAAGACCGGGCCTCTCAAAGCTTCGGTAGCAGCGCTACGGAAGAGGTCACTTCCCGCGCGAGACTTCAGCGGGGTTCACAACAACTGCTTGAATTCCTCGACACTGATTTTGAGGTCAGCGATGATTCCCCGCAAGGTTTTGCGCTTGAGGTCTCCGGAGTGCATCGGGATCACTACGCGCGCTTTGTCGGCTACTCGAACGTATATGGCATGGCTGCCGCGCTGCCGTCGAAGCTCGAACCCCAGCTTTTGCGCGACGCGGGCCGCCGTCCTGGCGGTGACGGCGGGGAGGTCCCCACTCAACCTGAAACCTCGACGGGCTTGATCAAAATGTCTTCGTGGGGAACCGGGAGCCCGTCTTCGACCAGGCTTTCGATGTACAGTTCGATGGCTTCGCGAATGTTCTGGACGCCTTCCTCGATGGTTTCGCTCTGAGTATGGCAGCCGGGCAGAACGGGGCAGAAGACGTGATAGCCGCCCTCCTGTTCCTTTTCGAAAATTACAGTGTAGCGGTGGGTCATGGGGCTCCCTTCCGTTCGCTACATTCTAGCCTGTCTGGGCGGCGAGCGGGAGGACGGCGGCGGGGCGGGGGTTCGATCCAACTCATTTGGCTCAGCGAGTGCCGCGCTGCAATTCCGCGCGGCAGGGGTCGGTCACGCAGAGGGCGGCGAGCTCAGCGAGCTTCCCGGGATTACGGCGATAGTCGGGCAATCGCGCCAGCGCACGAACCAAATCCATCTGCAGCGCAGCCTGGCGGCCGGACTCCCACTTCCCGAGCGATTCGGGCGGAGACTTTTGCGGGTCAAAGTCTTTCCACTCCTCGTGGAAGCGGTGGAGGCGGTCGAGGAGCGCGGCAACGGCGGCGTCGGAAGCGTGATTGCCGAGTGTGCGAACGGCATCCTGCGCGAGTACAGGGGAGGAATCGTCAAGCTGGGCGATGGCCGCCTTCTCCACCACAGGGCTGTAGTAGAGATCGGAAATTGCGCCGGCGAGTGAGGGACGCCGGCAGGTGAGCCGCTCGCGCGCGGCCGAGTAGGTAATTGCGGCGGGGAGCATCCGGGCGCCGTAGGGCGGGTCCACGCGCAGAAAATAGGCGAGCAGGCCGGCTTCGATATCGCAGGGCCAGGCTTCCTTCTCTACTTCGTAAACGGCGCGGACGCGCTCTTCGAGCGCAGGCGAAGCGTACTTGCCGATGAGCGGAGCGGCGGACTTCATTTCCTCAGTCCGGCGGCCCTCGAGCTTGGCGATCAGCATTTCGTCGAGGGCGGGCGAGGGAGTGAGCGGGACGCCCGAGGTTTCACGAGCGGTGAGCGGAGCGTTCGGTTCGCTGATGGCCTCGGCGAGGAGCTTCTGGCCCTCTTCCGGCGAGATTTTGTTGATGTCCTTGAGCACGAAGTTGCGTGTTTGCCGGAAGTCGCCCGAAAGCTCGCCTGCCGGATGCTCGTAGATTTTGCGGAGCACGGGCAAAACCTGCTCGGGCGGAAAATTCGCGGCCCAGCCGAAATTGGCGATGCGGTCGAACTGCTCGTAGTGGGGCAGGTCGGGAAGAATGGCCAGCTCGCGGCGGCGCAGGCCCTCGATCTGTTCGGCCGGGAGCGGAAGCCTCTCGAAATCGAAGGATTCGAGGGCGGAGGTGTGGAAGAGCGTGTCCACGGTGAGGGCGCGCGCGGCGGGGGACTTGCTTTCGGCGGCGGGAATCAACTGCGAGTAGTAGGGCAGGAGCACATCGAAAAGCGCGTGGCGCCATTGCTTCTGCACGGGCTTTTCGGCATGGAGCAGCGCTTCGGCGGAAAGGTCGGGATTGGCAAGCTGGAGCTTCATCACCGCGAGGCTGAAGAGAAAGAAACGGGAAACGCCAAAGTCCGGAGCGGTGAGCTGGAGTTCCATGCGTTTGACGGCGGCGGCGCGGTCGTGGAAGCCGATGAGGCCGGCAAGGAGCTGCGTATCCACTTCGCGGTCCGTCCCGGTGTAATGAGTGGCCATCGCGTCGAGAGCCTCGGGAGCCTGGAGAAGCTGGATCGTTTTGGCGGCGGCCACGCGGGCACGCGGATCCCTGACGGAGAGAGTGAGTGTCTCGAGGGCGTGCTGGAGCGTTTCTGCGGACCAGGCGGAATCGCCGGGAAGAATTTCCAGCTCCACAATGTTGGAAACGAGCGGAAGGCCGCCCCGATCGTACGGCTCGGATTCATGGGGCTCGTCCGTCACCACGTGGCGGGTGATGGCATAAACACGGTATTTGCCGGGCTTATCGAAGCGAAGGTACTCGTTCAAATCCCAGGATTCGGTGACCGCGGTTTGGCTCAGCTTATTCCATGTGCCTGCGCGCCGCGTCACGCGGAGACCGTAGAGGGTTTCCCAAATCGTCCAATGGCTCGTGAGCGGATCGGCGGAATCCTCGGGCCGGTCGGAGACAAATGTTTCAAATCGCGAGCGACCGCTCAGGTCGTACCACAGATAGCCACAGCGGTATTTACCGGGGTCGTCTGCGGTGAGCCGGTACTCCACCGGAATGCGTTCGCCAAGGTGAAACTGGGCGCGTCCGCCCGCCAAGGAAAGCTCCAGATGAGGGCCGGGAGGGTTGTGGGATGCGGCCTCGGCGTGCTGCGCGTCGAAATCGGCGGGCGTCTGGGCCGACCCGGCCAACAGAATGACGAAAGGGAGAGCTAGAGCGGCGACGAGGATGCGAGGGCGCGGCAACATTGTTGTATAGAGTTGCACAAAGGCGGAAAAGTTCCCGGGTAAGTGAGAGGCGAGCGTTCGATACTCGACAACACAGCGCCCGGAAACAAACGACGGAAGACGGCGTCTAAGACAGAACATGGCGGCGAACGAAGCCGGCGACCGGGCGCGCCCGAGTAATTCGGCGGCATGTGGTGTTGAATCGGGAAGGTAGCCAGGCTGATTCCGAAGTTTCGGGATTGTGCTACCGCGAAGCTGGAGGCAGGGATGAGGAGCAAAATTTTGTTTGTACTTGCGGCGACGGGAATCGCGGCGGCGGGCTCGCTGCGTGCGGGCCGGCCGGATGCGGCGGGGCAGACGTCGCTGACGGTGTACAACCAGATGTTCGCGGTGGTGCGGGAATTGATCCCGCTGGAGTTGAAGGCGGGAACGAACCACGTGACGTTTACGGACATCACGGCCCACATGGAGCCGGATTCGGTGATCCTGCGGGACCCGAGCGGGACCCGGCGCCTCGTGGTGCTGGAGCAGAACTACCGGAATGATCCCGTATCGCAGGAGCGGCTGCTGGCGCTGAACGAAGGAAAAACCATCGAATTCATCACCAAGGACAAGGACGGGAAAGACGTGATCGTCGAAGGAAAAATCGTTCGCAGCGGCTACGTGCCGCATTACGCGGCGATGTATCAGTACGGCGCGAACTACGCTGCGGAACAATACGGATACGCGCAGGCCGGGAACGGGCAGCCCGTCATCGAGGTGAACGGGAAGCTGCAATTTGCTCTGCCGGGATTGCCGGTGTTTCCGGCGCTGGCCGACGACACTATCCTGAAGCCGACACTGGACTGGGAAATCGAAACGGATAAGGCGGGAAGCTCGCCCGCGGAGCTGAGCTACGTGACCGGCGGAATGAAGTGGGAAGCGGACTACAACGTGGTGGCGCCGGAATCGGGCGACGTGCTGGACATGGTGGGCTGGGTAACGCTCGACAACCAGAGCGGAAAATCGTTTCCGAACGCGCGAATTAAATTGATGGCCGGGGACGTGAGCAAAATCCAGCCCGGCGGAGTGATGAATCGAATGGCAATCTCAGGGGTGGCGCTGGAAGCGGAAGCCCCGGCGCCCGCGGTGACGGAACGGAAATTCGACGAGTATCACCTGTACACGCTGGAGCGGCCGACCACGCTCATGGACCGCGAGACGAAGCAGGTGGAGTTTATCCATGCGGCGGGCATCGAGTCGCACCGCGTCTACGTGTACGACGGAGCGAAAATCGACCGGAATACAGCCGGTTGGAACATGGAAAACATCCGGAACAACCAGGGGTACGGCACGCAGTCGAACCCGAGGGTGTGGGTGATGCAGGAATTCAAGAATTCCGCGGCAAACCATCTGGGAATGCCGCTGCCGAAGGGGCGCGTGCGTTTCTACCGGCGCGACAAGGACGGGCAGGTGGAATTTACAGGCGAGAACGTGATCGACCACACGCCGAAGGACGAGATGCTGCGGTTCTACACGGGAAATGCCTTCGACCTGGTCGGCGAGCGGCGGAGGACGTACTTCAAGCTGGACAACGCGGACAGTTGGATTGACGAAGCGTTTGAAATCAAATTGCGGAACCACACCAACGCGCCGGTGGAGATCCGCGTGGTGGAGCATCTCTACCGCTGGTCGGGATGGGAGATTTCGCAGAAGTCGGCGCCCTACGAAAAGCTGGACTCGCAGACGATCCAGTTCGTGGTGACGGTGCCGGCGGACGGCGAGTCGAAAATAACGTACATGGTGCATTATTCGTGGTGATTGGTGACTGGTGGGGGCACGCGCGCCAAGCGGGCAGCGTGCGTGGTAAGCGGCCTGAGCCACTCGGAAAACCCAAGCAGCGATGCTTGCAGCTAGCTGGGGCACGGCATGCCGTGCCCCTACGAAGAAAAGGCAGAGAGTCAGGAGTTCCAGGCGACCTGTGACAAATGCTTGCGGCGCTCGGCCCACTCTTCCGTGGAGTGAACCTGCGGAGCGACTTCAATCACGCGCGTGAGCATCTGGAAAACGGAGACCTGGGTCCAGGCAGCGCCCTCGCGGGTGCGAAGATCGCGGCGGTTGAGCTCGGCGGCGATGCGCGAGAGCGAAAAATCCTGCACAATGAATTCCATCATCATTTTGAGTACCTGCATTTCGAGCGGATTTTCTTCCAGGTGCAGGCAGTCGTCGGAGACACGCAGACCGTAGGGAACGGGAGCGAGTTTGCGCACAGGCTCGAGCTCGCCGGGGAGGTCGCGTTCCCACTCCAGCGCCACCAGGCGCCAGCCGGCTGAGGCGCGTTCGGTGAAGTAGCCGAGCTCGAGCGGAAATCGTGCGGCTTCGCGGATGCGTTCGGTATATGCCATGGCGGCTTCCTCCGGAGACGCCCCGAGCGAGGCCGGGGCAGCGATGCACACTTCTGCCGCGGCTGGAACTGAGCACGTTGGCTGCCGGGCGAACCCGAGAATAACCTACGAGACGTGAATCGGTTGGCCGATGGACGGCCGGGGAGAGGCCCGTCGAGTGCCCGATTTTAGGATAAAGGTGTCGCTGAACTGGACAGTTTGGCGTGTGCGGCTCGCGCCTTGAAGCAACGACACGTATACTGGGTTCTTGACGAGTTGAGGAGCGCGGAGGCAAGGCGTGCTGCGGGGTAAAAGGGCAAATCGGCATGAGTTGGCGAACAGCCTGACGCACGGTGCCGGGCTCGCGCTGGCGGTAGCGGGCTGCGCGGCCATCGTGACGCTGGCGGCACTTCGCGGGAACGCGTGGCACATCGTGGCGTGCAGCGTTTACGGCGCGACGCTGGTGTGCCTGTACGCGGCATCCACGGTGTATCACAGCGTGAGGTCGCGGCGAGTGAAGCGCGTAATGAGGATTCTGGATCACTCGGCGATTTTCCTGCTGATTGCGGGGACGTACACTCCGTTCACGCTGGTGAACATGCGCGGGGCGTGGGGATGGTCGCTGTTCGGCGTGGTTTGGGGATTGGCAGTGGCAGGGATTGTCTTCAAGGTCTGGTTCGTGGAGCATTTTCCGATCGCGTCCACGATTGTGTATCTGGCCATGGGATGGCTGGCGGTGGTGGCGGTGAAGCCGGTGCTGGCGATGGTGCCGCCGGCCGGAATTGTGTGGCTGGTTGCGGGCGGGCTGATGTACACGGCGGGAGTGGGATTTTTCGCGTGGGAAAAATTGCCGTATCACCACGCGATTTGGCACGTGTTTGTGATCGGCGGGAGCGTGTGCCATTACTGCGCGGTGCTGAGTTCCGTGGTGCCTGCTCGAGCGTGACCACGTACCCTGCGGTAGGTAGCGGGCTGGTGATCCGGAAGCTTCGGGAGCGATTCGTGAAAGATCTGCGCTCGGGCGCAGGGCGCTTGTCTCCTCCACAAGGCGTTGCTAGACTGAGTGGGATTCAGTACCTCCCCAAAGCGGAAGTGGCGGAACTGGCAGACGCACCATCTTGAGGGGGTGGCGCCGCAAGGCGTGTGGGTTCGAATCCCACCTTCCGCACCAGCCAATCCTGCGCTGCCTTGGCGGCGCTTCAACGCGGCGACCTGACACCAGCCTGGCGGAGTAAACGTGCCCACGGTCACAGAATCAGTGACCGGGCTACCCATGCAAAAAAGAGCTTAGGGTTTGGAAGGGCCGGGCTTCGCAGGAGCCGGAGCGGACTGCGCCGGAGCCTGCGGCTGAGGTGGCGCCGTTTGCGCCGGAGCTTGCTGCTGCGGAGCCGTTGCCGGCTGGCCGGATGGGGACGGGACGGGAATTTTGATCGGCGCTTGCGCGGGAACGGCCGGTTTTTGCTGCGCGGGAGGAGTCTGAGAGCCGAGCCGCTCGAAGATGGAACCGAGGCTGCCCGGGGCATTCGACTGGTGGAGCACCAGCACCATCGAAGTGGCCATGAACATAATGGCGCACCAGGTGGTGGCGCGAGAGAGGAAATTGGCGGCGCCGCGCGGGCCGAAGGCCGTCTGGCTGCCCGCGCCGCCGAACGCTCCGGCGAGATCCGCGGCCTTGCCGCTTTGCAGCAGCACCACGACACACAGAAGCAGGCAGATGAAAACGTGGAGGGTGACGAGAACCCACGGATAGCGCCAGCCGACGGCCACCAGAGCGGCGCCGACCAGCAGCGAAATAGCCCATTTCCCTGGATTCTCGACTTCCATTACACGCTCCTATTTTGTTCCAGCGGGCCGCCGGGCGCGGATTTAGCTATGGCCGCAAAGGCCACCGGGTCGAGGCTGGCGCCACCCACCAGCGCGCCGTCAATCTCCTCTTCGGCCAGAAGGGCGGCGGAATTTTCCGGCTTCACACTTCCGCCATAAAGGATCCGCAGATTCTGTGAACTCGCGGACGAATAGGCGTGCGAGGCAAGCTCGCGGAGAAGCCCGTGGGCGGCAGCAGCCAAATCCGGAGTCGCGGTGCGTCCCGTGCCGATGGCCCAAACCGGCTCGTACGCCAACAGAATACGGGAGAACTCGGGAGCGGTCAAACCGGTGAGGGAGGAGTTGAACTGGCGGCGGAGGACGTCTTCGGTCTGATTGGCCTCGCGTTCGGAAAGGGTCTCGCCGACACAAACGATGGGCGCGAGACCAGCGGCCAGGGCGGCGCGAAGCTTGCGGTGAATCTGGTCGTCGGTCTCGCCGAAAACGTGGCGGCGTTCGGAGTGGCCGACAAGGGTGAAGCGGCAGCCGACCTCGGCAATCATCCCGGCGGAGACTTCGCCTGTCCATGCTCCTTCCTTCTCCCAGTAAAGGTCCTGCGCGCTAATGAGGATTTCCGAGCCGCGGGCGGCTTCGACAGCGGCGGCGAGCGCGGTGAAAGCTGGAGCGATGATCAGATCGCAATGGCGGAGTGAGGAGGCGAGGCTGCGAAAGCGGTTAAAGAATGAACGAGTTTCTGCCTGGGTTTTGAACATTTTCCAATTGGCGGCGATGACGGGACGGCGCATAGCAGGCGTCGAGGAAAGCGAGGATAGCAGAGCAGCAACGACAGAGGGGAAAAAAGCGCGTCGCCGCGAACAGACAATTACTTAATGGTTAGAGAGCGCCTCGATTCCGGGCAACGGGCGCCCGGCGAGCAACTCCAGGGAGGCGCCTCCGCCGGTGGAGACGTGCGTGATGTGTTCGGACGCGCCGGACTTGTGGAGCGCGGCAACGGAATCGCCGCCGCCGACGATGGAGGTGGCCCCGCGCTTGGTGGCCTCAGCGATGAAATGTGCCAGCGAGAGCGAGGCGCGCTCGAACGGCGGAACCTCAAAGGCGCCCATGGGCCCGTTCCAGAAAATGGTGCGCGCCGTGGCGATTTCCTTGCTGTAGTTGTCCACGGTGGCAGGGCCGATATCCAGCCCCATCCAGTCGTCGGGAGTTTCGCGGATACTGCAGATACGGACTTCGGTGCCCTTGCGCAGTTCCTTCGCGATGACATGGTCCACGGGCAGGAGGAGCTTGACGTTTTTCTCGGCGGCGAGTTCGATCACCTGCTTGGCCACGTCGAGCTTGTCGTCTTCCACCCGGGATTTGCCGACGGGCAGGCCCTGGGCTTTCAGGAAGGTATAGGCCATGGCGCCGCCGATGAGCATGTGGCTGCAGGATTTGAGCAAATTTTGAATCACGTCAATCTTGTCGGATACCTTGGCGCCGCCAAGAATCACCAGGTAGGGCTTGGGCGGATTGCCCATGAGCATGCCGAGATACTGGAGTTCCTTCTGGAGCAGCGAGCCGCCGGCGGCCTGGCGGACGCATTTGGTGATGCCCACGATGGAGGCGTGGGCCCGGTGCGAGGCGCCGAATGCGTCGTTGACGTAGATGGCGTCGCAGAGCTGGGCGAGCTTCTGGGAGAAGCCCGCGTCGTTGGCCTCCTCGCCGGGATAAAAGCGCAAGTTTTCCACCAGCAGAATCTGCGCATCGCTGAGCTGGCGGCTCTTCTGAATGGCTTCCGTGCCAATGCAGTCCACGGCGAAATCCACGGGGCGGTCGAGAAGTTCCTTGAGGCGGCGGCTGACAGGCCGCAGGGAATAGTTCATGTCCACTTTGCCGTTGGGGCGGCCGAGATGGGAGGCGATTATGATGCGGGCGCCGCGGGTGACGGCGAGACGAATCGTGGGGAGCGCGGCGCGGATGCGCGAATCGTCCATCACGCGTCCGGCTTCGATGGGCACGTTGAAATCCACGCGCAGGAACAGCCGCCGGCCGCGAAGCGTGAGGTCATCGATGGTGAGTTTGTAGAACATGGCGGCCCCGTTCTCCCGTGGCTCAGAGCCCCGCGCCCAGGAGTTCAATCAGATCCACGCACCGGCACGAGTAGCCCCACTCGTTGTCGTACCAGGAAAGCACCTTGACGCACCGGTCGCCCACAACGCGAGTATAGCCCGCATCGAGGATGGAGGAACGGGGGTTGCCGCGGAAGTCAACGGAGACCAGTTCCTCTTCGCTATATTCGAGAATCCCCTTCATGGGGCCCTCGGCGGCGGCCTTCATGGCGGAATTGACGGAGGCAACGGTGGCTGGCTTCTCGATGGTGACAGTGAGGTCCACGACGCTGACGTTGGGCGTCGGCACGCGCATGGCGTAGCCGTCCAACTTGCCCTTGAGCTCGGGAATCACCAGATGCAGCGCCTTGGCCGCTCCGGTGGACGTGGGAATCATGGAAATCGCCGCGGCGCGCGCTCGGCGCAGGTCCTTGTGCGGTAGATCGAGCAGCCGCTGGTCGTTCGTGTAGGAGTGGATAGTGGTCATGGTGCCGTGCAGGATTCCGAACGTGTCCTGGATTATCTTGGCAACCGGCGCGAGGCAGTTCGTGGTGCAGGAGGCATTGGAGATTACGTGGTGCTTGGCCGGGTCGTAGGTCTTGTCGTTGACGCCGAGAACGATGGTGTGGTCGGGATCGGTGGCCGGGGCGGAAATAAGCACCTTCTTCACCGGGCCACGGATGTGCTTGCGCGCTTCCGGCCCCGACGTGAACAGTCCCGTAGATTCCACCACCACCTGGGCCCCGACGGAGGCCCAGTCGAGCGCCGCAGGGTCCTTGACCTTGAACACCTTGAAGGCCTTTCCATCCACGCTGATCGAATCGTCCGTATGCGCGACTTTGTTGTGCAGGTTGCCCAGGATGGAATCGTATTTCAGCAAGTAGGCGAGAGTTTTTGCGTCGGTGATGTCGTTGACGGCGACGACTTCGATCTGGTGGTGCCCGAGGGCGGCCCGGAAAATGTTGCGGCCGATGCGGCCGAAACCGTTAATGCCGACTTTGATGGCCATTAGCCCTCCCGAGGGCGGCGCGAGGAGAGAGCGCGTAGAGGAACCGAGCCAGACCTGCGCGCGGAAACGGCATGCTAGGAGCATCGGCAGAAAATGTCAACGCGGCGGCAGGACGAGACAGCGAGGGAGTTAAGAGATGGGGGGAGAAACGCGGCATCCGAGAGCGCGGGCAGGTGGGCTGGAGAACTCTGTCGTCAATTGAACTGGTGGACGCGGACCACCTTCTCACCGACGAAGGTGACAAAGATGGTGCGGCCCGGCGGCGTGCCATAGATCCAGTCCTCGGTCTCGTTGCCGTCGGCATCGCGTTCGCGCACTTTGCGGTCCGGGCGGCCCATGGCGGCGAGGACCATCTCCTGATCCATACCGACGGCGGCAGTGCGGTTCTTGATGGCCTGCTGGAACTCGGTCGGAAGCGAAGCCGCGTACTGGGCCGCGGCGCTGCGCGCAGGGCCGAAATCGAGAGCGGGAGCAAGGCGGCGCTTCAAGTCGTCCGGGGACATGTCGGGCAGCTTGCGGCCAAAATCGAGGAAGAGGGTGCAGCCCTGTCCCTCGAGCCCCGGAGGGGCGGACGGGTCGGTTACGGAAGTAGCGGTGATGGGGCCGGCGGTGGTGAGTTGGACGTGGTCGCGGAAATGCCACTTCTGCTTTCCGCCGCCATTCAGTTCGAGCACGATCGTTTTTTCGCGAAATTCGAGCCGCGTAATCTGAACTTTGTCGCCCTGATGGATGGCGAGGGCGCGGACGACAGTGAAAACGTGGGAAGGGGCTAGATTGTCGTCATCCGGCTTGGTTGCCGCGGGAGGCGGGGGCGGAGCCGTGTTTGCGTCCAGATGGAAGCCTTCCTTGCCGCCCGGCAGCCCCATCTGCGCGCGCACGAATTCGCCGGAGATGGCGCGGATGATGGCCAGACGCGAGGATTCCGTGAGGTGCGCGGCGTGGCGGGCGTCCGCGGCATCAGGCTGGCCCTGCTGCTTTTCCGCAGCGGGCTGCGCGGTTGGAGACGGCAGCGTGCCCTGCGGGGCGCTCTTTTCCGGATCGGAAGTCTGTCCTTGCTGGAAGGCAAAACGAAAGAGTTGGGAAACGTCCGGAGTGGTGCCGAGCGCCACGGCGAGCACCAAGCATGCGGCACGTGCCATCGGGCAAACTCCCTGGCCCCTCTTGGCCTGCAAGTCTAACTCTGATTGGAAGCTGAGGGAAGGGGTTGGAAGTGGCGGGGGAAGCGCAGGAGCAGGGGGATGGCCACTACGAGCGCCGCGGTGAGCGCCACGCTCGCTTCCGGTCCATAGGCGCCTCCAGTAAGCCATTGGGGGCCAGCGGCCGCAGCAGAGAGATGTTCCGCGCCGAATGTGTAGCCGCTCACGGGAAACGAAAACACGGGGCCGAGCGAAAAATTCCAGGCAAAGTGAAGCGCGATGGGCATCCACAAGGCGCGGCTGCGGAACCGCGCGATGGTCAGCAACACTCCTGCCAGCGCGGTGTTGAGCGCGGAGAGCAGGGTGGCCTGCGGATTGGCCAGGTGCGCCATGCCGAAGAGCGCGCTCGATGCCAGGCAGGCGATCACCGGGCCCACCGAATCCGCGGCGCGCACCAGCGCGTAGCCGCGAAAAGTGAGCTCCTCGAAAGCGGACGAGAGTACGAAAAACAAGGCGAGAAATAAGATTCGGGAGAGTGAGCGTGGGGCGAACACAGCCAGATGAGCCGCGCCCGTGACCCAGAGGAGCAGAACGGCGCCGGAGATCGCGCCGGCACCCCACGCCAGACCCGCGCCCGCGTGCCCCAGCCACCCGCGATCCAAACGCAGCCCCAGTGCGCCGAAGCTCAGGCGCTCCAGCCCGCAAAGAAAGCCAGCGCTGAGCCCCAGGGCGAGTCCATCGAGGCAGAAGTAATAGAGCAGGAGCACCGCACGGGCGTGGGCTCCCACCCATTTGTCCGGCGGCTGGAAACACATCGCCAAAAGCATCCAGCCGAGGTAGAGAAAGATGGCGAAAGAAGCAGCGAGCGAGATGGGCCGCAGAATCGCGCCGGGCGGGCGGACGCCGCGGGAGATTTGGCCCGCAGATGCTTTTGGTTCCGAGTGTCCGTTCATCCCGTCCGGATTCCAGTCGCGCGGCGTCCACGAGCCCGCTGCGTGCGATCATAGCAAAGAGCCTCGCTCGCCGAGACGCGGTTCGCGGCGGGACGAGGCCAAAACGCGAAGCAGCCGCAGAACACGCGGTTTTGCAGTGGTGAATAGGCCACAGCAAACCGGCGCGAGGATTGCTTCGCGGGACCAAAGGCGTTACCGTAACCGGACCGGTACGTACGCCGTCGGGACGGCCAGGGAAGCATGCCTTCGGACGCAAAAACCGCAGCAGCCCGCGCCTTCGTACGCAGCTTGAATATTCTGCTGAAGTTTGCGCGCCTGTATGAATTCGGCCACGCGCGGACCGCAGCGCAATTCGAAATCACGTGGAATGAGTTGCGCTCGGTGCTGCAAGGCCAAGGTGGGGGCAGCCTGCTGCTCGGCGCGCACGGCGACCAACTGCACCTGGACGGCGTTCCCCTGGAATCGGCGGCCGCGGAGAAAAGCTTTGCGCGAATGATTTCGAGCGCGGGCATCGCCAGTATCATGTTCACCGCGCAGTGCACGCAGGCCACTCTGGCCCGCTTCATACGCGCATTCCCCTCTGGCGCGGGCGCCTCGGCCGGTACGGGGGGAGCGCTGGCCGAGCAATTGCGAACCTCGCTCGAGGGGGATCCGGGCATCCGTGTGAATGAGGTGCGATTTGTCCGCGAGGATCCCGTGATGTCCGGCGTCAAAACCGCCGTACAGATGACTGCAAAGGCGCTTGGTGCCGATGCCGCGCAGATGAAGTCGTGGTTCGATGACCCCCAGAAATTGCTCCAGCTTATTTTGGCTTCGCAGGGAGCACGCAACCCTGGCGGTCCCGGCGGCGGACCGGGCGGGGGATCCGGAGGCGGACCGGGAGGCGGCGGAGGTGGTGGCTGGGGGCCCGGTGGCGGTGGACCCGGCGGCGGGCCAGGTGGGGGCAGTGGTGGAGGCGGCAACTGGGGACCCGGTGGCGGAGGATCCGGTGGCGGACCGGGAGGCGGCGGCCCTGGTGGCGGTGGCGGCGGTAGCTGGGGGCCCGGCGGAGGTGGATCTGGTGGTGGGCCCGGTGGTGGTGGCCCTGGCGGAGGTGGCGGTTCCGGCGGCGGACCGAGTGGCGGAAGCGGTGCGCCAAGTTCCGATGCTGGCGGATGGGGTTCTAGCGGACCGACTGGCGGTTCCGGCGGCGGCGCTCCAGCAAGTGGCAGTGGCAGTGGTGACGGAGCGGCAGGCGGCGCTGGATGGGTGTCGCCCAGTGGCGGAGGAGGCGGAGGAGGGCCCGCCGGAAGTGAAGCTCCACGCGATCCAAATGCAACTGTAATCCTTCCGGCGGGCGCAGGAGGTATGAGTGCGCCAGGAGGTGGAGCAGGTGGTGGCGGGAGTTGGGGCCCTGGCGGAGGAGGCGGCTCGGGCGGCGGAGGTGGATTTGGCGGACCGGGTGGCGGCGGAAGCGGTGGTGGACCCGGAGGCGATCCAGGAGGCGGTGGTCCGTCCGGTGGTGGAGGCGGAGGTGGCGGCGGATTCGGTGGACCGGGAAGCGGCACTCTGGGCACCGGCGGCACAGGCGTGGGTGGCGGCAGCTGGGGTTCGGGCGGTGCTAGTGGCGGAGGTGGTGGAGCAGGTGGAGGCGCAGGTGGAGGCGCAGGCGGCGGCACCGGCGGAGAAGGCGGTGGAAAGAAGGTGCGCCCGAGCATGTGGGCGGCTGCGGCCACTGCGGGTTTGTCCGTCGATGTAAAGGGAACAACCGCGGGCGCGTCCCCCCCCAGCGGCGTGTACGTTCCCGGCAGCTCCTCAGGCGCGACGTTTACGATCCAGCAGGAGGATATCCGCGGCGTTCTCCAGATGCTGGTGCAACTTGGAAAATCCTCGGCCAGCCCGGCCGGCGCCGAGCAGCCTGCCATGTTCCAGCAGCGGCTGACGACCATGCCGATGCGGGCGCAGACTCTGCTCTACAACGCGCTCGCCGGCCTTGCTGCGCAGGCCACCACCGACCAGCCCGACCAGCCCATGCTCCTCAAGCTGGCGCAGCATATCGCCATCCGTTTCGCGCTGGAGAGCTACGAGCGCGGCGAGGTGCGGGTAAACGCCGTAAAGCAGATGTTCGAAAGTCTCAACCAGGAAATCGATGCCCTCCGGCGCGTCATTGGAGCCCATGAAGACCGTCTCTCCTCAGCGGGGGTGAAATACGAATCCCACGTCCAATTGATGACTCAGTTTTTCTGGGAGGAAGTGACCGAGGAGAAGAAGAAGGAAGTGTTGCTCACCGGCGAAGCCTGGTGCGTGCCCTCCCGCAACGTCCGCCAGTATGTCGAGGAGCTCCGCAAACGCGGCGAGAAGGACGCGGCCGTCAAAGTGCTGCGGAACTACGTCAACTGTATCGCGCTGGAAGACCCCGAAGCGCGGCGCGAGACGGCCCTGGGACTTCCCGACCTGGCCGACCTGCTGATGGGCGAGGTCGCCGACCTGCTGCTCGAGTCCATTGAGATCGTCGGCAAACAGCTCGCCGCGGAAGAAAAGCCCGAGTTGCAAACGCTGATCGGCGCGGCCTTCGTGCGCCTGAGCCAGGCCGCGGCCAGCCTGCATTCCTTCCCGGCGATGATCAAGTCGCTTGACCTGGTCGAGGAAGTGGAGAAGGCGCGCCCCGGCGCCGGGCAAAACCTGTTCTCGCGCATCGGCGTGGAAAACCGCATCCCGGAGTTCATCGAAGAAGGATTGCGCGAGGAGTCCATTCCGGAAGGCCTGAGCGAACTGCTGAAGCGCGCGCCGCGTCCGGCCATCGAGCATCTGGCGGTGAGGTTCAGCCGCGCGGGTTTCCGCGAGGATGTGGAGTTGCTCCTGCGCATGGCCCGGGATCTGGGCGAGTCGGGCGCCGCGTTTTTGCGCGATGTTCTCCGCGCCGGCCCCCCGCCTCAGGCAGTCGAGACGGTCGGCTTGCTCGCGCGTCTGGATCCGGAAGCCCTGGAAGTCTGGCTGCCTCCCAAGATTGGCGAATGGCAGCGCTCCTTCCACGACCGTGTGATCCGGCAAATCGCCGCGGCCGATTCGGCCCATCGCTGCCGGCTGCTGCTCATCATGTTCGACCAGCTCGACCCTCTGGTGAAGACGCTGGCGCTGGACGAAATCGGATTGAGCGGCGACGCGGCCGCGGTGCCGCTGCTGATGGATCTGGCCGGAGGCAATCTGCCCCCGGAGTGCTCGCCCTACCTGCGCATCAAAGCCATCGAGGGTCTCTCGCGCCTCCGCGCCACCGATGCGGTTCCCATCCTCAGAAAGATCGTGGAAACAAGGCAGATGTTCCGCTGGAGTTCTCCGGCGGAGTTGCGGATCGTGACCCTCCAAGCGCTGGACAAACTCGATCCGGATTTCGTCAAGAATTTCTTTCCGCGGAGCGGGATTGAGGCCGGCGAATTTGCCATTGCCACGCCGCTGGAAGAACCCATGTCGTCCTGCTTGCGGCAACGGCGTTACGCGCGGCTCAAGCTGTCGCGGCCGCTTCCCCTGGTGACCACGAACCTGCGCGAGAACCAGAAGCTGGAAACCACCTCGATGAATCTGGGCGGCGGGATCGCCACCTGCGAGCGCTATCTGACGCCGGGCACATTGATCCAAATCAAATTCTCGTCTGCCATGAAGAGCATGAAAGCCACCGCGTTCGTGCGCGATTCGCGAAGCCAGATGATGGGCTTCGAAATCGTGGACATGGACCTCGAAGAGCGTTACAAGCTGCGCCGCGTGCTCGCCGACCTGGCCGGAGTCACTCCCCCGACCTCGCCGAAGAGCCGGAGCCGCCGCCGCGACCGCGCGGTGGCGAAGGTGCAATCGCCTGTTGTCGAGCCGCCGCCCCCGCCGCCAATCCCTCCGGCTGTTCCGGCTGTTCCGGCGGTTCCTGCTGTGCCTGCGGTGCCTGCGGTTTCCTCCGTTCCGGCCGCGCCTCCAAAATCGAAGGAACCCTGAGCACTGCGCGCCGCGCCATCGATCTGAGGCAAGCCCTTCGACGTGCGGGTGGCAATCCACTTCCTGCATTACAATTTCGCGCGGATTCACGGGACTCTAAGGGTTACGCCCGCGACGGCCGCAGGGCTAGCCGACCACGTCTGGAGCCTTGAAGAAGTCGTGTCTCTGGCAAACTGAGGATATATAGTTCCGGCCACTGTGCCGGCAGAGGCTTAAGAGATTATTTTCCTCGTCCAATGGCCCTCAGCAGTATCGAGATCCCATCAGCCCCCGCGTAGCCGCCAAGGATGCACAAAAAAGTAAATGCCGTGATGTTGGTGTGCACGCCCGGCCAAGCGAACCAAGCAGTCAGCACCCCGGCAAGGGCCCCGAGCACAAGGCGCTGCCGCAGTCGTTCCTTAGCCCTGGCGAATGCGAGGGCCCCGCCGACAGCCCCTGTGACCACAGGGAACAGGATGATGATTACCAGCATCACGAGAATGGATACCGGGCTCGGGTAGTTTTGCACCTGGGCACCCGGCGGCATGAAATGTATCGGAGTTACCACGCGGATGCGCGCAGTATACGCCCACGCTCCCTCGCAGCGATGGTTCATCCTTAAATTCCAAACTGAGACACCACCGACGCGCGCATTCCCAGGCCAGAGGTCCGGCCACTTACTTCAGCATCTCCGGCGTCAGCCAGAAATGCGTTTTCATGGAAAAGCGCTGGCCGCGGAATTCGAAAGTAACACGCGAAGGGCGATCGGACGGAATCAGCGCCGCGCCATCCGCCAGGCGCGGGAAGTAGAAATGCACCGCGTCTGCGGCGCCCACGCCTGAGCGTTCCGTCTCGACAGGAACGACGCTCAGATTTCCGGCGGTAAGGCGCGCCCGAGGCCCGGCCGCGTCGTTCTCGACGGGGCCGATGGGATCCGGAGGCATGGCGCCCGGAGCGGCCCCGGCCGCCGTGGGCCTTTCCAGAGCTTTGAGTGTCACCACGTAGCGGTCGCCAGGCAGGCGCGGCGGCATGGATAGATACTGCGCCGTGGCGCGTTCGCCCAGCTCGCCGAGATGCGCAAACGCGTCTTCGATGGTAGCGGACGATTCCCAGCGCACCAGGAAAGTAACGTCGTTGATGCTCGAAAACTGCACCGCATTGGTTCGCGTGGGATCGCTAGGGGGACCCATGCGCGGCGGAAGGCAGTTGCCGCTCGCGTCCACGTTGTCTGTGCCGCAGCGTGCGCGCGCGCGATCCAGAAGCGCGTCGGGTCCGGCGTCGGGGGCCATCAGCGTGCGAACTTCCTGCCGGGCCCACGGCGAGTCTTCGAGCAGCTTGAGAGTTTGCTTCAAGGTCCACTCCGAGCGAGGTTTGCTTTTCCAAAAGTCGTCGGCGCGCAGAATTCCGGCAACCGAGACAAGCCCCAGGAGAACAAGGGAAGGGCGGAGAAACAAGGAACGGGTTGCGCGAGACATGCCGTGGCACCTCCCCAGAGGCCGGCGCCAGACGAGTATGATACGACGCGTATTCGGAGCAGCACAATCGGGCGGCTCGCCGGCGGGGCGAAGCGAATTACGCGTAGCCGGCAACAAGCCCGAGGGATTGGGGAGCGCGGCGGCCGGGAATCAATCCGCCCAGGCCAGGTAACCCGGCACAATGATGTTGACGACGGGCACGATCGTCAAGATCCCCCACCAATTGGGCTTGCCGCGCGCCTCAGCGATGCCCATCCAGATCAAAACGAGCATCACGATGTTGACCAGGGGAACGAGACAGAGCAAGAACCACCAGATGGGCTTTTTGGCGATCATGACCATCAGAACGAGATTCGCCACCGGAATCCAGGCGAGCCAGGGATTTTCGGTGTTCGTCTTCCGCGCAATCGTCTGGAGGGCGAGAGCCGAATAGACATAGGCGGCAACGAGGAAAACGACCAGCACGACCAAAAAGCCGCCGAGAAATGCCAACGGCATCTGGTCCCGCTGGGCGAAGGCGTCGCGGGTTGAGAGCAGAATCGCCGCGACAGTGAACAGGGAAACGCGCGCGAGGAAGGAACCTGGACGTGCCTTCATACGATTCACCTCCAAAGGGCAATTGAACCGGCGCAGATTCTGCGGGCACTTTACTGAAAAGAAGGTGAGCTGTCAAAAGCCTTTGCGGGCGGGAGCGCGGAACGGGCAGACACCCAGACTCGCGCCGCGCAAACGGCGGTCGAGCGATACCGGCGCCGAGCGCGTGCTGAGTCAGCTACGACGGCTCGCGCCGCGGGTCAGTGCTTGGGCGCCTTGTTGGGATCGGCGGGGCGCCCCGGGAGCGTGTGCGGATGCGTCTCCAGCGCTTTCGTGACTTCTTCAATGCCGCGATCGAGCTGGGCATCCTTGCCGGCGATGATGTCGCGCGGATCGTTCTCCACTTCCATGTCGGGATCCACGCCGTGGCCCTCAATCACCCATTGGCCCTCGGCGGACGCGGTCCCGGACTCGGGAACAAAAATCTGGCCGCCGTCGATCAGCGGCGTGCGCCCGTTGATGCCGATTACGCCTCCCCAGGTGCGCTTTCCGATCAGCGGGCCGAGGCCGGCCTGCTTGAACATATACGGAAAGATGTCGCCATCAGAGGCTGAGGTCTCGTTAATCAGGCAGACCATGGGGCCGTGAAACGTTGTATTCGGATACGTTCCCGTGCGCTCGTCGTTGCGCGCGAATTCCGTGCCGAGCACCGTCTGCCGGAGACGGTTGATGAGCATCTGCGAAATGTTGCCGCCGCCGTTTCCGCGCACGTCCACGATCATTCCTTCCTTGCGAATCTGCGGGTAGTAATACTTGGTGAATTCGCGGATGCCGTCGGAGCCCATGTCGGGAATGTGGATGTAGCCGATGCGGCCGCCCGTCTTCTGAGTGACGTATTCGCGATTGTGTTCCACCCAGGCCAGGTAGAGCAGAGAGGTCTCCTCGGCGATGGGTTTGTAGGAAGTTTTTCGCGCGCCCTCGAACGCGGGCTTCGAATTCACGGTCAGCTCCACGGGGTTGCCGGATTTGTTGCGCAGAAACTCGTAGGGATTGTCCTTTGCCGTAAGTTCGCGGCCGTCGATGGCGAGCACATAGTCGCCCTCGTGCACGTCCACGCCCACCTCGGTGAGGGGAGCGCGATACGCGTCCTCTTCGTTCTGCCCGCGGAGGATGTGAGCAATGCGATAGCGTCCAGCCGCGGCATCCAATTCGAACCGTGCGCCGGGCAAACCCACCGGAGCGCGTTTGGGAACTTCAATGTCGCCCCCGGCGATGTAGGCGTGCGAATTGCTGAGCTCGGCGATCATCTCGCCGATGAGGTAGTTCAGGTCGGAACGGTGCGCGACGTAATCCACGAGCGGCCGGTATTGCTCCCGCAGCGCTTCCCAGTTGTAGCCGTTCATGTTCTTGACGTAGAAGAAGTCGCGGTAGCGCCGCCACACCTCGTTGAAGATTTCCACCCACTCCTGCTGGGGCACACGGTCGGTCGCCAGCCCTGCCGTGGAGACGGTCTTCGGATTGGCTTTGCCGCCCGGATTGGCGTCGAACAGCTTGTATTCCTCGCCGGTGCGCACCATTACTTTGGCGCCGTTGGCGCTGAGCGCGTAGCCGTTGGCCTTTTCGGCCAGGACCGTCTCCTTGCGGTCCTTCATCGAGAAAATCACGAGTGCGGAATCGGGAAAACTCTCGCGGCCGTAATAGAAGGAGCCAAGGCGGAGATAAATCAGGTGCCCGGGGAGCGCCGAGAGCGCGAAGTAATTGTCGAACGGAACGGGAACGCGCGTGACGCGGCCAGCCAGGCCGTCGAAATCGATGCGGACAGGCTCCTTAGGTTTTGCTTCTTTTTTCTCTGCGGGCTTCTCGCCGGGCTTGGCTTCGGACTTCGTTTCACCCGAATCCGGCTTTTTCTCCGCGGACTTCTCGCCCTCTTTGGAGATGGTCACTTCGTCGCTTTCCGGCGGAAAGGGGCTCCTGCCATCTTTGCGCAGCGTGAGCGCGAAAAGGCCGTGGCTGCGTGTGGCCGCGAAGCTGAATTCCAATTGGCTGATCAGCGGATGAAATTCACGGACGCTGATGAAAAAGAGGTAGTTTCCGTCGGGGTCCCACGAGGGTTCGAAGGAGTCGAAAAGCGAGTCGGCGACCTGGTGGAGCTGGCCGTCGGCCAGGCTCCAGATGTTCACGGCACGGAAGCCCTGAATGGTGGAAAGCGAAAAAGCCAGGTAGTTGCTGTCTGGCGACCACTCGTAATCGCGCAGATTTCCGCTGTGGTCGTGGGCCACCTTGGTGATCTTCTTGTCGGCCAGCGACAGGATGTAGAGGTCGCCGTTCTTGTCGTTGAAGGCGATGTATTTGCCGTCGGGCGACCATCGCGGGCCGTAGCGCATAGCGTGACCGTCGTGGGTCAATTGCTCGGGCTTCCCTTCACCGTCCTGGTCGATCAGGTAGAGTTCCTCTTCGCCGCTCATGTCGGAGATGAAGGCGATTTTGGAGCCGTCGGGAGACCAACTGGCGTCGCGGTCGTGCGCGTTTGAGGAATGAGTGAGATTGCGCGTGGGGCCCTTCTCGATGGGAGCGGTGAAGATGTCGCCGCGGGCGACAAAGAGGGCGCGTTCGCCCTTGGGGCTCAGACCCGCGCCTTCAATGCGGTTGGCTACAGAAATGTGCGATGGGCGCATGGCCAGCCCGTCGGAGGGCACGGTGATGGAGACGGGGCGGGAACGGCCCGTGGAAATTTCGAACACCTGGAGCTCGCCGCCGGACTCATACACGATCAAATTCTTGTGGTCGGTGCCGGGCCAGCGAACGTCCCACTTCTTGCTGTGTGTGAGCTCGACGGTTTGCTTCGTGGCCGGATCGTAGGAGTAGAGGTTCAGCGTGTCGTCGCGGTCGGAAACGAAATAGATTTTGCCGCCGATCCACATGGGATCGCGATTGCAGCGCGGGCCCTGTGTGATCTTCTCGGCGGCGTCCGTTTTCAGGTCGAAAAGATAGAGCTGCTGCGCCCAGCCGCCGGAATAACGCTTCCAGGTGCGGAAATCGCGGAACAGCGGCGAATAGACCATCTTGGTTCCGTCGGGAGAAAAATCGCCGGCGCCGGACGTGGGCATGGGCAGCGCCTTGGGCAGGCCGCCTTCGACCGGGACGGTATAGAGCTGCGAATCGCCCAGGTCGAAATGGTCGCGCAGAGAACGGAACAGCACGCTCTTGCCATCGGGCGTCCAGCCGTACACCTGGTTGTCGTAGCCCCAGCGCGGAGGAAGGGGGCCGCGCGCGGGATAGAAGGTCAGCTGGCGCGGGATACCTCCGGTCGACGGGATGACGTACACCTGCTCGTCGCCGTCGTACTGGCCGGTGAAGGCAATCCACTTTCCGTCGGGCGAGAATTTAGGAAACAGCTCGAGCCCGGGATGCGCCGTCAGCCTCGTGGCGATGCCGCCCGATGTGGAAGCGACCCACAGGTCGCCGCCATATACGAAAACGATCTTGTCGTCGTGCACGTCGGGAAAGCGCAGCAGCTTGGTCTGCGCCCTCGAGACGGGCGCCAGGAGAAGCGCGACAAGCGCGCAGAGCAGTGCGACGGTGCGAAATCGGCGGTTCAACATCGCGTGTTCATCCTTTGGTTTGAAATGAAATGCAGCAAGAAACCCAGTGTGCGGCAGCCAGAGCATCCGACCCCCGAGGTAAGCAGACGCGCGAATTGCGCCATCGGTTCCAAGTTTGGCGGCAGGATGCCCCCGCGGCGGAGAGCATGCTAGCTGGAGTGAGGGCGAAGACGCAAACGCGGGAGCGGTCTGGGACGTGCGGCGACTTTCGCCGGGCGCTGCGGCGCATCTTCCTGCGGCCCCAGCTCTGTTCGCTCGACAAGGTCCTGAGAGCGAGATATCGTACTTGTAAATACTCAGAGAGGGAATGGGGACTGGCGTGCCGTGCCAAGCCAGGAGAAGCGCATGAAAGTTCGAGTCCCGCACGCACTCGCTGCCTCTCCGCTGCTTTCCATTCTGCTGGCCGCCTGCGGAGGCACGGCCGGCATGCCTGTGGCGAGCAATCCGAACCCTCAGCCTTCCGGGACCCTCACGTATGCCCTCGGTCCCACACTTTCCTCCGGCGGGTCAAATCCACAAAGCGTAGTGGTGGCGGACTTCAATGGCGACGGCAAGCCAGACATCGCCGTCTCAAACGAAGGCACGAACACCATTGCGGTCTACTTGAACGAAGGGTCGGGAAACTTCAAGGGCCCCATAATCACCAACGTACAGATTTCCAACGGTCTCGGCGCTATGGCGGTGGGAGATTTCAACGAGGACGGGAAGCCCGATTTGGTCGTGGCAACGATCGCCGGGCCGCAGGCCAGCATCGTGATGCTCGGCAACGGGGATGGGACCTTTCGGCAACTGGATCCGATTCCTAATTCGTTTGGCTTCAATCAGGCCGCGGTCGCGGATCTGAACCACGATGGTCATCTTGATTTGGTGTTTGGCGCGAACGGGGAGATTTTCTACACCCTGGGCAATGGGGATGGAACTTTCAACGAATGCGTGGAGTTCATGACTGTTGATGGCCCCGGTGGGGCCGGAGATTACGAGGGAGTGGCCGTGGCCGACTTCAACGGAGATGGGAACCCCGATATCGTCGGCGTGAATATCTACAACGCGGCGGCGAATCAAGGTGGAAATGTGGTTTTCTACGCCGGCAATGGCAACGGCACATTTCAGAATGCCGTCGGCATGATTTTGCCGGCGACCTACCCGGTCTCACTTTCGACGGCGGACTTCAACGGTAATGGAAAGCTGGACCTGTTGATCGGCTATCCGGACGTTGCCTGGATCGCGGACGGCAACGGCGACGGCACTTTCCAGATCAGCGGGGGAATCACGAACGTTGTCTACCGGAACACCACCGGCCTTTCCTCCAGCGATATTTTTGTGCTTGCCGCCGACGTGAACAACGACGGCAAGCCCGACGCCATCACTGCGGATTACGGCGCCGGGGTTGTGCAGATTACGCTGAATGCCGCGCTGGGGCTGTCCCCTCCAAACAGCGGAATCTTCTCCTTCACCCTGGCTCCGGGTCTCTCCGGCATCGCCGTCGGCGACTTGAATGGGGATGGTGCGCTCGATGTGGTCGTCCTCAACAACACCACGAACCAGATCAGCCTCATCCTCTCGAGCTTCGAATAGCGCGAAAAATCCCAATCCTCATTGCCCGAAACAGCATGGGAATGCCTCACGAGGCAAGGCTTGGTGATTTCAAGGGATTCAGGGTGCGTCCCGCACTCGTTCAATGCAGAAATTTCCGGCAAAGAACTCTTCGGAACAGGGTGGAGGAACCTCTCCCCGGTTCTGCCGAGGGAAACCGGACTGGCAGGCATAGCCTCTCTCGGGGCGAGTCCTTTTGGCAGGTAACCCTGGTGCGGAAGGAGGGATTTGAACCCCCACGGCCTCACGGCCACAAGGTCCTAAGCCTTGCGCGTCTGCCAGTTCCGCCACTTCCGCATAGGGCTCAATCTAGCACTCGCCCGTGGCGCGGGCAACCGGTTCGGGCAACCCTCATTCGTATGCGCGCAGCTCTTTGCCTCGGGTTTCCGGCAGGAGCGCGGTGCCGAGAATCATCACCATGTAGGCGCTGGCGGCGAAAATGGCGATCGCCTCGCCGAGCGTAAGGCGCTCGCTCAGGAATCCGACCATGGTGGGGCAGAGCGCGCCCACGCCCCGGCCGAAATTGTAGGAGAAGCCCTGTCCCGAGCCGCGCAGACGGCTGGGAAACAGTTCCGTGAAAAAGGCGCCGATAGGGCTAAACACCCCCGAGGAGAAGAATCCCAGTGGAAAACCGAGCACCAGCATCACCGGATTCGCGATCGGCAGGTAGGTGTACGCAATTACCGTGACGAAAGAGAAGATCGCGAAGAGAAAGAGCGTCTTTTTGCGGCCGAGATGATCGGTGAGATATGCGCTAACCAAGTAGCCGACGAAGGAACCCACGATGACCACGAAAAGGTAGGCGCCCGTGTTCATCACCGAGAGCTGACGCTGCGTCTTGAGGAAGGTGGGCAGCCAGGTGAAGATGGCGTAATAGCCGCCCTGCGCGCCCACCGCCAGGAGCGCTGTCAGCACGGTGATTTTCAGAACGCCGGGGGAAAAGACTTCGAGAAAGTTACCGCCCGAACCCGAAGCGTCGATTTGTTTGCGGGTATCCGTGAAGACCTGCGGCTCGGGCACGTGGCGGCGGATGTAAAAGACGAGCAGCGCGGGCAGAATCCCGATCCAGAACAGAGCGCGCCAGGCAATGGCTTCGGGCAGCGCCTTGAACAGAATCGTGTAGGCGAGAGCGGCCAGTCCCCAGCCGATGGCCCATCCGCCCTGCACCGTGCCCACGGCTTTGCCGCGATGCTCAGCGCGAATGGCTTCTCCCATCAACACCGAGCCTACGGCCCATTCGCCCCCGAATCCCAAGCCCTGGAGGCCGCGCGCGACCAGAAGTTGCGTGAAATTGCCGGTAAAGCCGCACAGAAACGTGCACACGGCGAACCAAAGGATAGTGAGCTGGAGGATGCGCGCGCGGCCGAAGCGATCCGCCAGCAATCCAGCCAGCCAGCCTCCCACGGCGGAAATCAGCAGGGCGGCCGTGCCGATCAGGCCGGCTTCTCCCTTGCTGATGTGCCAGACCGCGATAATGCTGGGGATGACAAAGCTGTACACCATTACGTCCATGCCATCGAGCGCCCAGCCGCCAAACGTGGCCACCATGGTGCTGCGCTCGGGCGCAGAGAGCTGGGCCATCCACAACCCGGCCGGGCGTGCCGGAGCCCGAGCTTCGATGGAACCAGAACTCATGTGCGTTTTCTCGCGGGGACAGACAACCTGCCGGACATTCTAAAGGCGCGCGCGGCGAATCCATAGAAAAAGTTGGCCGGCGCGCCCGTCCGGACCCCGCGGGGGCGGGCGGAAGAATCCTGCTAGAATCGCGGGCATCGCGGTGCAGGCGGCTTGCGGAGGGGAACCATGGAAACGCAGAATTTTGCGAATCACACGAAATTCGTTCCCGGATTTCACATCGGCGTTCTGGGGATTTTCACCGCCAATCTGATCTACCGCGCGGTGCGGCTGGTGCAGAACCCCAGCGTGGAGCAGGGATTCGGCTTTCTGGTAGCCATCGGGCTGCTCCTGTGCGCGTTCTATGGGCGCATCTTCGCGCTCACGGTGCAGGACCGCGTAATCCGCCTGGAAATGCGGCTGCGGATGGAACGCGTTCTGCCGGCGGATCTGCGCGGGCGCATCGGCGAGTTCAGCGTTGGGCAACTGGTGGCACTGCGGTTTGCGAGCGACGCAGAGCTGCCGGAGCTGGCGCGAAAAGTGCTGGACGGGAAGATCGAGGACCGCAAAGCCATCAAGCAGATGGTGCGCGAGTGGCAGGCGGATTGGCTGCGGGCGTAGTGGAGACGCTCGCGGCCGCGGGGCCCGCGCGCCGCGGGGCTTTCCGCTTGACAATCCCGGATGGCCCGTCCATCGTACATAGTTTTCTTCTCAGGGAGATTCGCCGCAGACTGCGCGCCCATGTCCGCGAGCCCCATCCAGCTTCGGCTGTTCTTCCACGACAAGTGTTTTGACGGGGCGGCATCTTCCGCCGTGTTCGTGCGCTTTTATCGCGAGCGCATCCGGCCGGATGTGGATTTCCATTTCACGGGAATGACGCACCGGGCGCGGCACCCCTTCACTCCGGAGATGTTCGATGGCGACGAAAACGCCATCGTGGACTTCAAGTATTCCAGCTCGCCGCGGCTTACCTGGTGGTTCGACCATCATCAGAGCGCCTTTCTTTCGCCGGAAGACGCGGAGCACTTCAAGAAGGACACTTCGGGGAAAAAGTTCTACAACCCGGAATACCGTTCCTGTACCAAGTTTCTGACGGATGTGGCCGCCAGCAAGTTCGGATTCAACGCGGCGCCGCTGGCGGAGCTGGTGCGGTGGGGCGACATTATTGACGGAGCGCAATATCCGGACGCGGAGACGGCAGTGGGCCTGGCGGAACCGGCCATGAAGCTGGCGCTGGTGATCGAAGCGGCGCCGCAGGACGACCTTGTGCCGCGGCTCATCCCGCGGATGGCCGAACTCTCGCTGGCAGAAATGATTGCCTTGCCCGAGGTGAAGCGGCACCTGGATCCTCTGCTCGAGCGGCACGAACGCTCGCTCGAACTCTTCCGCACGCGGGCCACCTCGAAGGACGGGGTGGTGTACTTCGATCTGAGCGCGGACGAGATGGAAGGCTACAACAAATTCATTCCCTACTACCTGTTCCCCAACGCGGTGTATTCGGTGGGTGTCAGCGCCTCGCCAGTGCGCGCGAAGGTTTCCGTGGGCTCGAACCCGTGGACCAAGGAGCCGCTGCGGCACAACCTGGCGGCGCTCTGCGAGCGCTACGGCGGCGGCGGACACGCGCGCGTGGCGGCCATCTCGCTGGAGCCGACGGACGTGACGCGGGCGCAGCAAATTGCACAGGC
>JASHRU010000365.1 GCA_030037225.1 Candidatus Acidiferrales bacterium | reverse complement strand
TTGCTCGGCGCATTTCCTCCCGGCTGATCTTTGCTCGGTGGATTACTCCGCGGTTTTCCGCCACTCGGCGGATTTGTTCCCGGTTGGCTTTTGCTCGGCGGGTTTGTGCCCGGCTGCCCCGTGCTGGGCGGATTCCGGTTCGGTCGCCCCTGTCCCGGTGGATTCGTGCCCGGCCGCCCTTTGCTCGACGGGTTTGTGCCCGGCTGCCCCGTGCTGGGCGGATTCCGGCTCGGTCGCCCCTGTCCCGGTGGATTCGTCCCCGGTTTGCCACCACTCGGCGGATTTATTCCCGGCTGGCCTTTGCTCGGCGGATTTGTGCCCGGCCGTCCCGGCGTCGCGGGTGTCCCAGGCTTTGCCGACGGAGGGGGACGGTACCCCGGCCGATTCCCAGGCCCGTATGGCGGCCGACTATACCCCGGAGGCCGAATCCCCGGACGTGGCGGAAGGTAGTGCGGTGGCCGATAGCCCCAGTTGCCACCGTAGCCCGGCCGGTGAGACCAGATGATCGGCCGCGGGGCATACCACATGTACGGCGGCCGGTAGGGATTTCCCCAGCCCACCCAAATCACGTGATTGTAATAGGCGCGTCGCGATCCCCAATTCCATCCCCAGCCGCCCCAGCCCCACGGCCGGTCCACCAGCAGCAGGCCTATCCCAATTCCTGGTCCGAAAGTGATCATCGGCGCCGCAACGACGACTCCCGGAGCAGGTCCAACATAAACCACGCGCGGATCGTACACCGGCACATACACCAGCTGCGGGTTTGCAGGCTGAATCACGTAGACGGTTTGACCCGGCGCAGGCTGTTGCGCGTCCACTGTCTGTTGCGCGTTGCTGCGCAGCGACCCCGCGGCGTAGGCCCGCGCCCGCAGGCGCTGAATCGACGCGGCTACCGCTCCCTGATCCGCCGTAAATGCCGCGCCGATTGCGGCGTAATCATCCACGTGCTCCGCCATCATCTCCAGCACATCCGGAAAGTTCACCAGCGCGATGAACGGAGGATCGAATCCTGCCTTTTCTGCCGCATCGGTTAGCGCGGTGCCCGTGAGCCCCGGGTTTTGCTGCAGCCAGTTGTCCACATCGAGAATCTCCTGCGGATTCGTCGATGCCGTAGTGATCTGGGCCAGCAGGGAATCCGGATAGAGAGCCACAGGGGCCAGCAACTGGTCGAGTTGATCAGCCGTAGGGATCGCTGTTTGTGCCCCGAGCGACAGGGTGAACGCTCCGATCAGCGCCAGCGTGGCGATTACCGAACGTGCAGCAAGGCTCGTTCTTCGCATAATTGGCTTCCGTTCTCCCGGCGGGCGGGCCATCAGGCTAAGCTCCCACACGGCTCGCGTCAAGTACGCCTGTGCTTTGGTAGCGAATCATTTTGCCCAGCAGGACAGACAAAGGTGTTCGTCCGGTAGCCACGGTCAGTCCCGAAGCTTCGGGATTCCTGACCGTGGACCCTTCCTCCCGTGGGAAATTGAGTCACAACCCGAGATTTAGTTCGCTCCTAATGTGACCGCGCAGCCTAGCCCTCGTTCCTGCTGCATCCCCGGAAATGCAGCCCCCGCCACTGCGGGGCCTTGACAGCAAGAGTCGCGGCTCGCGAGACTTCGGGATCGCCACATCCAGGCTTTCATGGGCTCTCGGCCATCTCAGGATTTCGATTGCGCTCGCATGGCCATGGCCACCAGCGCCCCGATCAGTATCGGCGGGAACAGTTGCCCCGTGATCGCCTCAGAAATCGATAGCGAACGGGCAAATGAGCTCAACGGTATGACGTCCCCGTAGCCCACTGTGCTCAGCGTGCAAAAGCTGAAATAGAAAAGTTTCGCCGTCATTTCGTCCACGCCCTCCGGCGGAATTGTGAAGCGGAACGCCCCGGGCTGTTGGTTTTCCACGATTTGATATGCCGAAGCCCAGGCCATGCCCAGCAGCAGATAGGACGCAATACTGCCCTGGATGCGGCTCCACGTCACCGGCCCGCCGCGAAACATAAGCGACAGCACGATCCGCACATACACCAGCAAAGTGATGGTGGAAAATACGCTGCCGATTTGGTGCAGCGCAGGCGTCGGATGCAGCCGCCCGGCGATCAATGCGATTGCGCTCGCCAGCACAAGGCCGATCACCATGCCAAGGCCGATTCGGCTTTTGCTCACCACCACCGCTCCCGTTAGCATCAAGACCACCATCACGAGATCGAACACCACTCTTGCCGGAAGCCCCGCATGAGCCATCGGGATGGTTATGAAGATGAGAATAATCAGGGACAAGGTGACCAGCGTCAGCCCGAGATCGCCGGACCAGAATTGCGAAATCCGCTCATGAACAACTGTTCGATGGTCCCGCGGCGGACTCTGTGTCATCTTTCGCGCCTTAGTTTCCAGCAATTCACGGCACCACAGCGAGGAACAAGAAAACTGCAAATAAAAACATATGCACCATCCCTTGTAGAACCGTCGTGCGCCCCGTTCCCAGGGTCAGGATACTAATCACAAACGTAAGTATCAGTAGCAGTTCCTCTTTCGATCCTAGACCGAGCGTCAAAGGCCGCCCCAGCATGATCGACACAATGGCCACAGACGGGATGGTCAGCCCGATGCTCGCCAACGCGGATCCCAGCGCCAGATTTATGCTCGTTTGCAGCCGGTTCGCGTGCGCCGCGCGCACAGACGCCAGTCCTTCCGGCAGCAGCACCAGCCCCGCGATCACGATTCCAACCACACTTCGGGGCGCTCCGGCTCGCACGATCCCATGTTCCAGCACAGGCGTCAGGGCCTCCGCGAGCTCCACTACCAGCGCCAACGACGCCAGCAGCAACACTCCGCTGAAGATTGCCAGCCGGTTCGGAGGTGGCTGCGCGTGATTCTGCTCGCCCGCCCCGCCTGTCGGCAGGAAGTAATCGCGATGACGCACGTTTTGCACAAACAAGAAGGAGACGTATAGCAAGAACGAGACACTCGCCGCAAATTCAAGCTGCGAACGGCTGAATGTCGGTCCCGGCGTCGCAGTCGTCACATTCGGAAAAACCAGCGTCAGCGTCGTTAGCGCAATCAGCACGGTCAGCGTTGCATTCGCTCCCTGCAGTTGAAAGCTCTGCTCGCGATAGCGCAGGCCGCCCGTCAGCAGGCATAAGCCCACAATTCCGTTGCACACGATCATGACCGCCGAAAAAACTGTGTCGCGTGCCAGCCCGGTCGTGTCGCCCGCTCCTATTATCATGATCGATACGATCAGCGCCACCTCGATAATCGTCACGGCCAGCGCCAGCACCAGTGACCCGAACGGCTCCCCGATCCGGTGGGCCACAACCTCGGCATGATAGACGGCGGCAAACACCGTCGTGATCAGCGCAAAAGCCTCCGCCGGGCTGAAGTACATGCCCGGGTAAACCAGAAAATGGATGGCCAGTACCACCAGCGCCACCGCCGGCCAGGTCCACGCCCACCACGGAGTTCTCTCTCCTTTTGCGCTCGCCATCTCTCGCTCCATCCATCACGACCCATGAACTTACCACGAGTCTCTTCGCAAAGCCTGTAGCCCGGCTCACCATCCGCCGCGGCAGACCACTCGCCACTTCTGCTACACTATCTTCAATGAGCGTCCCGGGCGGCATCATCATCCTCGACTTCGGCTCGCAATACACCCAGCTCATCGCCCGCCGCATCCGCGAACGCGACGTCTTCTCCGCCATCCTCCCGTGCAACACGTCACTCGACGAA
>JASHRU010000364.1 GCA_030037225.1 Candidatus Acidiferrales bacterium | reverse complement strand
CGAACAGAATAAAGCGGTACACGCTCTCCGCGTATATCCAGACAAGCATCAGGATCACAAGCGCCGCCACACCCGCCACGATCCATACCCCGTAGTCCTGCCAGATTTCCCAGGGCGGCATCACCGCTGCCAGCGAATCTTTCCCGTCCGGCTGGGAGTTCGTGGGTAGGTTGAAATTTCCACTGGGCAACGAGAAGCTGCCGCCCGAGAGTTCTCCGGTTACGGCCCCGATCACCGCCAGGCGCATCCAGCGGCCGAACCGGAAGGGCTGAAACAGTTCCCGCTTCGTGTACTCGAACGACGGCGAAATCACGTCCCCCGCGCCTGCAGTCTTCGGCATACGTTGGCTCGCAACCTACTCCATCAGTTCGAGGCAGTCAATCAAGGGGTAATCTGCCGCCAGCAGTAAAGACAAGACTCTACCCGGACAGGTAATTTGAAACCTCCACCAGATTTCCGTCGGGGTCGCGGAAATAGAGCGACATCATCGGTCCAAGAGCGCCGTTGCGTTCGACCGGCCCGAGCTCGATTCGGACGCCCGCGGCCTCAAGTTCCCTCTGGGCTTCGGCGAGGGGAGCCGTGGTAATCAGACAAAAATCCGCCGAGCCTGGAGCGGGCCGCGCGGCCTTGGGTTCAAATTCTTTACCGGCCTGGTGAAGATTGATTTTCTGCCGGCCAAAACGCAGAGCGGTCCGCCCGCTTTGCTCCACTACCTCGAAGCCCAGCACGCGCGAATAGAATTCGCAGGTGCGGTGAATGTCGCCGACAGTGAGAACGAAATGGTCCAGGCGGTCGATTTGGACAGGGCTCATGAAAACCGCCTTGCGGCGCTCGGTGCACGGCGAGGGCTTGCGTATTCCGTCGATTCCATTCTTGCCGCGGATTATAGCCCAGCTCTAGGTACGCACGCGGGCGCGGCATGTGCGCACGTGATTTGAACCGGCTCGGCTCGCTTGCACGTACAATTGCATGGCGCGCCGGAGCCGGTCGGTCTCTCTGCGCGCGGATTTATTCTGGAGCTATCTTGCCGATGTTATTCCGCGGGATGGGGTGGGCGCGCCCACGTTTCCTGTATGCCATGGTGATGCTGGGAGTGGCAGTGTGCGCGGTTCCCGCGTTTGCCCAGGGCGGACCGCCGCTGCTGACCACCGACCCGGTCACGCCCGGCCCCGAAAACCTCGAGATCAATCTCGGCGTGATGCCCATCCTGCGGAACAACACGAAGCTGGTGCAGATCCCGCAAATCGACATCAACTACGGCGTGGGTGAGGACATCCAGTTCACGGTGTACGCGCCGTTCGAATGGCAGGCAGGCAACGGCATGCCCGACGTCACGGGCTGGAGCAACGTGTTCACCGGCGTGAAGTGGCATTTCCTGGACCACGGCGAAAACGGCTTCAACATTTCCATGTTTCCGCAGATTGAAATTCGCGGCTCGCAGGCCTCCCAGCGAACCGGCATCGCCGATCCGGGCACGCGGCTGGAGTTGCCGCTGGAGTTCAGCCGCAAGGTGGGCCCGCTGGAGATGAATCTGGAATGCGGCTACTACATCCCGCTCAACTCGCCCAGAACGCACAATGAACGCTTCATCGGCCTGGCCCTGGGCCACGACTTTACGAAGAAGCTGGAAGGAATCGGCGAGACTTACAACGACTGGGTGCTGGGCGCTCCGCCGAAAGACACATTTTTCGACGCCGGTTTCCGCTACGCGATTCGCCCCAGTTTCATTTTTCTATTCATGGCCGGACGCAGCTTCAGCCCCAACTCGAGCGGCCAGCCGGAGTTTCTGGCCTATGCCGGAATGCAGATACTCCTGGACAAAAACGGGCGCTCATTGCATCACGAAAAATAGCCGTGCGGCGAATGGAGGGCCTCAGGTATCGGGGGCAGCCTCTACCCTTTAGCAAAGGCCATGCGCCCGATGGCGACCCTGTGCGCCGGGCGCACACCCCCAATAAACGACTGCCATTCCTCGCCGGGCGGGCTTCCGATCCTCCAAATGGGGGCTTCCGGGGGCTGGCTGGGGCGGTGGTGCCCTGTAGTGCCCCTGTAACAGAAAATTCGTTTACCGGGACTGGCCCCGGGGTATAAGCTTCAAAAATCCGCGTGGTCACCCTCGACAACCCGGATAGCCTAAACCAGCCCGGGATTTTCATCGATACAGGACGCAGGAGGAAAGGGCGATGATCGAAAGAGCAGGCACGCGCATGCTCGGTCTGGTGGCGCTGGTATTGGCGCTGAATCTCGTTGGGAATGCCCAGTCGCTGCCCCCGCTGACGCGCCACGTGCGCGAAGCGACCACGAATGGTCAGGCGCGGCTGGTGGGACGTCTGCCTGCAGCGCAGGAGATGCGCATCGTGCTGGTGCTGCCGCTGCGCAACCAGGACGCGCTCGACAGCCTGCTGAAAGACCTCTACGACCCGGGAAGTCCCGCCTACCGGAATTTCCTGAGTGTGGACGAGTTCACGGCACAGTTTGGTCCGACGCAGGAGGACTACGACGCGGTGGTTCACTTCGCGGAGGCGAACGGCCTGACCGTGGTAGGAACGTCGCGCAACCGGCTGAACGTGGACGTGACGGGTGCCGTGGCCAACATCGAGTCGGCGCTGCATGTGACCTTGGGGCTCTACCTGCACCCGACGGAGAACCGCATGTTCTACGCGCCGGACCGGGAGCCGACGCCCGATCTTTCGGTGCAACTGTGGCGCGTGGCCGGCCTGGACAATTATTCGATCCCGAAGCCGGCACTCGTTCGCGCGAATTGGGGGCCGTCGAGTCAGGGCCCGCATCCGAGCGCGACCACCGGCTCCGGGCCATCGAGTTCGTTTTTGGGCAGCGATATGAGGGCGGCGTATTACGGCGGGACGTCGCTCACCGGCGCCAACCAGTCGCTCGGACTGCTCGAGTATTACGGGACCGACCTGGCGGACCTGGACACCTACTACAAAAACGTGGGACAGACGAACAGTGTGCCCATCACGCTGCTTTCCACGGATGGGACGAGCACGAGCTGCGTCTATCCCTCCTGCGACGACACGGAGCAGACCATTGATATGACGCAGGCGCTGGGCATGGCTCCGGGACTGGAGAGCCTGGTGATGTACGTGGGCTCGACGGATGCGGCGATTTTCAACGCCATGGCTACGGCGAGCCCCCTGAACGCGCAGCTCAGCTCGTCGTGGACCTGGAGCCCGGCGGACCCCTCGACGGACAATCCCTACTTCGAGGAGTTCGCAGCGCAAGGGCAGAGTTTGTTCCAGGCGGCGGGCGATAGCGGGGAGTGGAAATCGAATTCCGAAATCTATCCCGCGGACGACGTCTATCTGACGTCCGTGGGCGGCACGGATTTGGAAACCTCGAGCGCGGCTGGCCCGTGGAGTTCCGAGACGGCATGGTCGGACGGCGGCGGCGGCATTTCGCCCGACAAATTCGCGATCCCTGCGTGGCAAACGGCGGCGGCGAGCAGTTGCTCGAGTTGCTCGAAGACCTATCGGAACGGCCCCGACGTTTCGGCCAACGCAAATTTCACCTACTACGTGTGCGCGGATCAGACCACCTGCACGGCCAACGAATACGGCGGGACGAGTTTTGCGGCGCCCCTGTGGGCGGGCTACCTGGCGCTGGCGAATCAGCAGGCGGTTGCGAGCGGCCATGCCGCGCTGGGCTTCATCAACCCGACGATCTACACAATCGGCGCGGGCTCGAGTTACGACACGGATATGCACGACATCACCAGCGGCTCGAACGGCTATTCGGCGACCGTGGGATACGATTTGGCCACCGGATGGGGCAGCATGAACGGAGCCAACCTGATCAGCGGGCTGCTGGGAACGGCGCCGGCGCCGGGGTTCAGCCTCTCGGCTTCGCCCGCATCGGTTTCCGTGGTGCAGGGCAACTCTGGAACGTCCACGATTACGAGCGCGGTGACGGGAGGGTTTAGCGGCGCGATTTCTCTGACTGCCAGCGGCCAGCCGAGCGGCGTGACGGTGGGCTTCAGCCCGGCATCGATCAGCGGGGCGGGAACTTCGACGATGACTATGACCGTAGCGTCCTCGACGGTCACCGGCACGTATGCGATCACGGTGACGGGAACTTCCGGGAGCACAACGGCAACCACCACTGTGACGCTGACGGTCACTGGAACGTCGCCGAACTTCACTATCAGCGCCTCGCCAACCTCGCTGAGCGTGGCGCGGAGCAGTTCCGGCACCTCCACGATCACCACGGCGGTTTCCGGGGGATTCGACTCGTCGATTCGTCTCTCGGCATCGGGGGAGGGAAGCGGAGTGAGCGTGAGCTTCAGCCCCAGTTCGATCGCCGCGCCGGGCGCAGGCACATCCACAATGACGGTTACGGCGAGCCGGAACGCCCGGACCGGGACTCAGACCATCACCATAACGGGTCGTGGCGGCAGTGTGACGCATACCACGACCGTAAGCGTGACGATCGTCGAGTAACCGGGGCGCGGTCTCGGCAGGGAAGGATCAAAGCCCGGGCTATCGTGGCCCGGGCTTTTTTCTGCCCGCAACAATTGCCGTAAGATGGCGAAAGCGGAATCGAGGGATGGCGCCATCGCTCACTGCGGACCCGGTCCCGGCAACGCCACGATGAGAAGACCTATGGCTGGAATGACGCGACGCGACGCGGTGAAGAATCTGCTGCGCGCGGCGGCGCCGTGCTTGGCGGGAATCTCGCTGCCGCGGCTCGTGCCGCTTTTCGCCGCGGACGAGCAGCCAACGCCGGATGAGCGCGCGGCGATGGCGCAGGTGGCCCGGGAGTTTCGGGAAAGATTCGCGGCGCCGGCGGTTTCGGTGGCCATCGCGCGAAACGGGCAGATGCTCTATGAACAGCCGTTTGGGGAAGCGAATCGCGAAACAGGTGAGCCGCTTCGGGCCGCGAGTTTGTTCCGGATTGCGAGCGTGACCAAGCCCATCACGTCAGCCGCCGTGTTTACACTCGTGGAAAAAGGCCGGCTCGCGCTCTCCGACAAGGTGTTCGGAAAAGAGGGCATCCTCGGAACGGAATATGGAAAGAGTCCCTACCGCCGGTACGTCACCGACATTACCGTGGACCATCTGCTGACCCACACCTGCGGCGGCTGGACGAATGATTCGAGCGATCCCATGTTCCGTTTTCGCGAAATGGATCACGCGCAATTGATTTCCTGGACGCTGGACAATCTGCCACTGCTCGATCCTCCCGGCGAGAGGTTCGCCTATTCCAATTTTGGGTATTGCGTACTGGGACGCGTCATCGAAAAGGTTTCGAGGCAACCCTACGCGGAGTATGTGCGCCAGGAAGTGCTGTCGTCCTGCGGAATCACGGACATGAGCATCGCAGGAAACACGCTGAAGCAGCGCGCGCCAAACGAAGTGGTGTACTTCGGACAGAGCGGCGAGGACCCTTACAACATGAACGTCGCACGCATGGATTCGCACGGAGGCTGGCTGGCGACGGCGGCGGATCTGGCGCGGTTCGCCGGCCGCGTGGCGGGCCACGGCGCGGCGCCGGGGATCCTGAAGAGCGAAACCGTCGCGAAGATGGTCAGCCCGGGCCCGGCTAGCGCCCTTACCGCGGCGGTGAAATATGCGCGGGGCTGGTTGGTGAGAAACGACGGCAGGGGAAACTGGTGGCATAACGGCAGCCTGCCGGGCACAACTTCGATCATGGTGCGAACGGCGAGCGGCTTTTCATGGGCGGCGCTCTCGAATACGCGGCGCCAGCCCAGCGACGAAATCAATCTCGCGCTCGACAATATGGTGTGGGATATGGCGCGGCGCGTCAGCGCCTGGCGAGTGTGAGGCGCAGGGCTGCCGCCGGTAATCGAGCAAGTAGCGCAGCAAGCGAGCGAGTGATGAGTGCGTCTTCGAGCCGCTGGCTTTCCCTGGCCGATGTGACTCTTCTTCCGGCGTTCATCCTGTGGTTCATCTGGCGGCTGCAGTTTTCGGCGCGATGGACCTGGGTGATCTTCATCGCGTGGATGGCAGTGAGCTTCCTGCTCCATCGCGACGCGCCCAGGACGCTGGGCTGGCGCGGTGACAACCTGGGCGCCGCGGCTCGCCAGACGCTGGTGGTTTTCGGCCCCGCAGCGGTGGGACTGCTCATCGCCGGCGTTTCGACGGGGGCGCCGCTGCGTTTGCCTTTCAACATCGTGTCCGTGATGGCCAGTTACGGCGCCTTTTGCCTGCTCCAGCAGGTGGCGCTCAATTCGCTGGTGCACAACCGCATGCTCGCGCTGATTAGGGATGAGCGGATCGCCGCGGGAGTGACGGGAGCGATTTTCTCCGCCTGCCATTGGCCCAATCCGCTGCTCGTGCCGTTGACGTTTGCCGGGGGAATGGTTATGGCCTGGATGTTCGGACGCGTGCGCAACATCATTCCATTGGCGATCGGACAGGCCGTGGTTGGGCTGCTCGTGGCCTGGGCGTTTCCGGTGGCGTGGCATCACCACATGCGCGTTGGGCCAGGATACTACGGCTGGCCGCGATAGGCCGGAGAGCGGCGCGCCAGCTGGACCTGCTCTGGCCGCCGATACAGGGGATGTGGCCCGACCAGCCTCCCATCCTGGAAAAGCATTCCCCCCTCGTGATCTCCGCCGTGGTTGCTGTCCTGACGGGAATCGCTGCCGCAGCTCGCTTCTTGATGTCGGAGTCACCAGGAGTCAAAGAGGCCACGAACGCGGCGCTGATTGTCACCGGAGTCTTGCTCGCGATCGTCTCGCTCGTTTTCTTGATCGTGCTGATTCTTGGCGCTTTGGGATTCGAAATTCGCCGGTGACGCGCATGGCGGCTTCCTGGGCGAGCAACCAGATCGCGGGCGCATCTGCTACCATCTGGGACCGATGAAGCGCCGCGACTTCTGTAAAGCATCGCTACTGACCGCCGGAACGGCGCTGGACGGGCCGAGGCAATCCGCGGGAGAACACCAGGCGGCGGGATTTCCCTCCGTGCCGGGCCTCACGCGCTACGTTTCGGATTTCATCGTCAACACGCACTATGAAGACATACCGGCGGACGTAATCGCGCTGGGCAAGAAATCCATTCTGGATGGATTGGGGCTGGCGCTGGCCGGATCCGTCTCCACGCTGGCCCCGCCGATGAAGAGTTACATCGAGGCCCTGGGGCCGTGCGCGGGGAAAAGCTCGATCATCGGGACGCGTCTGACGGCGCCGGCGCGCTTTGCCGCGTTTGCCAACGGCACTTTCATCCATGCCGACGACTACGACGACACGCAGCTCGCCGTGGCCAAAGACCGCGTGTATGGGTTGCTGACGCATCCGACCGTGCCGGTGCTGCCGCCCGCGTTCGCGCTCTGCGAGGCGGGAGGACTCTCCGGGAAACAGTTGCTGAGGGCGTATCACATCGGTGTCGAGGTGGAGTGCAAGATCGCGGAAGCCATCGCGCCGCGGCATTACCTGGACGGCTTCCATACCACGGGAACCGTGGGCGCGTTCGGGAGCGCGGCGGCGTGCGCGCGGCTGCGAGGGCTGGACGCACAGAAGACGGCGTATGCGCTCGGCGTAGCGGCAGCCGAGGCGGGAGGACTTCGCGAGAATTTCGGCACGATGACCAAGCCCTTCCACGCGGGACACGCGGCGGAAGCCGGCGTGGTGGCCGCGGATTTGGCGGCGCTGGGCTGGACGGCGGCCCCGAATATCCTCGAGGCGCAGTTCGGATTCTTCCATGCGGCGGGCGGCGGTTTTGATCCTGCGGCCATCGTGGACCGGCTCGGCAAACCGTGGACCATCGAAACGCCGGGGGTTTCCATCAAGCCGTATCCCTCGGGCTCGCTGACGCATCCGGCGATGGGAGAAATGATCCGGCTGATTCGCGAGTACGGAATTACGGCCGATGGAGTCGAAAAAGTGGACGTCGGCGGCAACCACGGAATGGTGACCACGCTGCTGCATCATGACCCGAAGACCGGGCTGGAGGCAAAGTTCAGCATGGAGTTCGGCCTTGCCATCCTTCTGCTCGAACGCAAAGCCGGCCTGGCGGAATATACAGACGCGGTGGTCCAGCGGCCCGAAGTGCAGGATATGATCCGCCGCGTGAATTTTTATGTGGATAGCGAAGCGGAGGAGGCCGGGCTCGACAAGATGACGAGCATTATCAAAGTTCAAATGAAGGACGGGCGCGTGCTTTCCGGGAAGGCGCAATTCGCTAAAGGGAGTCCCGCGAATCCGATGAGTTACGACGAGGTGGCCGAGAAATTCCGCGGATGCGCCGGCTTTGCGCGATGGCCGTTCGAGAAGACCGACAGCGTCATCGAGTTCGTTAGGATCATGGAAACCGCCCCCGATGTGCGGCGATTGACCGCCATGCTGGCCGCCGGCAGCTAGCGGGCCGGTGTCCTGCGCGGCCGGCACTCAAGCCCACGTGCGCATGCCGATGATGCCCCAAAACGCCAGGTACACCGCCGCGATGAGCAGCGCTATCGTCACTGCGCCCGAAAACCACTTCACGCCGCTCCGCACGCCGTCGCGCGGCGCACGCCACACGGCGATTCCCGCCGCGAGCGCCATGGCCGCAAAGGCAATCGTTGCCGCACAGATTCCCGCCGACCACGGCGTCAGATTTCCCAGCCGGGGAATCGGGTCATCGTTGCTGAGAGCGAACAGGATCACACAGGCCAGCAGGCTCAACACGCTTGCAAGTGGCCACAACCGCATCGCGCGCTCGGCCGGACGGCGGCGCTTCTTGCTCAGCCCGCCGAGAATCCAGAAGGGGGCGTAAACCAATACGGCCAGCACGGAAACCACGAAGTAAGTGACCAGAGCGATCTCTGTGATCGCCAGCCAGGCGGGAATCCTCTTGAACGTGGTCCCGATCCCCGCCTGGATGAATCGCCCCTCGTCATTCGGCGTCAGAAGCGCGAGGATGGCCACAGGATCCGGCGGATCCTTTTTCGGAACTCGCCGGAATTGCTCGCCGGCAACCGGCAGAAACGCTTCCTTCCACCCGCCCAGATTCGTGAGCAGCATTTTCCCGTCCTCGAACTGGATCATGCTCAGCCCCAACAGGCGCTCGAGGAAGTGAAGGAATTCGTTCCGCGGCGAATCCGGCTCGTACCATCCGGCGTAAGCGCCCGCATCGGCCGGAAGCGGCGCTGCGGATGGAACGGCCGGCATGGGAAGGCTGCGCGTAATGTAGCTCCGGATCGCTTCGCTGATTTTCTGGAACGCCTGTGGGTTGGCCGAATTGATGCTGAAAAAATAGCCGGCCCCGTCCTGGGGAAGATAGGCCATTTCGGTGAGCCCGCCCGACACTCCCCCGTTGTGTCCGTGCCACACGAAACCTTTTTGAACGTTCCAGTAATTGCTCAGCCCGTAGCCGGCCTTGAGCCCCTCCTTTGCCGCCCACGTGCTCGTGGGGCTTTCCATGCGGTCGATATCTTTCGAGGGAACAACCTGCGGCGCATCCGCGGCGCTTCCCGCTTTTCCCCGGTTGAGATAGAAGGCGACGTAGGCGGCCATATCCTGCGCCGAGGCGTTGATCGAGCCGGCCGGACGATACATTACGTTCCAGTAGGGGTACGGCGTTTTGCCGTCGGAGTGGTAAAGCGTCGTTGCCGTCCCAGAAGGGGGAGGGAAGTACGTCGCCGTTTTCATGCCGATCGGGCCGAACAGACGCTGCGCGACAAAATCCTCAAACCGCTGGCTCGTCAGTTTCTCGACGATGTACGCCGCCACCGCGGGACCCGTGTTGCAGTAAGACATGCGCGTTCCCGGGGGCCAACGCGAAATCCGGGAGTGGTGATCGTAGTCGAGCGCTGCAGCCAGCCCCATTTCGGGAGGCGCGTCTTTCGCATACTCGCGCAGGTGCATATCGTCCCAGCCGGTGGTGTGTTCCAGCAAGTTCACCACGCGCACCGGGTCGCTCGATTCCCAGCGGTTTTCGAACCACACGTCCGGCGCCAGTTTGTGAACCGGGTCCTCCAGCGACAATTTGCCCTCGTCCGCGAGCAGCAGGATGGATAACGAAGCGAAGGCCTTCGAAGTAGAACCGATCCGGAAAAGAGTTTCCGGCGTCGCCGGTCGGCCCGTGGCCACGTCGGCGATTCCTAGTCCGGCAACCCATTCGGGGCCGTCACGGCGCACGATAGCCACGGAAGCCCCCGGAGTGTGCATGTCTTTCAGGATCTTCTCGAGCTGCTGCTTCAATTCCTCGATGGTCTGTGCCGGCTTCGGCGCTTCTTTCTTTTCCTGCGCGAGCGCTAAGGGCGCGAGCAGGCACAGCGAAGCGACGAGAATTGCCCACCGCATGGTTTCGGTCTCCAGTTGGCGGGAACGCGCGCGTCGTCGGTGGTAAGAGCGAGAGGGTACATTCGCCGGTTCGTTCGTCGCGTCCGCAGCCAGCGTACACTCTAGCGCAGCGCCAGGCATGCGAAAAGGCAATTGCGCCGCCGGCAGGGGCACGCTCGAGTGCTGCTTCGCTTGCATCAATTCAAATCGCTCCGTATGCTTCCCTCATGAAGGTCGCGCTGGCGCAGATTAACCCGACCGTCGGCGACTTCGACGGCAACGCCGCGAAAATCCGCGCCACGGCCGCCGAGTCGCGGCGGCGCGGTGCCGACCTCGCCATCTTTTCCGAACTCGCGCTCTGCGGCTACCCCCCGTTTGACCTGGTGGAACGGCCGGCTTTCGTCCAGCGCAATCTCGAGGAGCTCGACCGGCTCGCTGCGGACATTCCGCTGCCCTCCATCGTGGGCCTGGTGGGGCACGCGCAGGACGAGGTAGGGAAGCGGCTGGCGAACTGCGCCGCCCTGGTGGGCTACGGGCGCGTCCTCTTCCTCCAGCGCAAGATGCTGCTGCCCACTTACGACGTGTTCGACGAGTCGCGCTACTTCCAGCCCGCGCACACCCAGCACGCCGTGGAGTTCTGCGGCGTGCCGCTGGGAATCACCATCTGCGAGGACATCTGGAACGACAAGCAGTTCTGGGCGCGTCCGCTCTACGAGCGCGATCCGGTGGCGGAGCTGGTGGCGAAGGGCGCGGAGCTGATTATCAATATCTCGGGATCGCCCTTCCACGCCCACAAACGCGAACAGCGCGCGAACATGCTCAGCTCGCTGGCGGTGCATCACGGCCGTCCGGTGGTGTACGTGAACCAGGTGGGCGGCGACGACAGCCTGGTGTTCGACGGGGCGAGCTGCGTCTATACGGGAAGGGGAGAATTGGCGGCGCGCGCCGCCGCGTTTGCCGAAGACATCGTGCTCTTCGACTCGGAGACGCAGAGCGGCGAGGTGCACGCGCAGCCGGAGGAGGAAATCGAGGCCGTGCACCAGGCGCTGGTGCTGGGCGCGCGCGACTACGTGCGCAAATGCGGCTTCCATCGCGTGATCGTGGGCCTGAGCGGAGGAATCGACTCCGCGGTGGTGGCCACGCTCGCGACCGAAGCCGTTGGCCCTGCCAACGTGCTCGGAGTAAGCATGCCGGGGCCGTATTCCTCGGAGGGAAGCGTGTCGGACGCCCGCCAGCTCGCGGAAAACCTGGGCATCGAGTTCCAGCTCATTCCGGTCACTGAGATTTTCGCGGAGTATCGCGCGGCGCTGGCGGAAACGTTCCGCGGGCGGGCCGAGGACGCGACGGAAGAAAACATCCAGGCGCGCGTGCGGGGGAACCTGCTGATGGCGCTATCGAATAAATTCGGTGCGCTTCTGCTCACGACCGGAAATAAATCCGAACTGGCGGTGGGCTACTGCACGCTCTATGGC
>JASHRU010000363.1 GCA_030037225.1 Candidatus Acidiferrales bacterium | reverse complement strand
GATGGCGTTCAGCCGCGAGAAGATGCGGGTGATCGTGGTGAATCCGACGACGCCTGTGGGGCCGGGGGACTGGAAGCCGACGCCGACGGGCCGGATCATCGTGGATTTTCTAAACGGGCGGATGCCCGCGTTTGTGGATACGGGATTGAACCTGGTGGCGGTGGAGGACGTGGCGGAGGGCCATTTGCTGGCCGCGGAGCGGGGCCGACCGGGAGAGCGCTATTTGCTGGGCGGGCAAAATATGACGCTCGAAGAGATTCTGGCGGAACTGGCGCGGATTACCGGACGACGGGCGCCGCGGATGCGGATTCCGCACAGCGTCGCTCTGGCTGCGGCGTATGTGGATGCGGCGTTCAGCCGGATGCTGGGTCGCGAGCCGCATATACCGCTGGAAGGCGTGAAAATCGCGCGTCACCGGATGTTCGTGAACACCGCGAAGGCCGAGCGCGAGCTGGGGTTCCAGGCCCGGCCAGTGGCAGAAGCGATGGATCGCGCGGTACGCTGGTATGAAGCGAACGGGTACGTGGGCGGCGCGCGCTCGCAACGTTCCGCGGAGCACGTGGAGCGGGCCGCCTAGGCTTGTAACCCATGCGAGTCCTGGTTACCTTCGCTGTCGCCGCTGAATTCGCCGCCTGGCGCCGGCGCCATCCGTTTGTCCGCGTGCCCAACATGCCGGTGGGACTGGAAATGGTGAAGTGTCCGGTCTATCGGAAGGCCATTGGCGAGACGGAGATTGTGGTGGCGCTCACGGGGATCGGCGCGGTGCGGGCGAGGCGGGCAACGCGCTACGCGCTCGGATCGAAGCCAGACGTATGCATTTCGTCGGGACTGGCCGGCGGGCTAAAGGAAACCTACGGCCGGGGAGAAGTGCTGGCCGCGGCGCAGGTTGCGGAGTTGCCCGGGAAAAGTGCGGTGCGCTGCGACGCGGAGCTCGTGGAACGTGCGAGGGCGTGCGGGGCGCGTGTGGTGGAGAGGTTTCTCACCAGTTTGAGCGTAATTTCCTCATCGGCAGAGAAGATGGCGCTCGGGGCGAAGGGCGATGCCGTGGAGATGGAGAGCGCAGGCGTGCTCGCGGCGGCCGTCGCAGCGCAGGTGCCCGCGGTGGCGATTCGCGTGGTTTCCGATGACGCGGGACAGGATTTGCCAGTGGATTTCAATCGCGTGCTCAATGCGAAGGGGAAACTGCGGCCGGTTCGGCTGCTCAGCTCCATTGCCTCCGAGCCGGCGAGGCTTCGCGGGCTGCTGCAATTGGCGGGCGACAGCCGGAAGGCGTCCGCGACGCTCGCGGAGTTTCTGGAGCGCTACATTGCGGATCTAGCGGAAAACTGGAAGGAGCACGAAGCGGTTGCAGGAGCGGCGAAGGCATGAGCGGCGCCAGCACGGGAACCGTGGGAAGTGAAGCTTTGACGGCGGCTCCGCCGGCGGGCCGGCGGATGCGGGCAGGCGTGTACCGGGGCGCGGGGCAGGTGGCCGTGGAGGACGTCGCGGTGCCGGAGATTGCCGCGGGCGAGGTGTTGTTGCGCGTGGCGGCCTGCGGGGTATGCGGCACCGACATCAAAAAAATCCACCACGGGTTCGTGCGCGCCCCACAGATATTTGGCCATGAGATCGCAGGAACGGTGGTGGAGACGGGCGCGGGAGTGACGCGATGGAAGCCGGGCGACCGCGCCGTCAGTTTTCACCACGTGCCGTGCGGCGAGTGTTTCTACTGCCGGCGGAAGCTCTATTCGCAGTGCGCCACGTACAAGAAAACGGGCGTGACGGCGGGATTCGATCCGAACGGCGGGGGCTTTGCACAGTACGTGCGAGTGATGCCGTGGGTGGTTGAACGGGGGATGGAGGCGATTCCGGCGGGCGTGAGCTTTCTGGAGGCGTCGTTCGTCGAGCCGGTGAATACGTGCTGGAAGGCGGTGCGGAAGGCGCGGGTGACGGCTGGCGAAGACGCGCTCGTTGTGGGACAGGGGCCGATCGGGCTGCTGTTGATGATGCTGGCAAAGCTGGAGGGGGCGCGGGTGTACGCGAGCGATCCGATGGCATCGCGGCGGGAGCGCAGCCTGGCGTGCGGCGCGACGGAGTCGTTTGATCCAGCGGCGGTTTCCGTGCGCGACGAGATCCTGAAACGGACGGAAGGCCGGGGAGCGGACGCCGTGCTGCTGGCCGTTGCTGTGCCGGCGCTGGTGGAAGAGGGACTGCAAATGGTGCGTCCGGGAGGGCGCGTGCTGTTGTTTGCGCATAACGATCCCGTGATGCGGGTGGAATTCGCGGCGCATCACGCCGGGATAGAAGAGAAAGAACTGCTGGGGAGCTACAGCGCCGACGCCGATTTGCAGGGCGAATCGGCGAGGCTGGTGTTTTCCCGGCAATTGCCGCTGGCCGGGCTGGTGACACACACGTTTCCGCTGGAGGAATTTCCCCGCGCGATCGACCTCGCCGCGCATCCCGTAGCCGACTCGTGTAAAGTAGTGATTACGCCCTGAACGGCAGACCCATGGCGGACAACAACGGGCAAATGACGGCAGCCGTGCTCTACGGCCGGGAAAACGTGCGGGTGGAGCAGGTGCCCATCCCGCAAATCGGCGCGGACGAAGTGCTGGTGCGCGTGGCGGTGGCACTGACGTGCGGCACCGATCTGAAGGTGTGGCGGCGCGGTTACCACGCACGGATGATTACGCCGCCGGCGCTGTTCGGGCACGAACTGGCGGGGACGGTAGTGGCGACGGGCACGGCAGTGCGCAGCGTGCGGCCGGGTGCGCGCGTGGTTCCGGCGAATTCGGCACCGTGCGGGGAATGCTTCTATTGCAAGGCCGGGCAGCTGAATCTGTGCTCGGACCTGCTCTTCAACAACGGAGCGTATGCGGAGTTCATTCGCGTGCCGGGACGGATTGTGGAGCGCAATTTGCTGCCGATACCGGAACACGTAAGTTTTCGCGATGCGGCAATGGCGGAGCCGCTGGCGTGCGTGCTTCGCGGCGTGGAGGAAATGCGCGTGCCGGAAGGCGCGACGGTAGCGGTGATCGGCTGCGGGGCGATCGGGCTGAAGTTTGTGCGCGTGCTTTCCAGGCGGGGGGCGCGAGTGATCGCCGTCGGGAAACGCGCGAGCCAGATGGAGAATGCGCGGCGAATGGGAGCGGCGGAGACGGTGGATGTGACGCAGTCGCTCGAGCCCGTCGAGGTGGTGCGGAAGATGACGCCAGCCGGGCGCGGCGCGGACGCCGTGGTGGAGGCCGTGGGGCAACCGGCCACCTGGGAGTGGGCTATCGGGATGGTCCGGCGCGGCGGATCGGTGAATTTGTTCGGCGGGTGCTCGAAGGGCACCGAGGTGCGCATGGACCCGAGCGAGCTGCACTATTCGGAAATTACAATCCGGTCCACGTTTCACCACACGCCGCGGCACATGCGCGAGGCGCTCGCGTCGATCGCCGGCGGCGAGGTGGATACGGGGGAGTTCATTACGGCGGAGCGGCCTCTCGCGGAATTACCGCAGATATTCGAGGAAATGAAGGCGCGGAACGGAGAGCTGAAGACCGCGGTGATTCCCTGAGCGCGCGGCTCCGGCGCGCCGGGGCGGGAGAGCGGTTTCGACCGATGGTGATTCCAACCGATTTGGCGATTGCGAAGGGGCTGCCGGCGGCCGGGTGTTCGCTGGCAGAAGCGCAGGCGTACACGCGCGGGCTGGCTACGAGCCATTACGAAAATTTCAACGTGGTTTCCTGGATGCTGCCACGCGGTCTGCATCAGAGTTTCTACAACGTCTATGCCTATTGCCGCTGGGCGGACGATCTGGGCGATGAGATTCCGGATATGCAGCGGGCGCTTTCGCTGCTGGACGAATGGGAAGAAGAGCTGCGGCGCTGTTACGAGGGGCGGGCGACGCATCCGGTGCTCGTGGCGCTGGCGGAGACGGTGCGGGAGCACGACATCCCGCAGAAACCGTTCGCGGATCTATTGATCGCGTTCCGGCGCGACCAAACCGTGAAGCGTCATCCCGACTGGGCCTCCGTGCTGGACTACTGCGTGTATTCCGCGAATCCGGTGGGACGCATCGTGCTCTTCGTGTGCGGATACCGCGACCCGGCGCGGCAGGAGCTGTCCGATTGGACGTGCACGGCGCTGCAACTCGCGAATTTCTGGCAGGACGTGGCGCGAGACCTGGATATCGGGCGGATTTACATTCCGCTGGACCATCTGGCTGCGCACGGGCTTTCGGTGGCGGACCTGGAGACGCGGCGGTTTGACGCGCGTTACGCGCGGATGATGAAGGAACTGGTGGAGTACACGCGCACGCTGTTTGCGCGCGGGAGGCCGCTGGCCCGGAACGTGTCGGGGCCGCTGCGCACCGACATCGACATGTTCAGCCGCGGGGGAATCGCTGTGCTCGATGCGATTGAAGCGACCGGCTACAACACGATCGAGCACCGTCCGGCCATTTCGCGGCGCACGCAGGCGCGGCTTCTGGGGCGAGCTCTCGTGTCGCGGATGTTTTCGCCGTTGCTGCACGCCAGCCGGGGCGATGCCGAGGTGGGCGCGCGTGGCGCGGAGGGTGCCGCGCAGCCCCGGGAGCATGCGGAGTCCAAACGTGCCTGAGACAGCGCAACTCGCGGAGTCGTTTGCGCAATGCCGGCGGATTGCGCGGGCCCAGGCGCGGAATTTCTACTACGGCTTCCGGCTGCTGCCGCGCGAAAAACACGCGGCGCTGTGCGCTCTCTATGCGTTCATGCGCTGGGTGGACGACATCAGCGATGCTCCCGGCGACCGCGCGGCGAAACTCGAGGGATTGGAGCTGGCTCGGCAGACGGTGGGGCGCGTGGCGCGCGGAGACGTTTCGGGGCCGGTGATTCTGCCGGCCCTGGCGCACACACTTGCAAGATACGCGATTCCTCGCGGCTATCTGGACGAGCTGCTGGATGGCGCACAGATGGATTTGGACGCGGCCGCATACCGGACGTTTGAGGATTTGCGGCTGTACTGCCACCGCGTGGCCGGGGTTGTGGGCCAGTGCTGCGTGCGCGTGTTCGGGTTCGAGGACGCGCGGGCGCTGGAACTGGCAGACGGGCTCGGGCTGGCGTTCCAGCTCACCAATATTCTGCGGGACGTGCTGGAAGATGCTTCGCGCGGGCGCGTTTATTTGCCGACTGAGGATTTGGAGCGGTTTGGGTGCGCGGCGAGCGAGGTAGCGGCAGCTCCTCCTTCGCCGGCGGCGCGGGAGCTGTTCCGGTTCGAGGCGGAGCGCGCGCGAGGGTTTTACGCGGAGGGCGCGGGGCTCGTTCCGCTGATTCACGAAGACAGCCGGGCGGCGCTCTGGGCGCTAGCGCGCATTTATGGCGGGCTGCTGGGGAAAATGGAAGGGCGCAATTACGACGTCACCAGCGCGCGCGTGGGGCTGAGCGCGGCGGAGAAGACGTGGATTCTGCTGCGGGCGCGCTTCGGCCGGTGGTCGGAGGAGAATGGATTCGAAACGCATTCTGATCCTGGGCGGGGGACTCGCCGGGCTGTCGTCGGCAGTAACTCTCGCTGAGGCGGGCTACCGGGTCGAACTGATCGAACGGAAACCGCACCTGGGCGGGCGCGCAGCTTCCTACCTGCTACCCGACGGCGAGCACGTGGACAACTGCCAGCACGTGACGATGGCGTGCTGTACCAACCTGGAAGATTTCTACCGGCGGGTGGGAGCGGAAGGGAAAATCCGCTACTACGACCGAGTGGTGTTTTTGGATCGAGAAGGGCGGCGATCGGTTCTGGAGGCCTCGGCGTTGCCGCCGCCGCTGCATCTGGCGCCGTCGTTCCTAATGCTTCCGTTCTTGAACTGGAAAGATAAACGCGCGATTGGGCGTGCCATGCTGCACATTGCGTGGAAGGCTGGGGCGGGGAGGAACAGCGATTCGGCCACAATGCTCGAATGGCTGCGCGGCGAAGG